>JAPHSX010000017.1 GCA_026196575.1 Gammaproteobacteria bacterium | reverse complement strand
CATGCATTTGGTCAGTGCGGCGGTGAGCGTGGTCTTGCCATGGTCGACGTGACCGATGGTGCCGACGTTTACGTGCGGTTTCGTGCGTTGAAATTTTTCTTTAGACATGACAGCTACCTCGGATACTAAAACTTGTTAATTAAACCTTCTCACTACTGCATCAACCACACTGCTCGGGGCCTCTGCATATTTCGCGAATTCCATTGAATAGGTGGCTCGGCCCTGTGTGGCAGAGCGCAGGTCGGTGGCATAACCGAACATCTCGCCCAGTGGCACCTCGGCACGAATTATCTTGCCGGAGACACTCTCCTCCATCCCCTGCACGATACCGCGGCGCCGGTTCAGATCACCCATCACCTCCCCCATGTACTCTTCAGGGGTCACCACTTCAATAGTCATTATCGGCTCCATCAGATAGGGATCGGCCTTCTTTGCCCCATCTCTAAAGCCTATCGAGCCGGCAATTTTAAACGCCATCTCATTCGAGTCAACATCGTGATAAGAGCCATCATAGAGCGTCACCTTGACATCCTCTATCGGAAAGCCGGCAAGTACGCCATTGCCCATCTGCTCCCGGACACCCTTATCTACCGCCGGGATAAACTCCTTGGGTACCGTGCCGCCAACAATCTCGTTAACAAACTCATAACCCGCGCCCTGCGGCTGCGGCTCCAACCTGAGCCAGACATGACCATACTGGCCGCGGCCGCCAGTCTGGCGCACAAACTTGCCCTCAACCTCGACGCTATGCCGGATGCCCTCGCGGTAGGCAACCTGCGGCGCCCCCACACTGCAGCCGACCTTGAATTCGCGCAGCATGCGGTCAACGATGATCTCCAGATGCAGCTCACCCATCCCGGAGATAATGATCTGCCCGGACTCCTCATCGGTATGCACCCGAAAGGAGGGATCCTCCTGCGCCAGCTTGGCCAGCGCAATGGCCATCTTCTCCTGGTCGGCCTGCGTCTTGGGCTCGACGGCAATGGAGATCACCGGCTCCGGGAACTCCATCTTTTCCAGCGTGATAACATGTTGCATGTCACACAGGGTATCGCCCGTGGTGACATCCTTGAGGCCAACCGCGGCGGCGATATCACCGGCGCGCACCTCCTTAATCTCTTCACGCGAATTGGCATGCATCTGCAGGATACGGCCAATACGCTCTCGTTTTCCCTTCAGCGGATTCATCACCGCATCGCCGGAGACCAATGTTCCGGAGTAGACACGGAAAAAGGTCAAGGTGCCGACAAAAGGATCGGTGGCAATCTTGAATGCCAACGCCGAAAACGGTTCATCGTCATCCGCGTGGCGATATACCACGCTCTCATCCTTGTCATCGAGCACACCCTCGATAGCCGGCACATCCAGCGGGCTGGGCAGATACTCCACCACCGCATCCAGCATGGCCTGCACGCCCTTGTTCTTGAAGGCTGAGCCACACAGGCAGGGTACGATCTCATTGGCCAGCGTGCGCTGACGCAACCCGTCCTTTATCTCCGCCTCACTGAGAACACCTCCTTCGAGGTACTTACCCATCAGTTCGTCGTTGGCCTCGGCGGCGGCCTCTACCAGCTGCTCTCGCAGCTCGGTGGCCTTGGCGCACAGCTCATCGGGGATCTCTCCCCGCACAAAGGTGGTGCCGCGATCCTCTTCGTTCCAGTAGATCGCCTGCATTTGCAACAGATCCACCACGCCGCGGAAGGTCTCCTCGGCACCAATATTCAACTGCAATGGCACCGGAGTGGCCCCCAGGCGGCGCTTCATCTGTTCTACAACGCGCAGGAAGTCGGCGCCGGAACGGTCCATTTTATTGACGAAGGCCAGGCGCGGCACACGGTACTTGTTCGCCTGGCGCCACACCGTCTCTGACTGCGGCTCCACGCCACCAACGGCGCAAAATACCGCACAGGCCCCATCGAGAACGCGCAGCGAGCGTTCCACCTCGATGGTGAAATCAACGTGCCCGGGAGTATCGATAATATTGATTCGATGTTCCGGGAACTGCTTCTCCATACCGCTCCAGAAACAGGTGGTGGCCGCCGAGGTGATGGTGATCCCCCGCTCCTGCTCCTGCTCCATCCAGTCCATGGTGGCGGCGCCGTCGTGAACCTCACCAATCTTGTGTGAGACCCCGGTATAAAAAAGCACCCGCTCGGTGGTGGTGGTCTTTCCGGCATCGATGTGCGCCATGATGCCGAGATTACGATAACGCTCAATGGGCGTTTTGCGTGCCACGACCTACAGCCTGTAAACCGGCTTACCAGCGATAGTGTGCGAAGGCCTTGTTGGCCTCTGCCATACGGTGTGTCTCTTCGCGTTTCTTGACGGCGGAACCCTTGCTCTCGATGGCATCCAGGATCTCACCGGCGAGGCGCATGCCCATCGACTTTTCGCTGCGCTTGCGTGCCGAGGAGGCCAGCCAACGCATGGCCAGGGCCATGCCACGATCACCACGAACCTCAATCGGTACCTGGTAGGTGGCGCCGCCAACGCGGCGTGACTTCACCTCAACCATCGGACGAATATTGCTCAGCGCCTTTTCAAACAGGGCCAGCACTTCGCCGGGGTTTTTCTCGGCAACACGATCGAGGGCGCCGTAGACAATCTTCTCGGCGACCGATTTCTTACCGTCCTGCATGACGATATTCATGAATTTGGAGAGGGTGCGGTTTCCGTACTTCGGATCCGGCAGAATCTCACGCTTCGCAGCTACTCTTCTTCTGGCCATCGTATCTAACCCTACTTGGTCTTGGGACGCTTGGCGCCGTATTTGGAACGGGCCTGGCGGCGATCATTAACACCGGCGGTATCAAGGGCACCACGAACGGTATGGTAACGCACACCCGGAAGATCCTTTACACGGCCGCCACGAATCAGAACCACCGAGTGCTCCTGAAGATTGTGACCCTCACCACCGATATAGGTGGTCACCTCAAAGCCGTTGGTAAGACGCACACGGGCCACCTTACGCAGCGCGGAGTTCGGCTTTTTCGGGGTGGTGGTGTACACCCGGGTACAGACACCACGCTTTTGCGGGCAGGCCTCGAGGGCCGGTACATTGCTCTTGGCTACCTTACGCTTGCGCGGCGCACGGACCAGCTGGTTAATCGTTGCCATGTTCCAAATTTGCTCCAGCTTAATAAAACACAGACCGGCACATTCACCGGCCCGTGGGAAAAAGAAGCGGAATTCTATGACTGCACGGCAGCCGTGTCAAGCACTGCCGCACCGCCTTACCCGTTTTCGCGGGATTAGCCTTCCACTTCACCAGTTTCTTCCATCTGCACTTCTGGGAGGGCGATCTCCTCCATGAAGGCCACCTCCGCCTCACGGCGGCGACGACGCTCCGCATGATAGGCCAGTCCGGTGCCCGCCGGTATCAAGCGGCCCACAATAACGTTCTCCTTGAGGCCGCGCAGGTCATCCTGCTTACCGGTAACCGCCGCATCGGTAAGGACGCGGGTGGTCTCCTGGAACGAGGCCGCCGAGATGAACGACTCGGTAGCCAACGAGGCCTTGGTGATACCCAGCAGCATGCGCTCTATGGTGGCCGGGGTTTTGCCCTCGGCAATCACCCGCTCGTTCTCATCGAGAATACGCGCCACCTCAAGCTGCTCGCCCTGCAGGAAGCGGGTCTCGCCGCCACTTTTGATCTCGGCCTTGCGCAGCATCTGCCGCACAATGACCTCGATGTGCTTGTCGTTGATCTTTACACCCTGCAGGCGGTAGACATCCTGTACCTCGTTGACGATGTACTGGGCCAACGCCTCGACCCCCTGCAGCCGCAGGATGTCGTGGGCACTCGAATCGCCCTCGACGATCACCTCACCCTTCGCCACATGTTCACCCTCGAACACCGTGACGTGACGCCACTTGTGGATCAGCTCCTCGTGCGGCTCCCCCTCTTTGGGGGTGATCACGACGCGTTGCTTGCCCTTGGTCTCCTTGCCGAAGGAAATAGTGCCGCTGATCTCCGCCAGGATGGAGGGCTCCTTGGGTTTGCGCGCCTCAAACAGGTCGGCTACCCGTGGCAGACCACCGGTGATGTCGCGGGTCTTGGAGGACTCCTGCGGGATACGGGCGACCACGTCACCCACCCCTACCTCGTCACCGTCACGCATGTTGACGATGGCGCCGGCGGGCAGGAAGTAGTTAGCCGGGATATCGGTCTCCGGGATCTTCAGATCGTTGCCCTCGGCATCGACCAGCTTCACCATCGGGCGCAGCTCCTTACCGACCGAGCCACGCTGCTTGGGATCGATGATCACCAGCGAAGAGAGTCCGGTGACATCATCGGTCTGGGTGTTGACGGTGATGCCATCCTCGAAGTCGAAGAACTTGATGCGCCCCGCCATCTCGGTGATTACCGGGTGGGTATGTGGATCCCAGTTGGCAAGCACGTCACCGGCCTTGACCGCATCACCATCATTGATGTTGATCTTGGCGCCATAGGGAACCTTGTAGCGCTCACGCTCACGGCCCGCCTCGTCAATCACTGTGATCTCGCCGGAGCGTGACACCGCCACATTGTGGCCCTGACTGTGCTGCACCAGTTTGATGTTGTGCAGACGGGCACTGCCGTTGCTCTTGATCTGGATATTATTGACCGACGCCGAACGGGAGGCCGCGCCACCGATGTGGAAGGTGCGCATGGTCAGCTGGGTGCCCGGCTCGCCGATAGACTGGGCGGCAATGACCCCCACCGCCTCGCCGGTATTCACCCGGTGGCCACGCGCCAGGTCACGCCCATAACAGGCGGCACAGACGCCGTAGCGGGTCTCACAGGTAATAGGTGAGCGCACCAGCACGTGGTCGATGGAGAGGTTTTCCAGCTTGGCGACCCACTTCTCATCCAGCAGGGTGTCGCGGGCAATGGCGATCTCGTCACTGTTAGGCAACATGACATCTTGCGCCAGCACGCGCCCCAGCACCCGCTCACGCAACGGCTCCACCACGTCGCCGCCCTCAATCAGGGATTGCAGCATAATGGAGTTCTGCGTCCCGCAGTCATCCTCCACCACCACCAGATCCTGCGCCACATCGACCAGACGCCGGGTAAGATAACCGGAGTTGGCGGTCTTCAGCGCGGTATCGGCCAGACCCTTGCGGGCGCCGTGGGTGGAGATAAAGTACTGCAGAACGTTCAGCCCCTCACGGAAGTTCGCGGTGATCGGGGTCTCAATGATGGAGCCATCCGGCTTGGCCATCAGGCCACGCATACCGGCCAGCTGGCGAATCTGCGCGGCGGAGCCACGCGCCCCGGAGTCGGCCATCATGAAGACCGAGTTGAAGGAGTCCTGCTTGACGGTCTCGCCCTTGGCGTTGACCACCTCGTCCTTACCCAGCTTGTCCATCATCGCCTTGGCGACTTGATCGTTGGTGTGCGACCAGATATCGACCACCTTGTTGTAGCGCTCGCCGTTGGTGACCAGCCCGGAGAGGTACTGATTCTCGATCTCGGTCACCTCAGCCTCGGCGCGGCCCAGGATCTCGGCCTTCTCCTCCGGGATCACCATGTCGTTGGCACAGAAGGAGATCCCGGCACGGGTGGCCATGCGGAAACCCAGATACATCAACTGATCGGCAAAGATCACGGTATCCTTCAGGCCAAGATCACGGTAACTGACGTTAATCAGCCCGGAGATCGCCTTCTTGACCATCGGCCGGTTGACCAGCTCGAAAGAGAGGCCGTCGGGGAGGATCTCGTACAACAGGGCGCGGCCCACGGTGGTCTCCTTGACACTGACCTTGACGCTACGCTCGCCCGCCTCATCGATCAGCACCTCCTTGATGCGCACCTTGACGTGGGCATGCAGGTCGGCAACGCCGCTCTCGTAGGCACGGCGCGCCTCATCGGTATCGGCGAACAGCATCCCCTCGCCCTTGGCGTTTACGCGATCGCGGCTCATGTAGTAGAGGCCGAGCACCACGTCCTGTGACGGCACAATGATCGGCTCGCCGTTGGCCGGGGAGAGAATGTTGTTGGTCGACATCATCAGGGCGCGCGCCTCCAGCTGCGCCTCGATGGAGAGTGGCACATGAACCGCCATCTGGTCACCGTCGAAGTCGGCGTTAAAGGCGGCACAGACCAACGGGTGCAGCTGGATCGCTTTACCCTCGATCAGTACCGGCTCAAAGGCCTGGATACCGAGGCGGTGCAGGGTCGGCGCACGGTTGAGCATCACCGGATGCTCGCGGATCACCTCTTCGAGGATATCCCACACCTCGGCGCCTTCACGCTCCACCAGCTTCTTCGCCGCCTTGATGGTGGTGGCCAGGCCGCGGTGTTCCAGTTTGGAGAAGATAAACGGCTTGAACAGCTCCAGTGCCATCTTCTTCGGCAGGCCGCACTGATGCAACCGCAGGGTCGGGCCAACCACGATAACTGAACGGCCGGAGTAGTCGACACGCTTACCCAGCAGGTTCTGGCGGAAGCGCCCCTGTTTGCCCTTGATCATGTCGGCGAGTGATTTCAACGGACGTTTATTGGAACCGGTGATGGCGCGACCACGACGGCCGTTATCCATCAGCGCGTCCACTGACTCCTGCAGCATGCGCTTTTCATTGCGTACGATAATATCGGGAGCATTGAGATCCAGCAGGCGCTTCAGCCGGTTGTTACGGTTGATCACGCGACGGTAAAGGTCATTGAGATCGGAGGTGGCGAAACGGCCACCCTCCAGCGGCACCAGCGGGCGCAGCTCCGGCGGCAGTACCGGCAGTACGGTCAGCACCATCCACTCGGGCTTGTTGCCCGAGTCGATAAAGGCCTCGATCAGTTTGAGGCGCTTGGTCATCTTCTTCAGCTTGGTCTCGGAGTTGGTCTCCGGGATCTCGGTGCGCAAGCGCTCGGCCTCGGCATTCAGGTCCATGGCGCGCAACAGCTGGTGGATCGCCTCGGCGCCCATCTTCGCCTCGAACTCGTCGCCGTACTCCTCGATGGCATCGAGGTAGGTCTCATCGGAGAGCAGTTGCCCACGCTCCAGCTGGGTCATCCCCGGCTCGATCACCACAAAGGCCTCAAAATAGAGTACCCGCTCGATGTCCCGCAGGGTCATGTCCAGCAGCAGCCCCATACGCGAGGGCAGCGACTTGAGGAACCAGATATGGGCAGTGGGCGAGGCCAGCTCGATATGACCCATGCGGTCACGGCGCACCTTGGCCAGCGTCACCTCAACCCCGCACTTCTCGCAAATCACACCGCGATGCTTGAGGCGCTTGTACTTGCCACACAGACACTCATAGTCCTTCACCGGGCCGAAGATCTTGGCGCAGAACAGGCCATCGCGCTCTGGTTTGAAGGTGCGGTAGTTAATGGTCTCGGGCTTCTTTACCTCACCATAAGACCAGGAGCGGATCTTGTCCGGCGAGGCCAAGCCGATACGAATGGCCTCAAAATCATCCATCGGACCTTGTTGCTTCAGCAGCTTCAGTAGGTCTTTCACCGTGTTATCTCCTCAAAATGTCCGTTGTCAAACAACCCGTGTTGAACCACGGACTTAACCTTCTTCCAGTTCGATGTCGATGCCCAGGGCACGGATCTCTTTCAACAGTACGTTGAAGGACTCCGGCATCCCGGCCTCCATGCGGTGGTCGCCGTCGACGATGTTCTTGTACATCTTGGTACGGCCGTTAACGTCATCGGACTTGACGGTGAGCATCTCCTGCAGGGTGTAGGCGGCGCCGTAGGCCTCCAGTGCCCACACCTCCATCTCGCCGAAGCGCTGGCCACCGAACTGCGCCTTGCCGCCGAGCGGCTGCTGGGTAACCAGCGAGTAGGGGCCAGTGGAGCGGGCATGCATCTTGTCATCAACCAGGTGGTTCAGTTTGAGCATGTACATGTAACCCACGGTTACCTCGCGCTCGAAGGGCTCACCGGTGCGGCCATCATAGAGCACGGTCTGGCCGCTATCGGGAAGCCCCGCCAGCCGCAGCATCCCCTTCAGCTCATCCTCGTGAATACCGTCAAACACCGGGGTCGCCATCGGCACCCCGCCGCGCAGGTTACGGGCCAGCTCCATCACCTCATCATCAGTGAAACTGGCGATATCCTCCGGCTTGCCACTGGAGTTGTAGATTTGATCGAGGAACTGGCGCACCTCGTCCACCTTGGCCTTGGCCTGTACCATGGCGTTAATCTTCTTGCCCAGCCCCTTGGCCGCCCAGCCCAGGTGGGTCTCCAGCACCTGTCCGACGTTCATCCGGGACGGTACGCCCAGCGGGTTGAGCACCACGTCAACCGGCTCGCCATCCTCGGTGTAGGGCATATCCTCGACCGGTACGATCATTGAGATAACACCCTTGTTGCCGTGACGGCCAGCCATCTTGTCGCCCGGCTGGATGCGGCGCTTGACCGCCAGGTAGACCTTGACCATTTTCAATACACCGGGGGCGAGATCGTCACCTTGGGTCAGCTTCTTGCGCTTGGACTCATACTGCGCGTCGAAGTCCTGACGGATCGCCTTAATCTGCTCGGCGATGGCCTCCAGCGTGCTGTTAGCCTCATCGTTCTTGAGACGAATTTCAAACCACCCGTCACGCTCCAGCTCGGCCAGATAGCTCTTGATGATCTTGTCGCCCGCCTTCAGTTTGTTGGGCCCGCCGGCGACCACCTTGCCAAGCAACATCTTCTCCACACGGGAGAAGGCATCCTCCTCCATGATGCGTTGCTGATCGCGCAGATCCTTGCGCACCCGCGCCAGCTCGGAGTCTTCAATCTGCTGGGCACGCGCATCCTTCTCCAGCCCGTCGCGGGTGAAGACCTGCACGCCGATAACCGTACCCACCATGCCGGAGCGAACCCGCAGCGAGGTATCCTTTACGTCGGAGGCCTTCTCGCCAAAGATGGCGCGCAGCAGCTTCTCCTCGGGGGTCAGCTGGGTCTCGCCCTTGGGGGTGACCTTGCCGACCAGAATATCCCCGGGCCGAACCTCGGCACCGATGTAGACAATGCCCGATTCGTCGAGTTTGGAGAGCGCGCCTTCACCGACGTTGGGGATATCGGCGGAGATCTCCTCCGCCCCCAGCTTGGTGTCGCGGGCAACGCAGGTCAGCTCTTCGATGTGAATGGTGGTGAAGCGATCCTCTTCCACCACGCGCTCGGAGATGAGGATCGAGTCCTCGAAGTTGTAGCCATTCCACGGCATGAAGGCGACCAGCATGTTCTGCCCCAGCGCCAGCTCACCCATATCGGTGGAGGAGCCGTCGGCCAGCACGTCACCGCGCGCAATCACATCACCCGGTTTCACCAGTGGGCGCTGATTGATACAGGTGTTCTGGTTGGAGCGGGTGTACTTGGTCAGATTGTAGATATCGACACCGGACTCTCCGGTCTCGGTCTCATCATCGTTGACCCGCACCACTACACGGGCGGCGTCGACCGAATCTACCACGCCGCCACGACGGGCCGAGACCGAGGTGCCGGAGTCGATCGCAACACTGCGCTCGATGCCGGTGCCCACCAGCGGTTTGTCCGAACGCAGGGTAGGCACCGCCTGGCGTTGCATGTTCGAACCCATCAGGGCGCGGTTGGCGTCGTCGTGTTCCAGGAACGGAATCAGCGAGGCGGCCACGGAGACGATCTGCTTCGGCGACACATCGACATAGTCGACCTTGTCGCGCGGCATCAGAGTAGTCTCGTTCTGGTGACGGCAAGAGACCAGTTCGTCGACGATTTCGTTCTTCTCATTGACCGCCACATTGGCCTGGGCGATGACAAACTCCGCCTCGTCAATCGCCGAGAGGTAATCCACCTCATCGGTCACCTGCATGTTCACCACCTTGCGGTAGGGACTCTCCAGGAAACCGTACTCATTGGCACGCGCATAGAGTGCCAGCGAGTTGATAAGACCGATGTTCGGCCCCTCCGGGGTCTCGATGGGACAGACGCGGCCATAATGGGTGGGATGCACGTCACGCACCTCAAAGCCGGCGCGCTCGCGGGTCAGCCCGCCTGGACCAAGGGCCGAAATACGGCGCTTGTGGGTCACCTCGGAGAGGGGGTTGTTCTGATCCATAAACTGCGACAGCTGCGAGGAGCCAAAAAATTCCTTGACCGCCGCCGAGACCGGCTTGGCGTTAATCATCTCCTGCGGCATCAGGTTCTCGGACTCCGCCAGGGAGAGTCGCTCTTTCACGGCACGCTCGACCCGCACCAGACCAACACGGAACTGGTTCTCGGCCATCTCGCCCACCGAACGCACACGGCGGTTGCCCAGGTGATCGATGTCATCCACCGTACCGTTACCGTTGCGAATATCGATGAGGGTTTTCATCACCGCGATGATGTCGTCGTTGGAGAGAATACCGGAACCGGTCACCTCTTTACGACCAATGCGGCGATTGAACTTCATCCGGCCCACCGCCGAGAGATCATAACGATCCTCGCTGAAGAACAGGTTATTGAACAGATTTTCAGCCGCCTCCTTGGTCGGCGGCTCGCCCGGGCGCATCATGCGGTAGATCTCCACCAGCGCCTCCAATGGGCTGTTGGTCGAGTCGATACGCAGCGTATCCGAGATATAGGGACCCTGATCCAGGTCATTGGTAAAGAGGGTGCGGATCTCCTTCACCCCCTCCGCCTGCAACTTTGCAATCAGCTCGTCGGTAAGCTCATCGTTGGCGGTAGCGATGATCTCACCGCTATCGGTATCGACAATATTGTGCGCCAGCACCTTGCCAACCAGCGCCTCTAGCGGCAGTTCAATCTTCTTGACGCCCGCCTTTTCCAGCTCGCGAATGTGGCGCGCGGTAATGCGGCGCTGCCCTTCCACCAGCACCTTGCCATTGACCATGATATCCGCCAGTGCCGTCTCGCCACGCAGGCGATCCGGAACCAGATCCAGCGACAGGCCGCCCTTCTTGTCGAAGTGGTAGGTATCGGTGTCGAAGAACATATCGAGGATCTGTTCGTTATCGTAACCGAGGGCCCGCAGCAGAATGGTCGACGGCAACTTGCGGCGACGGTCGATACGCACGAATAACGCATCCTTGGGGTCAAATTCGAAGTCCAGCCAGGAGCCGCGATAGGGAATGACGCGGGCAGAGAAGAGCAGCTTGCCAGAGGAGTGGGTCTTGCCCTTGTCATGCTCGAAAAACACACCCGGCGAGCGATGCAGCTGGGAGACGATAACCCGCTCGGTACCGTTAATCACGAAGGTGCCGTTGTCGGTCATCAGCGGCATCTCGCCCATATAGACCTCTTGCTCGCGCACGTCCTTTACCGACTTGGTTGACGACTCCTTGTCATAGATCACCAGACGCAACTTGACCCGTAACGGGGCGGCGTAGGTCATGCCACGCAGTTGGCACTCATTGACATCGAATACCGGATTGCCGAGGCGATAGCTGACATAATCGAGCGCGGCACTACCGGAGTAACTGACAATCGGGAATACCGACTTAAATGCCGCGTGCAGCCCGCGCTCCTGGAGTGCCTCCTGGGCAACGCCATGCTGCAGAAACCCGCGATAGGAGTCGAGCTGCATGGCGAGCATATAGGGCACATCAAGGATGCTGGGGCGCTTGCCGAAATCCTTGCGGATGCGTTTTTTCTCAGTGAACGAGTAGGCCATCAGGGTTCCTCAGCTGGTCAGAACATTGCGACTGCCGTCAGCACCGGATTCCGCTCCGGGCGTGCTTCACGACAACCTGTAAAATCTTTAGGCGTTGTAGCAGAAAAAGGCCGGCGACCTCTGTCACCAGCCATTTTCGCTAATCACCTGTGCCATCCCTGGCGGAGAACGCTAGAGTAGTACCCGCTAACGCTCTTTTTTTCCTGATATTTTCAGGCATACAGTGCCGTCAGGATTACTTCAGTTCGACCTTGGCGCCAGCTTCCTCAAGTTGCTTTTTGAGGTCTTCCGCTTCGGCCTTGTTGGCGCCTTCCTTGATGGTAGAGGGAACGCCTTCAACCATATCTTTGGCTTCCTTCAGACCCAGACCGGTGATGCCACGCACGGCCTTGATGACGGCAACCTTGTTTTCACCAAAGGAGGTCATGACAACGTCAAACTCGGTCTGCTCTTCAGCGGCAGGGGCGGCGGCGGCAGGACCAGCGGCAACCGCTACGGCGGCAGCGGCGGAAACACCGAACTTCTCTTCCATTGCCTCGATCAGCTCCACCACATCCATTACGGTCATGTTCGCGATGGATTCCAAAATATCGTCTTTTGATACGGCCATTTTCAATACTCCAAATAGAAAGTTAAAACTAGTTACAGAGACGCCAAGCCAGTTAGGCGGCGTCTTGTTTCTGATCGCGAATCGCGGCCACCGTGCGCACCAGCTTGCCAGGCACTTCGTTGATGGTGCGTGCCAGTTTCTCAACCGGTGCCTTCATCAGTGCCATCAGCATGCTAATCGCCTGCTCTTTGGTCGGCATGCTGGCCAGACGTTCCAGGTCCTCGGGACCGAACATCTTGCCACCCATGGCAACCACCTTGACCTGCAACGCCTGATTTGTCTTCGCAAAGTCTTTGATTACTCTTGCCGCGGCACCCGGATCTTCTATCGAGAAGGCCAGGAGCATCGGGCCAACAAGGCCCTCCTGCATGCATTCAAAGTCAGTACCTTCGATTGCACGACGCGCCAGAGTATTCTTGACCACGCGCAGATAAACACCACCATCACGCGCCTTGGCGCGCAGATCGGTCATTTGCGTGGAGGTCAGGCCGTTATACTCCGCACCAATCGCGGAGTGAGCCTGTGCCGCAATTTCGGCGACGTCAGCAACAATGGATTTTTTTTGTTCCAGGTTGAGAGCCACTCGAAATTACCTCTTTCAGTTTGAGTAACCCCGGCTGGGGCTACACCACCTTGTCAGGAGCGCTCAACTGCTACGCTCCACCCTACGGTGGCCCTCAGGAACAATCCTTTTGGGTACACCGTCTGCGCAGGATCTTTACGATTTAAGCCTTGCGGCACCTGCGGTCTTCGACGTCACCGGCTTGCGCCGGTTGGCCGCATCCATACGGTGGCAAGCCACCCTACGGATAAACTCAGAATGAGAGGGTCGTTACATCCACCGGCACACCAGGGCCCATGGTGGAGGAGACGGTGACCTTCTTCATGTAAATACCCTTGGCGCTGCTCGGCTTGATCTTCTGCAGATCGGCAAGCAGGGCCTGCAAGTTTTCACGCAGTGCATCAACAGCAAAATCGATCTTGCCAATGGAGCAGTGAATGATACCGGCCTTGTCGGTGCGATAGCGCACCTGGCCGGCCTTGGCATTCTTTACCGCGGTCGCCACATCAGCACTCACCGTGCCGACCTTGGGGTTCGGCATCAGGCCACGCGGACCGAGAAGCTGACCGAGCATGCCCACCACGCGCATCGCGTCGGGGCTGGCGATAACCACATCGTAGTTCAGGTCGCCCTTCTTCATCTGTTCGGCGAGATCATCCATCCCGACCACATCCGCCCCCGCCGCCTTGGCGGCTTCGGCATTGGCGCCCTGGGTGAACACCGCAACGCGCACCGTCTTGCCGGTGCCGTGCGGCAGCACGGTAGAGCTGCGCACCACCTGATCGGATTTGCGCGGATCGACACCCAGATTAACGGCCACATCAACCGCCTCGACAAACTTCGCAACCGGCATATCTTTAAGCAGCGCCAAGGCCTCATCAATTGCATAGAGCTTGCCTGCCTCCAGCTTCTCCTGGATCGCCTTTGCGCGTTTTGAAATCTTAGCCATGATTATTCAACCCCCTCAGTATCAAGACCCATGCTACGAGCGGTACCGGCGATGGTACGCACCGCGGCGTCCATATCGGCAGCGGTCAGATCCGGCATCTTGGTGCTGGCGATCTCCTCAAGCTGAGCACGATTAATGGTGCCAACCTTGTCCTTGTTGGGTACGGCGGAACCGGATTTGATACCGGCAGCCTTTTTCAGCAGTATGGACGCGGGCGGGGTTTTGGTAATGAAGGTGAAACTGCGATCCGCATATACGGTGATCACCACCGGAATCGGCAGACCCGCCTCAATGCTCTGTGTCTGTGCATTGAAGGCCTTGCAGAACTCCATGATATTCACACCCTGCTGCCCCAGTGCGGGGCCAACCGGCGGACTCGGGTTGGCTTGGCCAGCCTTGACTTGAAGCTTGACGTAAGCTTGAATTTTCTTTGCCATCTCTCTATCTACCTCTTGGTGGGTGCAAGCGCCTTACGGCTCCCCGTTACCTATGCGGATGATTCACTACTTTGCAACTTCACGGGCCACTATCCACGCAGCGGCGCGCGACAATAATTGTCAGTAACCTTTTTCGATCTGGGAGAATTCCAGTTCTACCGGCGTAGAACGCCCGAAGATCAGTACCGCAACACGCAGCCGACTCTTGTCATAATCGACCTCTTCGACCACGCCATTGAAGTCATTAAACGGACCATCAATGATGCGCACCACCTCGCCAGGCTCATACAACACCTTCGGCCGCGGTTTCTCGACACCCTCTTGCACACGTTCCAGTATCGACTGCGCCTCACGATCACTGATCGGCGCCGGGCGATCCGATGTGCCACCAATGAACCCCATGACGCGGGGGACATCTTTAACCAGGTGCCAGGTGTCATCATTCATCTCCATATGGACGAGGACATAGCCGGGGAAGAACTTGCGTGAAGTGCTGCGTTTCTGCCCCTCACGCATTTCGACCACCTCTTCTGTCGGCACCAGAATCTCACCGAACATATCCTGCAGGCCGCTACGCGCAACGCGCTCTTCAAGCGAGCGCTTGACACTATTTTCGTAGCCAGAATAGGCGTGTACTACATACCAGCGTAACGCCATCTTTTAGCCCCCCTGCCCAGTCAATAACTGAATGCCCCAAGCAAGAAACATATCAAACACCCACAGTATAATTCCCACCAGAATCACCATCGCCATAACTAACAGCGTGGTATTTATGGTCTCTTTACGGGTTGGCCAGACAACTTTGCGAATCTCGATAACGGCACCACGGCTAAACGCCAGGGCCTGACCACCAATCTCGCTACGCGATGCCACAAAGACGGCTACGCCAAGACCGATCAACAGCCCAATCACACGCACTACCTGCTGCTGCTCCTGGAACAGGTAAAAACCCGCCAGCGCAGCCACGGCGATCGCGGCGGCCATTATCAATTTAACTTTGTCTGCCATTCTGTTTTGTTCCTTGCTGCGCAAACAGCAAAAATGGCAGGCCAGGAGGGAATCGAACCCCCAACCTGCGGTTTTGGAGACCGCTGCTCTGCCAATTGAGCTACTGGCCTAATATAAACAACAGAACGCGAGATGGCCTAACCACCTCACGTCCCAAGTTTTCTGCCCTGCTAATTACTCGATAATCTTGGCAACAACACCAGCACCAACGGTACGACCACCCTCGCGAATAGCGAAGCGCAAGCCATCTTCCATCGCGATCGGGGCGAT
>JAPHSX010000009.1 GCA_026196575.1 Gammaproteobacteria bacterium | reverse complement strand
GTAGCTCATCCGGATAGAGCATCGGCCTTCTAAGCCGAGGGTAGCAGGTTCGAGTCCTGCCAGGCGCGCCAAAATAGCGCCGTTGGCAGTAGTGTTTCAATGGTGGCTGTAGCTCAGTTGGTTAGAGTCCTGGATTGTGATTCCAGTTGTCGAGGGTTCGAGTCCCTTCAGCCACCCCATAATAAAAGAACGGCCTGTACCCGCAAGGTATAGGCCGTTTTCGTTTTAGCCGAGATATTTCTGATGCAACGGGACAGCTAGATGCTGTCGTGTCAGGCAAAGAAGAACACAGCACAGGGTGGGGTGTGCTGCTGGGCCTTGAGATAGAGTGTCGCCTCATCCTGGCTGAGATGGGCGATCTCCTCCGTCTCGACCCTGGCAAAGGCGATCAGATCGCCGGCGCTGTGGGTGTGTGTGGCGATCAGGGTGCGCGCCTGCGCCTCGGCCTGTTCGAGCGTCTCTGCGATGCTGCAGGACTCGGCGCTCTGGTGCCGGGTGGTTGCCGTTTTGTCGACGGGCTGGCAGTCAAAGTGGAGGATGAAGACAGGCATGTGGAATCATATCGCGGTCGGAACAGTAGTCAGAGTGTAGTCATGAAGAGCGCGGTCTGCCGGGGAGGGGCACTGCGTTATTTCGCCCATTTCGATTAGTGATATGGCGCAACTGTTGTGGAGAGAGCAATGCATAGTTATATGAATCAAAGAGATAGAGTTGGCGTGCGGATTGCACTATCGAACGGTATGTCACTCTTCAGCGGTTTGGTCTGCCGTCCCCCTTGCGCGCCCGTGCCTGTCCCCTCAGGCGGCCGTTTTCCATGGGGGAGGTGTTCATGATCGTCGCCGAGCTGTTCGACAAGGGGGGGGTTGTTGTCTGGGTGCTGCTGCTCTATTCGGTGGTCGCCCTTGCCATCGTGCTGGAGCGGACTCTGCGTTTCCTGCTGATGGGGCGGCTGCCGCAGGAGTTTGAGGAGGAGTTGGTAGAGAGCTGGCGACGTGGGGAGACGGCGGCATGGCTGGCGCACTATCGCGGCCCGGAGGTCGCCATTTTGCGTGCCCTGCTGGAGGCCTACGGCAAGGGGGTTGCCGATCTCAATCGTGTGGCCTCGCGCATTGGCTCAATCGAGCTGCAACGGATGGAACGGGGCTTTCGCACCCTGGGGATCCTCGGTAATACCGCACCGCTGCTGGGGCTGCTCGGCACCATCCTCGGCATGATCAAGGCCTTTATGGTGATTGAGCAGGCGGGCGGCCGGGTTGATGCCCAGGCGCTGGCCGGCGGGATTTGGGAGGCGATGCTGACCACCGGCGTCGGTTTGGTTGTGGCGATCCCCATCCTGCTGCTGCTCCATTTCCTGGAGGGGATGGCGGACCGGCGTGCCCATGGCATGCGCAGCTGCGCCTCGCTTCTGCTGGAGCAGTTGCCGGTGAAGGGGGCCGCCTGCGACGAGACGCCGATTCACCATCGCGAGGGCGAGATCCATGCAATTTGAGGGGCGTCGTCGCTCGACCCAGGCCCCCAATCTGACACCGCTCATCGATATCGTCTTTTTGTTGCTGGTCTTCTTTATGCTCACCTCGCACTTCGTGCAGGAGCAGAGCCTTAATATCGAACTGCCGGTGGCCGATAGCGGCGATGCGGTGGGCGAGGACAGTCGACTGGAGGTGGTGATCGCCAAGGATGGACGGCTGCTGATTAACGATCACTTTGTCGCGGATGAGGCGCTGTTGGAGGTGTTACGCACCGCGTTGGCGGGACAGGGGGACAAACAGGTCAGGATCCGTGGGGATCGTACCTCGCCGCTGGGTCGCTCCGTTACCGTGCTCGACGCGGCACGCCGGGCAGGGGCCAGCGGCGTGGATATTGTCTCCGAACAGAAATGAGTCACGGGGAGCGGGTGATTTGGGTGGGTGCCATCCTGGCATCGCTGCTGGCGCATCTGGCGCTGTTGGCGCAGTGGGGCTCGCACGCCGGTACCGAACGTGAGGCGCCGGTACAACAGCGCACCGTGACCCACCTCAGTTTTCGCTCGGTGAGCGCCACGCTGCCGCAACCGCAGCCGGTGGAGCCGCCCAAGCCGGCGGTGGAGGCCAATGTGAAGCCCTCCGCCCCGGTGGTCGAAGTGCCGCCGCCAAAAAAATCAAAGAGGCGCCGGGTCGTGCCGCCGGCGCCGCCCAAGCCGGTCGAAAAGCCGGAGGCGAGGCTAGAGGAGCCCGTGCCAGAGCCGTTGCCCGAGAGCGCGACGAGTGCCGCCGCCTCCACGGTGAGTGCCAGTGTCCTGCAACGCGAGGCGTGGCTGCAGGAGCAGCAGCGCAACGAGTACCTGCGTCGCATGATGGGCCATATCGAGTCGCACAAATTCTATCCGATGACGGCGCGTCGGCGTGGCCTGCAGGCGAAGGTGAAGATCTCGTTTGAGTTGTTGGCCGGTGGTGGGATCAGGGATCTGCGCGTGACAGAGGGGCACAAGCTGCTGCGCAGCGCGGCCGAAGAGGCGTTGGCGCGGGCGCTGCCACTGCCCAGGCCGCCCGAGGCACTGGCCACACCGTACGCGGTAAGTTTTTACATGGCATACGAGCTGATGTGATGCCGTTTTTTTTAGTTAAGGAGAGCACGATGCAGAAGATGACAAAGGTAATTTCACTGTTTGCCCTTTCACTGATGAGCTCCCTCGCGCTGGCGGGTGATTTGATGGTGGAGAACGCCTGGATCCGCGAGGCCCCTCCCGGCGCGATGGCAATGGGGGGGTATATGACGCTGCATAACCATGACGATGCGGATCGTATGCTGGTTGGCGCCAGCAGTCCGGCCTTTGAGTCGATTATGCTGCATCGCACGGTGATCGATGGCACGATGGCGAAGATGGTACATCAGCACATGGTTACCATTCCGGCCAACGGTTCCGTCACCTTTGAACCCAATGGCTACCACCTGATGATGATGAAACCGAAGCAGGCGCTACGCGCGGGGGATGAGGTCAGCGTTACCCTTGCCTTCAAGGATGGCGAGAGCGTGGAGGTGACTCATCAGGTGCGCGCCGGGAGCGGTGGTATGGGGGGAATGTCACACAACCACTAACTGACGGCTGCGCCGGGGTGTGACAAATGGCAGGGGGCGTCCTGTCCCCTTCCCGATTCCGGGGTTAGTCCCCAAGTGTGTATTTCTTGATGCGATAGAGCAGGGTGTCGCGGGTCAGCCCCAGTAGCCGCGCCGCGCGACTGCGGTTGCCGTGGGCACGATCCAGGGCCTGTTTGATCATTGCCTGCTCCAGCTCCTCCAGGCGGATCCCCTCAGCGGGCAGGGTGAATGCCCCCTCGCCCTGCTGCTGGCAGGTGACGTCAAACATCCCCGTGGGGAGGTGCTCCAGATCGATCTCCCGGCCGGCGCTGAAGATCAACATGCGCTCGCAAAAGTTTTTCAGCTCACGGATGTTTCCGGGCCAGCCGTGTCCCTCAAGCCGGGTGAGTGCCCGGGGGGTGAAGCGTGGGGGCTGCAGGTCGTGTCGCGCCGCCAGCTGTTCGACCAGGGCGTGCAGCAGCAGGTTGACATCGCCACGACGGCGGCGCAATGGAGGCAACTCCAGCGGCACCACATTGAGACGGTAGTAGAGATCGGCGCGAAAACGTCCCTCCTGCACCATCTGATGAAGGTTGCGGTGGGTGGCGGCAATAATGCGCACATCGACGGTGGAGGGGGCGGTCTCTCCCAGCGATTGGCACTCGCCCGATTCGAGAAAGCGCAACATCTTGGCCTGGATATTGAGCGGCAGTTCGGCGATCTCGTCGAGGAACAGCGTACCCCCGGCGGCGGCGCGGATGCGTCCCGGACTGTGGCCACTGGCCCCGGTAAAGGCTCCCTTGCGGTGGCCAAAGAGCTCAGATTCGGCCAGCTGCTCTGGCAGCGCGGCACAGTTGATGGCCACGAAGGGGGCCTTGGCACGCGCGCTCTCCTGATGCAGTGCTTGTGCCAGCAGCTCCTTGCCGGTACCACTCTCGCCGAGAATCAGCACGCTGACATTCGTCGCCGCCGCGATCTGCGCGGAGCGAATGACACTGCGAAACTCGGGGGCTTTGCCCAGCAGGAGTGCGTCGAAGGCGTTCATCTGTGACCCGGATGTTTTTGATGGCGTCAAGGATACCCGTTTCTGCCACGAGGGACAAAATTAGCTGTAGGCATCGGTTGCCCTCTTCGGCCGCTTCCAGCGTGCTCGACTTGATAGTGTGATCCGGTATAATCCAGCCGTCGTCATGGAGACGACGGTTCCATCGAAAAGCCGCCGCCCTGGTGAAATTGGTATACACGCTAGATTTAGGTTCTAGTGGGGCAACCCGTCCCGGTTCGAGTCCGGGGGGCGGCACCATTCATTGCAAGTACCAAATTCTTCGCTTTGCCGGGCCTGTCGCTACGGGCGGTGCGGTGGCTTTTAAGTATTCGTTATCTGATAGTTGAGGTGTAAAGATGCAGGTTTCAGTTGAGACAACCGACGGTCTGGAGCGTCGTATGACCGTGGAGCTCCCTGTCGAGCGCATTGACGGCGAGGTGCAGAATCGCTTGCAGCGTGCCAGCCGTAATGTCCGCATCAAGGGTTTTCGTCCGGGCAAGGTGCCGCTCAAGGTGGTGGCACAACAGTATGGTAAGCAGATCCGCGATGAGGTGGTGGGCGAGTTGATTCAGGCCAGCTACTTCGAGGCGGTGGGGCAGCAGAGCCTGCGCCCAGCCGGTGTGCCTGCCATCGAGCCGGTGGTGAATGAGCCAGGCAAGGCCCTGCAGTACACCGCTACCTTTGAGGTGATGCCTGAGGTGACGCTGGCCGATGTGGCTGGCGTGAAGCTGGAGAAGCGTGTCGCGGAGATCAGCGAGGCGGATTTGGACAAGATGATGGAGACCCTGCGCAAGCAGCGTGCCGCGTGGGAGAAGGTGGAGCGTGCCGCGGCCGAGGGCGATCGCTTGAATATCGATTTCAAGGGCACCATTGACGGAGAGGCGTTCGCCGGCAATAGCGGTGAGGCGGTTCCCGTTACCCTGGGCAGTAATCGCATGATCGAGGGCTTTGAGGCCGGTCTGGTGGGTGCCAAGGCGGGGGACGAGCTCACCCTGAACCTGCAGTTCCCCGAGGAGTATGCTCATAAGGAGGTTGCCGGCAAGCCGGTGCAGTTTACGGTCAAGGTGAACAGCGTGGAGGAGTCCCGCCTGCCCGAGCTGGACGAGGAGTTCGCCAAGAGCTTCGGGATCGGTGATGGCAGTCTCGACGCGCTGCGTCAGGAGGTGCGCCAGAACATGGAGCGCGAAATGCGCCAGGCGCTGACCGAGGGCAACAAACAGGTGGTGATGAACAAGCTGCTTGAGCTCAATCCGATCACGGTGCCGCAGGCGCTGGTAAGGGAGGAGGCGGAGGCACTCAGACAGCAGATGCAACAGCAGTTGTATCGGCCGCAGGACAAATCCGGGATAGAGCTCGACGTCGAGATGTTCCGCGAGCAGGCACAGCGTCGTATCGCGCTGGGCCTCATTCTCTCGGAGCTGATTCGCAGCAAGGAGTTAAAGGCGGATACGGAGAAGGTGCGCGCCAGGGTCGAGGAGCTGGCCTCCACCTATGATGAGCCGCAACAGGTGATCGACTGGTATTATGGCGACAAGGGCCGTCTCTCGCAGGTGGAGAGTCTGGTGCTGGAGGATGCGGTGGTTGACTGGGTCTATAGTCAGGTTGAGGTGACGGAGAAGAGCGGCAGTTTCGACGAAGTAATGGGTCGGGGCTAGGCCTGAACAGACCAAGTGATAGGAAACTGATGCAATGATCGACAACAGCAAGATGAATGGCGCACTGGATACCCGAAGTCTGGGTCTGATCCCGATGGTGGTTGAGCAGACCTCACGCGGCGAGCGCTCCTATGACATCTACTCCCGCCTGCTCAAGGAGCGGGTGATCTTCGCCGTCGGACCGGTGGAAGACCATATGGCCAATCTGATCGTGGCGCAGCTGTTGTTCCTGGAGTCGGAGAATCCGGACAAGGATGTGCACCTCTATATCAACTCTCCCGGCGGCTCGGTGAGTGCCGGCCTGGCCATCTACGATACCATGCAGTTTATCAAGCCGCAGGTCAGTACCATGTGTATCGGTATGGCGGCGAGCATGGGGGCGTTGCTGCTGGCCGGTGGCGCACCGGGCAAGCGTTTTGCCCTCTCCCACAGCCGGGTGATGATTCATCAGCCGCTGGGGGGGTATCAGGGGCAGGCCACCGATATCGAGATCCATGCCCGCGAGATCCTCAAGATCCGCGAGCAGCTTAATGCCATTCTTGCACGTCACAGCGGTCAGCCCATCGAGCGGATCCAGCAGGATACCGAGCGCGATAACTTCATGAGTGGTGCCGAGGCCGTGACCTATGGCCTTATCGATCAAGTACTTGACAATCGTGGTGCCGAGGCGAAGTAGCCTGATGCCGCCTCGTGCGTGCTGGCCAAATTACACTCCAGTAAGTAAGCAGGGGTTGAAAAATGGCGCCAGACTATGCATGTTTAACTTAAGTCCAATGGAAATACGGGAATAGGCGATGCCTGACAAGACGACCGGTAAGGGTGACGACAACGGCAAACTGCTCTACTGCTCTTTCTGTGGAAAGAGCCAGCATGAGGTACGCAAGCTGATTGCCGGACCCTCCGTTTTTATCTGCGATGAGTGTGTCGAGTTGTGCAACGACATTATCCGCGAGGAGATTCAGGAGGAGTCTACTGGCGGTGATCGCAGCAAGCTGCCGATTCCCCATGAGATCAACGCCCGTCTGGATGATTACGTCATCGGCCAGAAACGCGCCAAGAGGGTGCTGTCAGTGGCTGTCTACAACCACTACAAGCGCCTGAACGCGACCAAAAAGAAGGATGACGTGGAGCTGGCCAAGAGCAATATTTTGCTGATTGGCCCCACCGGTTCGGGCAAGACGTTGCTGGCCGAAACGCTGGCTCGCCTGCTGAATGTGCCGTTTACCATTGCCGATGCCACCACCCTTACCGAGGCGGGTTATGTCGGTGAGGATGTGGAGAATATCATCCAGAAGCTGCTGCAGAAGTGCGATTATGACGTCGAGAAGGCGCAGACCGGAATTGTCTATATCGATGAGATCGACAAGATCTCGCGCAAGTCGGATAACCCCTCCATCACCCGTGACGTCTCGGGTGAGGGGGTGCAGCAGGCGCTGCTCAAACTGATCGAGGGTACCGTGGCCTCGGTGCCGCCACAGGGCGGCCGCAAGCACCCACAGCAGGAGTTTCTGCAGGTCGACACCTCCAATATCCTCTTCATTTGTGGCGGTGCCTTTGCCGGGCTGGATCGGGTGATCCGCAACCGCTCCGAGAAGGGGGGAATCGGCTTCTCCGCCGAGGTGAAGAGCAAGGACGAGAAAAAGACCTTTACTGAAATGCTGTTCAGTGTTGAACCGGAGGATCTGGTGCAGTATGGCCTGATCCCCGAGTTTGTCGGGCGTCTCCCGGTGCATGCCACCCTGGAGGAGCTGGATGAGGAGGCGCTGATCGCCATCCTTACCGAGCCGAAAAACGCATTGACCAAACAGTATGCCAAACTCTTCGATATGGAGGATGTTGAGCTGGAGTTCCGTGCGGATGCCCTGCGTGCCATTGCCTCCAAAGCGATGCAACGCAAGACCGGGGCACGCGGACTGCGCTCCATCCTGGAGACAACCCTGCTTGATATTATGTATGACCTGCCCTCCATGGAGGGGGTTAGCAAGGTGGTGATTGATGCCGGTGTTATTGACGGCGAATCCGAGCCACTGCTTATCTATGAGAACACCGAGCAGAGTGCCGCTGCTGTCGATTGAAACCAGCCTGGGCGTGGAGCCGCGCGGACGCGCCCAACAGACTACTCCCCTTGATTCATGCGGCGATCGTTCGCATCATTAAAGATATAGAGATCAGCCCGGTTCTTCTGTGCGGACGCCAGTTGGCCCCGCCGAAACGGCTTGAAGAGGTACAATCCAATGGATACTACGGACAAAATTTCTGAAGTGAGTGAACATCTGCGTACCATCCCGGTGCTGCCGCTGCGCGATGTGGTGGTCTATCCGCATATGGTGATCCCGCTGTTCGTTGGTCGGGACCGGTCGATCAAGGCGCTGGAGGCGGCGATGGAAGAGGAGAAGGAGATCCTGCTGGTGGCGCAGAAGAGCGCCTCGGAGGACGACCCCAGCGAGGAGGATATCTACCGTATCGGTACCCTCTCCACGGTTCTGCAACTGCTGAAACTGCCCGACGGCACGGTGAAGGTGTTGGTGGAGGGGGGACGGCGTGCCAAGATCGTCAATATTATCGATAACGGTCAATTTTTCACCGCGCAGATCACGGTGCTGGAGGCGCAACCCCTGGAGGAACGTGAGGCCGAGGTACTCTCCCGTTCGGTGCTCAACCAGTTTGACCAGTATGTCAAACTCAATAAAAAGGTACCGCCCGAGGTGTTGACCTCGCTGGCTGGCATCGAAGATCCCAATCGCCTGCTGGACACCATCGCCGCGCATATGGCGCTGAAGGTCGAGGAGAAGCAGAACATCCTTGCGATCACCGATCTGCGCGAACGTTTTGAACATCTGCTGGCGATGATGGAGTCCGAGCTGGATCTGTTGCAGGTGGAAAAACGCATCCGTGGCCGTGTCAAGAAGCAGATGGAGAAGAGTCAGCGCGAGTACTACCTGAATGAACAGATGAAGGCGATCCAGAAGGAGCTGGGCGATCTCGACGAAACCCCCAACGAGATGGAGGAGCTGGAGCAGAAGATTGACAAGGCCGGCATGTCGAAGGAGGCGAAGGGCAAGGCCACCGCCGAGTTGAATAAATTGAAGATGATGTCGCCCATGTCAGCCGAGGCGACGGTGGTGCGCAACTACATCGACTGGCTGGTGCAGGTGCCGTGGAAGAAGAAGACCAAGGTTCGTCATGACCTGGCGCTGGCCGAGCAGGTGCTGGAAGAGGATCACTACGGCCTGGAGAAGGTGAAGGAGCGCATTCTCGAATATCTTGCGGTACAGAAGCGGGTAAACAAGCTCAAGGGGCCGATCCTCTGTCTGGTGGGGCCGCCCGGTGTCGGCAAGACCTCGCTGGGCAAATCGATTGCCCGCGCCACGAATCGCAAGTTTGTGCGCATGGCGCTGGGCGGGGTGCGTGACGAGGCGGAGATCCGTGGTCACCGCCGTACCTATATCGGCTCCATGCCGGGTAAGATCGTGCAGAATCTCGTTAAGGTGGAGACGCGTAACCCGCTGTTTTTGCTCGATGAGATTGACAAGATGGCCTCTGATTTTCGCGGCGATCCCGCCTCGGCGATGCTGGAGGTGCTGGACCCGGAGCAGAATCACACCTTTAACGACCACTACCTGGAGGTCGATTATGACCTCTCGGATGTGATGTTTATTGCCACCGCCAACTCGATGAATATCCCCGGCCCATTGCTGGATCGCATGGAGGTGATCCGCATCGCCGGATATACCGAGGACGAGAAGCTGAACATCGCCCGTCGCTACCTGGTCGCCAAGGAGATCAAGGCCAATGGTCTCAAGGAGGAGGAGATCATCATCAGTGATGCGGCGCTGCTCGACATCGTGCGCTACTACACCCGTGAGGCGGGGGTGCGCGGTCTGCAGCGTGATATTGCGAAGATCTGTCGCAAGGTGGTAAAGGCACTGGTTTCCGACGAGTCGCGCAAGGAGATCACCATCGACAAGGAGAACCTTGAAGAGTTTCTCGGGGTGCGCCGTTTTCGTTACGGTCTGGCGGAAGAGTCGGATCAGGTGGGGCAGGTTACCGGACTTGCCTGGACCGAGGTGGGCGGCGAGCTGTTGAGTATCGAAACCACGGTGGTGCCCGGCAAGGGCAAACACATCATTACTGGCCAGCTGGGTGATGTGATGAAGGAGTCAATCCAGGCGGCGATGAGCGTGGTGCGCAGTCGTGCCGCCGCCCTCGGCATTCACCCCGATTTCTACGAAAGCAAGGATATCCATGTGCATGTTCCGGAGGGGGCGATCCCCAAGGATGGTCCCAGTGCCGGGGTCGGCATGTGTACCGCGCTGGTGTCGGTGCTGACCGGCATTGCGGTGCGTGCCGACGTGGCGATGACCGGTGAGATCACCCTGCGGGGCGAGGTGCTGCCTATTGGTGGCCTTAAGGAGAAATTGCTGGCAGCACATCGTGGTGGTATCAAGACGGTGATCATCCCCGAGGAGAATCGGCGCAATCTGGAAGAGGTACCGGACAACATTAAGGCCAATCTTGAGATTCACCCTGTCAAGTGGATTGATGAGGTGATTGAGCTTGCCTTGGTGAGCAAGCCAGTGCCCCTCTCCGAAGAGGAGGTGCTGAAAGTTGTCAAAGCAAATGAGGGGGATAAACCAAACAATTTACAGACACATTAGCACGCTGTTGACCTGCGCTCAGGCGAATACGAAAGAAGGTAAAATTGGGTGAAAAAGCAGCGTTTGCAGGGAGTAAAGCGCATTTTGACCCCGTTTTTTGCGCCTGGACGTATCGCACGGGTAGAATTTTCACAGCCTGTCAGGGTCGATAAAGGCCGACGGTGACATTATTCGTGATGTCATGGTCGCCGAATGAGCTATGCTAAGCTGCACTGGCCTGTCTGGTACCACGCAAAAATGTGACTTTAGGTGGTGCTTTGCTTGACAGTGGCGAGAGCCAATTGGTATAAATTCGCGACCAAATTTATTGCCGCCGACCTCAAAAATTGAATGGCGGTTTTTTCTGAGTGTGATGTGTCTTATCTACATCCATAGACCAAGACTGAATAATACTAC
The DNA here is from genome assembly GCA_026196575.1 of Gammaproteobacteria bacterium. Classification (GTDB taxonomy): domain Bacteria; phylum Pseudomonadota; class Gammaproteobacteria; order Thiohalomonadales; family Thiohalomonadaceae; genus JAPHSX01. Next base: position 39,364 of record JAPHSX010000009.1, on the reverse strand, counting down.
CTACTGGAACGAGGGGAGAAACCTGTGAATAAATCCGAAATGATTGATGCAATTGCCGAAGGCGCCGATATTTCCAAAGCCGCCGCCGGTCGTGCGCTGGATGCCGTGATCGACGCTGTAACCAATACCCTGAAGAAGGGCGAGACGGTTAACCTGATCGGCTTTGGTACCTTCGAGGTACGTGATCGCGCAGCACGCACCGGTCGCAATCCGCAAACCGGCGCCACGATTCAGATCGCCGCCGCCAAATCCCCTGCCTTCAAGGCTGGTAAAGCGCTGAAGGATGCCGTAAACTAGCGCGCCTTTGAGTTATCGGGTGCTTAGCTCAGCTGGGAGAGCATCGCCCTTACAAGGCGAGGGTCGGGGGTTCGAACCCCTCAGCACCCACCAAATAATGACAGTAAGATTCGGAGCGGTAGTTCAGTTGGTCAGAATACCGGCCTGTCACGCCGGGGGTCGCGGGTTCGAGCCCCGTCCGCTCCGCCATTATTGAAAAAAGGGCGCATTTATGCGCCCTTTTTTCTTTCCGAAATCCGTACCGTAATGTGGCAGCAGGAATATAGACGATATGCTTCAGATTATTCGTGATCGCGCCCAGGGTGTATTCGCCTGGATTATCGTTGGACTGATTACCATCCCCTTTGCCCTGTGGGGCATTAACTCCTATTTTGGTGGCGGTGGTGATGATGGCGTTGCCGAGGTGGATGGGGTGAAGATCTCGCCACGCGAGGTGCAAAGCGCCTATCAGCAGCAGCGCGATCGTCTGCAGCAGATGTTTGGCGGCAAGATTCCGGAAAATCTCTTCTCCGAGGAGATGATGAAGGCTCAGGTGTTGCAGCAGTTGATTGAAAAAGAGGTGTTGATTCAGGCCGCCGTCGAGAATGGTTTGCGCATTGGTGATGGGCAATTGGCCAATATCATTACCAGCATTGACGCTTTTGCTGTCGATGGCAGGTTTGATGCCGAGCAGTATGAGCGGGTGCTGGCACGGCAGGGAATGTCGCCACGGCTATTCGAGCAGCGCGTGCGCCGTGATCTGATGGCCAGTCAGTTGACCGATGCCATCGTTAACAGCGAGTTTACATTGCCGAGCGAGGTAGATGCCCACCTGCGTCTGCAACAGCAGCATCGGGATATCGGCTACATGGTGTTGCCCGTGAGTCGGTTCGAGGACGAGGTCACAGTTGCCGCGGAGGAGCTACGCGCCTATTACGAGGAGAATAGCCGCCGCTACATGGAGCCGGAGCAGGTAAAGATCGATTATCTCGAACTCAAGACCGACGATATTGCCACCGCGATGGAGGTGAGCGATGAGGAGTTGCGGCTACGTTATGAGGCGCAGAAACTCAATTTTCGCACGCCCGAGGAGCGTCAGGCGCGTCACCTCCTGATTCAGGCTGACAGCAGCGCCTCTGTGGAGGAACGTGCCGCCGCGCGGCTCAAGGCCGAAGAGCTGCTGCAGCGCCTCAATAGCGGTGAGGATTTTGCCACGCTGGCGCAGGCCGAGTCGCAGGATCCAGGCTCCGCCAGGAAGGGTGGTGATCTCGGTTTCTTTGGCAAGGGGGTGATGGACCCCGCCTTTGAACAGGCCGCTTTTGCCCTGAAGAAGGGGGCGCTAAGCGGTGTGGTAGAGAGCGCCTTTGGTTTTCATATCATCAAAGTCGAAGCGATTAAGGGTGGCGAGAGCAAACCCTATGAACAGGTCGTGGTGGAGTTGAAACGCGAGATTCAGCAGGAGCGTGCCGCCGAAATCTATTTTGACAAGGCAGAGCAGCTCGCCAATTTCACCTACGAGCAGCCCGATACCCTGAGCGTGGCCGCCGAACAGTTAGCCCTTGAGATCAAGAGCAGTGACTATTTTTCGCGCAGCGGCGGAGCCGGGATCAGCAGTGATGGGAAAATCGTCACGGCCGCCTTTAGCGAGGATGTACTGGCACGCGGTAACAACAGTGCGCCCATTGAGTTGGGTAACGACCACCTCGTGGTGTTGCGTATCAAGCAGCATCAGCCCGAGGCGCTACGCCCCTTTGAAGCAGTGAGTGCGCAGATTGAGGCGACCCTCAAACGCGAGAAGGCGATGGCGAGGGCGCAGGAGACGGCAACAAACCTGTTGGCCAAATTGCAGGCGGGCGAGACACCCGAGTCGCTGGCCGCCTCGTGGCAGCTGGAGTGGCAACGGCAGAGTGGTTTGCAGCGCGATAACAAAGTAGTCACATCGGCTATCGTGCAGACCGCCTTCCGTATGCCGCATCCAGCAGAGGGCACCTCGCACAGTGAGCTGCTGACGCTGGCCAGCGGCGATCAGGCGTTGGTTGCAATCTATGCCGTGCATTCGGGCGATAGCAGCGCGGTGACGGCAAATATCCGCAGTGATGCCGCGCAGCGCCTGGAGCGGGCGGCGAATAATGGTGCCGAGCAGGCGTTGATTGCAGCGTTACGGCAGCGTGCGGAGATCACCATCAAGCAGTAAGCCGGGTGAACGCGACAAGATGCTCAAGGTAAAACTTCACTGGCAAATCCTGATCGCCCTCGGCCTTGCCGTTGTTGCCGGGCTGGTTACCGGCAAGGAGGCCGGGCTCTTCGGTATCACCTTTTATTCCATCTATGAGTTCTTCGGTCAGCTCTTCCTCAATGCGCTGAAAATGCTTATTGTGCCGCTGATCGTCTCCTCGATCATCGTCGGTATCGCCGGGATCGGCGGCTCTGGCGCACTGGGACGGCTGGGTGGCAAGACGCTGCTCTATTACGCCACCACCAGCCTGTTTGCCATCCTAGTGGGGCTGCTGGTGGTCAACCTCATCCAGCCCGGTATCGATGAGCTGGGACCGGTCAAGGAGCGCATCGGTTTTAGTGCCGATAGCGCCGCCATCGAGGCACAGGTGGCGGGCAAGGGGGCGGCGGATGTGGTCGATATTTTCCTGCGCATGGTACCCACCAATATCGTCGCCGCCGCCGCCAACGGCCAGATGCTCGGCCTCATTTTCTTCAGCCTGTTGTTTGGCTTCTTCATGACCCGAATTGGCGAGGAGTACGCCGAGACACAGTACAATTTCTGGCAGGGTGTTTACGAGACGATGATGCGCATTACCGACTGGGTAATGCTTTTTGCGCCGCTCGGGGTCTTTGCCCTGGTCGCCAGGGTGGTCGCCGCCACCGGCTTTGACGCCTTTGCGCCACTGTTCTGGTTCTTCCTGAGCGTGGTGCTGGCGCTGGCCCTGCACTCTTTTCTTATCCTGCCCCTGCTGTTGCGTTTCGTCGCCGGGGTCAATCCGCTTCGCCACTACCGCGCCATGGCGCCGGCGCTATTGACTGCCTTCTCCACTGCCTCCTCCTCGGCCACCCTGCCGATCACCATGGAGTGCGTGGAGAAAAACGCCGGCGTCTCCAATCGCACCAGCTCCTTCGTGCTGCCGCTGGGGGCCACGGTGAATATGGATGGCACCGCGTTGTATGAGTGCGTGGCCGCCATGTTTATCGCCCAGGCCTATGGTATCGAACTCGGTTTTGCCACCCAGTTCACCATCGTCGTGGTGGCGCTCCTCACCTCCATTGGCGTGGCCGGGATCCCCGCCGCCAGCCTGGTTGCCATCGCCATCATCCTGGCGGCAATCGGTCTGCCCGCCGAGGGGATCGGCCTCATTCTCGCAGTGGATCGCATTCTTGACATGCTGCGTACCACCACCAATGTCTTTTCCGACTCCTGTGGTGCCGTGATTATCGGTAAGCTGCAGGGGGAGCGGGGTATTGCAGTAACTGTCACGGCAGCCAGATTATGACCCGTGTGGCAGGAAATCAGGTGAGTGGCTGGTGGTTTTGCACTGCTGTTTATTATCTCTGACAGGAAGCTGAAAATATGGCGATCGTAGTCAGAAAGGGGGTATTCACCGGGCTGTTTATTCTGTTGCTGTTCACCACCTTTGCGGCCTATTACCCGGGGGCAGATGGCCCGTATCTGTTGGATGACCTGCCGGTGTTACAGAATAACCCGGCATTTTCTCCCGAGGCGCTGGCGCGCTATGGTGTGGGTCCAGCCGCCTACTCATTTTTACAGGGATTTAACCGCCCCCTCTCCATGCTCTCCTTTGCCCTGAACTACCAGTGGGCAGGAAGTATCGATGCCTACTCGATCAAGCTGACTAACATTCTGTTGCATCTGCTTATGGCGGGCCTGTTATATAGCTTGGGACGGCGTCTCTATGCTTCATTGATCGTGCATTGGCAGGGGCGGATGCCGGATGAGGTGGAGTGTCGAGGTGTCGCACTGCTGGCGGTTGCACTGTGGTTGTTGCATCCGCTTCATGTCTCCACGGTTCTTTATGCGGTGCAACGGATGGCATTGCTCTCATCGCTGTTTATCACCATGGGTTTGCTGCTTTATCTGGAGGGTCGGCAGCAGTTGCTAGATGGCAGGAAGACTGGGCTGTTATGGCTCTTTGCCGCCTTTGGTTTGGCGGGCGTCGCCGCAGTAATGAGTAAGGAGAACGGGGCACTCATCGTCTTCTACGCCCTGCTGCTGGAGGTGGCAATCTTTCGTTTTCGGATAGCAGAGACGCTTCCCCGTGCCGTCAGGGTCATGGTGGTGGCGGTGCCGGTACTCCCCAGTGTGCTACTTGCAGGGATGATTGCGCGCTATCTGTTCTTGCCGGAGAGTTTTGCGAGCCGTGATTTTACTGCCGGGGAGCGGCTGCTGACCGAGTCACGTGTTCTGTCCTTCTATCTCTCCGAGCTATTTTATCCTGCGGTGGGACGGATGGGGCTGTTCTGGGGTGGGGAACTGCCGTCAAGGGGACTGCTACAGCCCATCTCAACACTTTTCTCCGTTGTGTTTCTTGTTGCGCTGCTGCTGTCACTGTGGGGTGTCTGGAAACGCAGATGGATACCATTGGCCTTTGCTATTCTCTGGTTTCTGTGTGGACATGTAATGGAGTCCACCGTGCTGCCGCTGGAGCTGGTATTTGAGCATCGCAATTACCTCGCCTCGTATGGGCTTGCGCTGTGGGTGGCGTGGCTACTGCTTGCGGCGCGCAGAGCCCCTCGTATATTCAGGCCGTTTTGTCGTGGACTGGTGCTGCTATTGCCGCTGCTGCTCCTCTATCTGCTGGTGTTGCGCGTAGGGCATTGGAGTACCGCTGATAGTCTGTACCACCATGAGTTACAGCGTGCTCCCCCTTCTGCTCGCCTGTGGGAGAGTTACGGACTACATCTGGAAAGGAGCGGCCGAGAAGAGCAGGCCAGCGGAGTTTATCGGCGGGCGGCAGAGAAGTATGCTGATGACGCTACCTTTACCCTTGGGCAGTGGGTGCTCTTGCGGCGACTTGCCAGGCCGGTGCCACACTCTCTGACAACACATGCCACAAGACAATTGCAGGGGCACAAGGTAACCCGGGGTAACCTCTATAATCTGTTACGCCTGCTGTATGGATGTGGTGCGGGGGATGAGCAGCAGCTGGAGCAGGCAATGATCAGCGCCATACAGAATGAGCATTGGTTCGCGCCACGATGGCGTGAGCTGGGCATAGTCGCCCTCTCAGATTATTATCGGCGCCATGCTAACGAGGAGATGGCTCAACTCTGGTTGGGGCGCCTTCCGGAAGGGACCCCACTTGAGGCGATCCGCAAACATATTGATGAGCTCGCACGTTTGCTTACCATAGACCGTTGCACACACGCGGATGATTGACGTTGGCCACATAGTTGCTGGCTGCTGGTATGATGTGCTGCCGCAGGTGGCGGCAGTGGAGCTTCATAGGTACGGCATCTTCAATCACAACGGTTTTTACCCCTACACATCCACATGCCGGTATTGAGTAAGAAACAAGCAATGGCAAGATGTCTTCTCTTGGCGCTGATTCCGTTGTGTGGGCTATTCTTTGCGCCGATTCTGCTCGCCGCCGGCTCTCAGGCGATGGGCTATACCCCGAAATATGCCGATGGCTTCTCCCACTTCGACTACGTCAATCCCGATGCCCCCAAGGGCGGTGAGCTGGTGCTCTCATCGGTGGGCAGTTACGACGCCTTCAATCCCTTTATCCTCAAGGGGATCGCTGCCGAGGGGCTGGGTGAGCTGATGTTCGAGACCCTGATGGTCTCCAGCATGGATGAGCCCTTCAGCCAGTATGGTCTGCTGGCCGAGGAGGTGGCGCTGGCGAGCGATGGCCTGTCGGTCACCTTTCGGCTGCGCGCCGCGGCGCGGTTCAATGATGGCTCCCCGGTGCAGGCGGCGGATGTGAAGTTCAGTTTTGAGAGCCTGGTGGGAGAGAAGGGGCACCCGCAGTATGGCTACTACTATGCCGACATTCAGCGCGCGGTGGTGGTGGATGAACGCACCGTGCGCTTTGAGTTTTCCCGGCTTAACCCTGAATTGCACCTGCTGGCCGGGCAGATCCCGATCTTCTCGCGCCACTGGGTGGGGGATGCCCCCTTTGATAAGCTGGCACTCAAGCTGCCGATCACCAGCGGACCGTATCTCATCGAAAAGTATGATCTGGGAAAGAACATCACCTACCGGCGCAATCCCGACTACTGGGGCCAGGACCTCAACGTGCGTCGCGGGATGTTCAATTTTGAGCGGGTGACCTACAAATATTATCGTGATTTCACCGTGGCGCTGGAGGCTTTCAAGGCGGGGGAGTTCGAGTTCAACCATGAGTACAATTCGAAAAAGTGGGCGCGTGATTACAGTGGCCCCAAATTTCGCGAGGGTCAGATCCAGAAGCGATTGTTGAAGCACGCCAATAACGCCGGAATGCAGGGCTTTGTCTTTAACCTGCGCCGCCCGCTGTTTCAGGACAAACGGGTGCGCCGCGCCATTAGTCTGGCGCTCGATTTCGAATGGTCGAATCGTCAGCTCTTCTATGGGCAGTACCAGCAGTGTGACAGTTACTTCAGTAACAGCGAACTGGCGGCGAGGGGCCTCCCCAGCGGCGAGGAGTTGGCGCTGTTGGAGCCGTTTCGCGCACAACTGCCGTTAGAACTTTTCACCCGCGAGTGGCGCCCTGCCAGCACGGCACCCCCATCCTCGCTGCGCAGTAATCTGCGTCAGGCAAAGGGGCTGCTGCAGCAGGCCGGTTGGCGCTATCGTGATGGCGCCCTGCGCAACACGCAGGGGGAGGCGTTCCGTTTTGAGGTGGTGTTGTCACAAAAGGGCTTCGAGCGCATCCTCGCCCCCTTTGCCCGCAATCTCGGCAAGCTGGGGATTGAGGTCGACTACCGCACCGTGGACTCGGCCCTTTACAAGCAGCGTCTCGATGATTTCGACTTCGATATGGTGGTTGGCAGTTTCGGCCAGTCACAATCTCCCGGCAACGAGCTGATGGGGATGTTCCACTCCAGCTCGGTGCAGCGCAAGGGCACTCGCAACCTCTTTGGCATTGCAGACCCGGTGGTCGATGCCCTGGTGGAGAAGGTGATCTACGCCCGGGATCGGGCGGCGTTGCTGGTCGCCGTCCATGCGCTGGACCGGGTGTTGTTGCACGGCGAGTATCTGGTGCCGCACTGGTATATCGGCAGCCATCGCGTCGCCTATTGGAGTGAGCGTTTCGCCCAGCCGCAGACGCTGCCGCTCTATTACGATGCCACCAGCTGGGCTGTGGCGACTTGGTGGGATCTTGGCGGGGAGCACAAACCGTAATCATGGCCGCCTATATTTTGAAACGACTGCTGTTAATGCTGCCAACCCTGCTCGGTGTGCTGCTGATCACCTTTAGTGTGATCCAGTTTGTGCCCGGCGGGCCGGTCGAGCAGCTGGTGGCGCAGATGCAGGGTCAGGGGGCACACGGCGAGGCGAGCGCCGGTATCGAGGGGCTCTATCGCGGCGCCCGGGGGCTGGACGAGGAGCGTCTTGAGGAGCTCAAGGCCTACTACGGTTTCGATAAACCGGCGTGGCAACGCTTTGTCGAGATGCTGGGCAACTACCTCAGCTTCGACCTGGGGGAGAGTTTCTTCCAGCACAAGTCGGTGCTGGCGCTCATCGCGGAGAAGCTGCCGGTCTCCATCAGCCTTGGCATGTGGACCTTTCTCCTCACCTACCTTACCTGTATCCCGCTGGGGGTGGCCAAGGCGGTGCGCGATGGCACCCCGTTCGATGTCATCACCAGTACGATTATTCTCATTGGTTACGCCATTCCCGGCTTCGTCCTCGGCATCGCGCTGCTGGTGCTGTTTGGTGGCGGAAGCTTCTGGGATCTCTTTCCGCTGCGCGGCCTCACCTCCGATAACTGGGAGCAGCTCTCCTGGTTTGGCAAGGTGACCGATTATCTGTGGCACATGGTGCTGCCGGTCACCGCGATGGTGGTGGGTAACTTTGCGGTGATGACGATGCTGACCAAAAACAGTTTTATCGAGGAGCTGCGCAAACAGTATGTGCTGACGGCCCGCGCCAAGGGGCTGGGGGAGAACGCCGTGATGTATAAACACGTCTTTCGCAATGCCATTATTCCGCTCATTACCGGTTTTCCCGGTGCCTTTATCGGTGCCTTCTTTACCGGCTCGCTGCTGATTGAAACCATCTTCTCTCTCGATGGCCTGGGGCTGCTCTCCTACGATGCGGTGATGAAGCGTGATTACCCGGTGGTAATGGGGTCGCTCTATCTCTTTACCCTGCTCGGGCTGTTGGCCAAACTGTTAACCGATATTAGTTATGTGCTGGTCGATCCGCGTATTCAGTTTGAATCGGTGGGCCAGCGCTGATGTCGCTCGCGCTCAACAATCACGTCTCCCTCACTGCCTCGGCACGCGCCTGGCGCCGCTTCAAGGCAAACCGGCGCGGTTATGTCAGCCTCTGGATCTTCGCCATTCTGTTTGCGCTCAGCCTTTTTGCCGAGGTGTTATCCAATGATAAACCGCTGCTGGTGCACTATCAGGGAGAGCTCTATTTTCCCCTGTTCAAGAGCTACCCCGAGACCGCGTTTGGCGGCGACTTTGTGACCGAGACCGACTATCTCGATCCCTTCATCATGGAGCAGTTGCACGAGGGGGATAACTGGGCGCTCTATCCGCTCAATCCCTACGATTACAGCACCATTAACTATTTTGCCGATGCCCCCAACCCGGCTGCGCCGTCGGCGCAGAACTATCTCGGTACCGATGACCGTGGGCGCGATGTGCTGGCCCGCCTTCTCTATGGCTTTCGCCTCTCGGTGCTGTTTGCCTTTGGCCTTACCGTGGTCGGTGTGGTGCTCGGCATCATTGCCGGCGCGGTGCAGGGTTATTTCGGTGGGCGCACCGATCTCTTTGCCCAGCGGCTAATGGAGATCTGGGGCTCGATGCCGGAGCTCTATCTGCTGATTATCTTCGCCTCCATCTTCAACCCCAGCGTCACCCTGCTGATCGTGCTGCTGTCACTCTTTGGCTGGATGGGTCTGGCCGATTATGTGCGTGCCGAGTTTCTGAAGAGTCGCAACATGGATTATGTGACGGCGGCGCGGGCCCTTGGCCTCTCCAACCGCCGCATTATGTGGCGCCACCTGTTACCCAACTCGATGACCCCGGTGATCACCTTTTTGCCGTTCCGCATCAGCGGTTCCATCCTGGCTCTGACCTCACTTGATTTTCTCGGTCTTGGCGTCCCCCCCAGCACCCCGAGCATCGGTGAACTGCTGGCACAGGGCAAGGAGAATATCGAGGCGTGGTGGCTCTCGCTGACCACCTTTACGGTGCTGGTGGGGACGCTGATGCTGTTGATCTTTATCGGCGAGGCGTTGCGTGAAGCGATGGATACGAGGAGGGGATGATGGCGGGTGCGCCGCTGCTCGAAATTGAAAACCTCTGCGTTGCCTTTGGCCGCGGTGCTGAGCAGAGCCGCGTGGTTGAGGGGGTCGGTTTCGCCATCCAGCCGGGTGAGAAGCTGGCACTGGTGGGGGAGTCGGGCTCCGGCAAGTCGGTCACGGCCATGGCCATCCTGCAACTGCACGAGCGGGCACAGACCGCCTACCCCTGCGGGGCGATTCGCTTTAATGGCGAAGAGTTGCTGCACAAGAGCGAGGCGGCGATGCGTGCCCTGCGTGGCCGTGAGATCGCGATGATCTTTCAGGAGCCGATGACCGCGCTCAATCCGGTCTACCCCATTGGTGAGCAGTTGATGGAGCCGCTGCTGCTGCACGAGGGGCTGGATCGCCTCCGCGCGCGTGAGCGGGTGATCGCGCTGTTGCAGCGGGTCGGCATTGCCGATGCCGCGCAACGGTTCGATGCCTTTCCCCATATGCTCTCCGGCGGGCAGCGCCAGCGGGTGATGATCGCGATGGCGTTGGCCTGCCGCCCCAAGTTGCTGATCGCCGATGAGCCGACCACTGCCCTGGATGTGACGATCCAGAAACAGATCCTTGACCTGCTCGATGAGCTGCAGCGTGAATTCGGCATGGCGGTGCTGCTGATCACCCATGACCTGAATATGGTGCGCCACTTCGCCGACACGATTTGTGTGATGGAGAAGGGGCGGCTGGTGGAGCAGGGGAGGGTGGCGCAGGTGTTTGCCGCGCCGCAGCACCCCTACACGCAAAAGCTGCTGGCGAGCGAGCCCGAGCCGCTGGTCAGCGGTGCCGAACTGCCGGCCTTTGCACAGCAGCCGCCGTTACTTGAGGGCAAAGGGATTCAGTGTCACTTTCCCATTAAGTCCGGTTTCTTTCGCCGCACCGTTGGTGCGGTGCGGGCGGTGGATGGGGTTGATATCCACATTCGTCCCGGTGAGACCCTGGGCATTGTCGGCGAGTCCGGCTCCGGCAAGACCACGCTGGGCATGACGCTGCTGCGCCTGCAGCGGGGGCGGGGGGCGATCACCTTTAACGGTGATCGCATCGACCGGTTGCGCGAGCGGGAGTTGCGGCCGTTGCGCAAGGGGATGCAGGTGGTGTTTCAGGATCCCTTCTCCTCTCTCTCGCCGCGCATGACGGTGGAGCAGATCGTCGGTGAGGGGCTGGCGCTGCACTTCCCGCAGTTGACTCACGGTGAGCGGTTGCGCCGCATCATCAAGGGGCTGGAGGAGGTGGGTCTGGAGGCGGCGATGTTGCACCGTTATCCGCACGAGTTCTCCGGTGGCCAGCGCCAACGTATTGCGATTGCCCGTGTGGTGGTGCTGGAGCCAAAGCTGCTGCTGCTGGATGAGCCAACCAGCGCCCTCGATATCTCGGTGCAGAAACAGGTGCTCGCCCTGCTGCGTGACCTGCAGTTGCGCCACGGGATGAGTTATCTCTTTATCACCCATGACCTGAAGGTGATTCGCTCCGTGGCCCATCGTGTGCTGGTAATGAAGGGTGGGCGAATGGTGGAGCAGGGGGAGACCGAGAGGCTCTTTACCTCACCCGAACACCCCTATACTGAAACGCTGCTACAAGCAGCACTGTTCCGTGAGGTAAAGTGATGGAGTGGACAAAATATATCCCCCTGGTGTTGATTGCGCTGATGACACTGCTGCAGATCTACATTCGTTTTTCGGCCCGCTTTATGACAGGCAAGATGTTGCCCGAGTTGCAGGGTGTTGTGGATGAAAAGCTGCTGCAGGGTGACAAACTGGTGCTCTACTTCAGCAGTGCCTATTGTCAGCCCTGCAAGGCGATGGCGCCGATGATCGAACGTCTTTCAAATGAGTTTGGCACAATCGTGAAACTGGATGCGCTGGAGCACGGCGAGCTGGCGAACAGTCTGCATGCACGTGGCGCGCCGGCCTTTGTCTTTATCGAGTCGGGGCGTATTGCCGGTGTCCATCTGGGGGCGCTTAACGAGACGCGCTTGCGCGCCCATCTGTAAAATATTTGTAGCGCAGAAGAGAGTTGAATATGAGCAAACCGCTGGTGATCTATCACGGGAGTTGTCTGGACGGCTTTGGTGCCGCCTATGCCGCGCAGCGCCATTTTCTGGCGCGGGGGGTGGAGGCGGACTATTTTGCCGCCTCGCACGGTGAACCGATGCCGGAGTGCAGCGGGCGCGAGGTCTACGTGGTCGATTTCTCGTTCAAACGCGCGCAGATGAAACAGTTGTGTGAGTTGGCGAAAACCGTGACGGTACTCGATCACCACATCAGCGCGCAGGAAGATCTGGATGGCCTGGAGGCGGAGCACGCCAACCTGAAGGTGGTGTTCGACATGACACGCTCCGGTGCCGTCCTTACCTGGGACTATTTCCACCGGCAACCGGTGCCGCAACTGCTGCTGCACGTGCAGGATCAGGATCTGTGGAACTTTGCCCTGGAGGGGACGCGGGATATCAATGCGGCACTGATGTCCTATCCCTTCGATTTTGCCCTGTGGCACGAGGTGGCCACCTCCGCGCAACGTTTCGCCACCCTGCTCAGTGAGGGGCGGGCGATCAACCGTTTCCGCCAGGAGATGATAGAGGGTTATAAGGGCCGTGCGGTGGTGGGGCGGATCGCCGGGTTCGAGGTGCCGATAGTCAACTGTCCGCGCGCCATCACCAGCGAACTGCTCGGTGAGCTTGCCGAAGGCCACCCCTTTGCCGCGGGATATCAGGACAAGGGCGAGAAGCGCAGCTGGTCGTTGCGCTCCAGTCGCCGCGGCGGTGAGGATGTGGCAAAAATCGCCGCACGGTTTGGCGGCGGCGGACACAAAAATGCCGCCGGTTTCGGTACCACACTCCCCGCCACGCTATTGACGCTGGAACCGCTGGAGCCGCAGGAGGAGTAGCCACATCATGTCCGGATGTCGCGAACGGTTCTTTTGCGATGAGATGCTGGCGCGGCTGGGGCGCTGGTTGCGTGCCGCCGGTTACGATGTAGTGATCGCCGTACCAGGCGCGGAGGATAGGCAGCTGCTGCAACAGGCGCGAGCCGAGCAGCGCCACTTTCTCACACGGGATCGCAAATTGCTGGAGTGCCATAATGCCGCAGGGCGTGTCACCTTGCTGACGGCCAACCAGCTGGCCGGCCAGTTTGCAGAGTTGAGTGAGCACTTTGCGATCAACTGGCTCTGTCGTCCATTTAGCCGCTGCCTGGAATGCAACAGCGAGTTGCAAATGGCTTCCGCCGAGGCGATGCCGCGTCTGCCGCCGGGGGTACGGTGTGAGGATGCCACGATGTTCTACTGCCCACGCTGTGATCAACTCTACTGGGATGGCAGTCATGTCAAGCGGATGCGCCGCATGCTTGAGCACCTCTCCCGCGGGGAGTGGGATGCCAATGTGGAGCAGGATATTTTACAGATGAATAGCGAGCAGAGTGAGTGAACGAAGCGATCTTTCAGTCGGGGGAGCGATTCAGCGAAGCCTTCACGGCAGGCCTGGGCAAGATGCTGGAGCACGAGGGGTTGGGGGCCTTTATTCTGGTTTGCGCCAATGCCAGTTTTGATTCGCGTATTCAGTCAAGAGTGGGCGACAAGTTGCGGCAGCGCTTCGAGGCGTACAGTGAACAATATCGTGCCGCATTAATTCAGGGTCGAACTCTGCCCGACGCGGATGATGATCTGCTGGTTTTTCTCAAACTCATGGCCATCGGTTTTGCTGCACTGCAGCCGACACAGCGCGGTTCGGCAGGGCCGTGGGAGTTGCAGTTCAATCAGCTGCGCGCCTTTCGTCCGCCACGCATGGCCAATACCAGAGTAGAGACCTTGCATTATCCCTTTAACGAAAACGGCTTTCACTTCAACAAGCCGTTTCTGCGCAAAGAGTGTTTCTGGTCTGGGGAGTTACAGGGGAGAGAGGTGGAGCTGCTCTACAATAAATTTCCCTTTGTCGATTTTCACGGCCTGTTGGTGCCGCAACGTGAACATAATGCACCGCAATTTCTTACCCACGACGATCACAACTATATGTGGCGTGTGAGTGAAGAGTTGGGGCAGACCCTGCCCGGTGTTGGTTTTGGTTACAACGCCTACGGCGCCTTTGCCTCGGTCAACCACCTGCACTTTCAGATGTTCCTGCGTCAAACGCCGCTGCCGGTGCAACTGGCACAGTGGCAACACAACGGAGGCACTGCGGCCTACCCCTCACGGGTAGAACGTTTCGATAACGTCGAGGCGGCATGGCGCTACATCGAGGCGATGCACCTGGGCGGTGATAGTTATAATCTGCTCTACCTGCCGGGTGAAATCTTCTGCTTGCCGCGTCGAATCCAGGGCAGCTACCAACATGCGCCGTGGACCGGCGGTTTTGCCTGGTATGAGATGTGTGGTGGCATGGTGAGTTTCAGTCAGGAAGATTTTGCACAGCTTGATGGTGGAATGATCGAGGCAGAGTTTGCCAAGCTGAGGGTGTAGGTTCCCCTTAGTCATGTTCCTCGCGTGAATAGATGATGCTGTACTCATCCTCATACAACACCTTGAAATAGGGGTTGCGGGCGAATGCAGAGTGGGCAACTCCTGTCTTGTCAATTACCACGTAATCGATTCGGTGTTTCTTGAATAACGCCTCCCATCCCTCATGGGCATAGACCATTTTTATATAATCGGATGATAACTCCTTGCCGTAGGTCTCCAGGCGCACATCATAAAACAGTTTCTGCTCTGGATAGCGGTGGAAGAGGATGTAGTCACTATATTGCATGGAGGTAAACATGCGCCCTTGAAGGTTGTTGGCAATAAGATACTCTGTCGCGCCGACGGGAAACAGCTTTACAAAGGCTTGAGTTTTTTGTGCGTGAATCATTGGATACGCCAGGTAGAAGGCGGTGCAAAAACAGAGCAGCACGATGCCGTTCAGTATATTTTCGATAATGCCAAGGTCTGATCGTGCCATGGTGGCCATGCCGCTGACGGACGTGTCTGACTTGTACAGTTTCAGGCGTTCTTTGCTGGCAACATGACGCTGGGCCATGGCATGCAGAGTAACGGCAAGGTATGGCGAGATGATGAACGCTGCAAGGGGGATGTGACGGACCGAATTGAACGAGGCAGCGATGAATGGCAGCGCAAGCGCAAGACCGAACCACGCTCTTTTATCCCTTGACCATAGCGATGTGATGACGAAAATCACCGAGATAACTGCGTAAAGCATGTAGTTCCATTCACTGAAGTCGGGCGGCATCCATTCGGGTACAAACGTCATGACCCACTGATCCATGAGCTGGAATGGGAAGAACAGTTGCTCCATGCCATAGGGGCTGAGAAGGCTGGTGCCGAGTGAAAGGATTAGGGCGATAGTCAGGTGGCGCGGTATCTTCCAGCGCCTGGTGGTGACGTAATCCTCGATAAAAGAGAGCAATGTGATATAGCCGACAAGTACGAGTCCAATAATAAAACCACCATGGATGTTGACCCAAGGCACCATCATGAGCGGAATGAGATAGAGTGGCTTCGTCCTGCCTTTATGGCGATGCAATAGAATAAAGAACAGGCTCAGGGTGAAAAACAGATAGGTAAATATATGAGGACGGCTGCCGACAAAAAAGAGCCATGTCACAAATAAAATTATCGTTGAAATCCAGGCGGTAACATCGGATGCGCCCACCAACCTGCAGTTCACCTTGTTGATGTAAAGCGTCGTGGTGAGTATGGCGCCACTGATAACCTGAAGTGCAATTACGCCAAATTTCTCGTTCAACAAATAGATGAATACCTGGAACAACCACTCATGCATCACCCACGGTTCACCATAGCGGGTGAAGGAAAATGGATCGGTGTGTGATAATTCACCGGTTGCCAGGATATGTTTGCCGGTTGTCAGGTGAAGATAAATATCAGGGACATAGCCTTGTATGGCGGCAGAGACTGAAATAAAGAAGATGATCAGGAACAGTCTTTCTGTCGTCAGTAGTCTTAGCAATCCGAATATTCCTTTTTGATCATCCCGGCGGCACTTGGCTGGCGTGGATCGCTGCTGCGACAATTCGGGGGTCAGGCGAAGGCCATATTGGTTAGCAGGCTGTTAGATGTTGCCTGACTGCCGCTTTACATCAACATAAAGGGTGATGCGATCACCGGGTTTCAGATATCTCTTTCCCTGCAGCGTCTTGTTCCAGCTCTGTAGCTTACTGATGCTGACGCGAAAGCGTTCGGAGATGCGTGCCAGTGAATCGCCGTTACGCACGGTATAGCCAATACGCCGCAGCGTGCTCTCCTCAAATGGGTGGACGAAGTCGGCGGGATTGATGGCCGAAACCTTCTGTTGCTCCTCTGCCCAGATCACCAGTTTGCTGCCAGGGCGCAATGTGTCACGCGGCGCCATGCCGTTCCATTTGGCGAGTTGCTGTACGCCGACATCATATTTGCGGGCGATTTCCCACAGGGTGTCACCATCCCGCACCTGATACTCGATGCGCTGACCTTTTTGTTTGCGTGCTTGAATACTCTTGAGGCGTTGACTGGAGCTGAGTTGATAGCGTGACAGATTGGTGCGTGCCACCGGGATAATGAGAGTATTGCCGACACGGATGTTGTTGTCTTTGATGTTGTTGACCTTGCGGATCAGGTCGACGTTGGTGCGGTAATTTTCGGCGATCACCCCCAGCACCTCACCCGATTTTATCTTGTGGCGTTTCCAGCTGATACGTTCATGTGCTGGATATTCGGCCAGCGCATTCTGGAACAGTTCAACGTTATCGACCGGAATCAGTAACTGGTGCGGACCTTGCGGGTCGGTGGCCCAACGGTTAAAACCGGGGTTGTAGCGGTAGATATCCTCCAGCGAGATCCCGGCCAGTTCCGCGGCCAGATCCAGGTCGATTTGCGAGCCGACATTCACTGTGCGCAAATAGGGGGCGTCGGCCACGCTGGCCAGCAACACTCCCTGGGCCGGTGGATTGGCGACCAGGGTGCTGATGGCGAGCAGCTTGGGCACATAGCCCTCGGTCTCTTTTGGCAGATCCAGCGACCAGTAGTCGGTAGGCTTGCCCTTTTTCGCGTTGCGTTGAATTGCTCTTTTTACCGTGCCCTCACCGGAGTTGTAGGCGGCCAGCGCGTGCAACCAGTCGCCGTTGAAGTAACGGTGCAGATACTCAAGATAATCGAGTGCGGCGCGGGTTGAGGCGGTGACGTCACGGCGGCCGTCGTACCACCAGGTCTGGCTCAGTTTGAAGCGGCGGCCGGTAGCCGGCACAAACTGCCACAGTCCGGCGGCACGGCCATGGGAGTAGGCGAAGGGCTGGAAGGCGCTCTCGACCACGGGCAGCAGGGAAAGCTCCATCGGCAGGCCGCGCCGCTCGATCTCCTCGACGATAAGGTGCAGATAGGGGGTGGCCCGTTCGGTCATCCGGGTCAGGTAACTTTCGTGACTGGCGTACCAGGCAAGGTCGTTTGCGACGCGGGGGTGCTGGTGCTCGTTTAACTGAAAGCCGTCGCGCAGACGGCTCCACAGATCGCGTGGCTCAAGGCAGCTCTCGGCAAGTGGCTCCGGTTCGGGGGCGATGAGTACGGGCTGCGGTTGGGCCACGACGGGGGGGGTATCCGGTACCGTTTGCTGCGCCAGCTGAGAGAGGCAACCACTTAGTGTCAAACCGAACAGGGCGGGCAGCAACAACCGGCCCATGCGTCTGTTATCTATCTTGTTTTTAACCATGTGTGCATTATCAACCACAGTGGGAAATGAGTTCAACCGTCCCTTTGAGGAGCCGGCAGCACAAAATGAAAAACAGTGATTAGTCGAGGCTATCTTTCCACTGACGCACCACGGCGAATACCTCGGCGGGGGTGGTGAGCGTGCGGCCGGAAAAGCGCTCGGCGGCGGCAATGAGCACGGGGAGGTGGCTGCGTAAAAAGGGGTTGGTGGCCCTCTCCAGGGAGAGCGGTGCGGGGACGGTGGCCTTGCCCTCGCGACGCAGGCGCTCCACGCTCACCTTGCGTGAGGCGATGTCGGGATTGTCTGGCTCGGCCACCGCCGCAAACCCGAGATTGGCCTGGGTGTATTCGTGGGCGCAGTAGAGCAGCGTCTCATCCGGCAGGGCGCGCAGCTTCTCCAGTGAGTGGTGCATCTGCTCCGCACTTCCCTCGAAGAGGCGACCGCAGCCGGCGGTAAAGAGTGTATCGCCGCTGAACAGGGCGCCGTGGCCGTAGTAGCAGATGTGGCCGCGTGTGTGGCCGGGGGTGTCGATTACCTTCAGGGTGAGACCGCAAGTCGCAAGTTTCACCCGGTCACCTTCGCGCAGGGGGTGGGTCAGGGCGGGGATGCGCTCGGTTGCCGGGCCGTAGACCGGGACCGGGTAGCGTGCCACCAGCTCCGCCACGCCGCCGGTGTGGTCACCGTGGTGGTGGGTAATGAGGATGGCCTCGGCTTGCAGCCCCTCTCGCTGCAAATAGTCGATGACCGGTTCGGCATCACCCGGATCAACAATTGCCACCCCGGATCGCCCCTCGCAGCCGATAAGCCAGATATAATTGTCATCGAAGGCGGGGATTTTATGGACTTTCATCATCTCTTTTGACCTGTCAAGCTGTCGGTTGCGATCACCCACTAGGGCCACTCTTTATATATCATGAAGCGACTTCTTCAAGCCTACCAGTGCGCGGATGTGGGTCAAGCCCGGGAGCAGCTGCGTGACTGGTATCAGGAGCCGCTCGGTGCACTGGTGCGGGAGGAGGAGCTGACCCTGATGGGGCAGCTGTTGCCCGGCCTGTTCGGCTACCACCTGTTGCAGCTGGGTGATGTGGCGGGGGAGGGATGGCTTGTGAGTTCGCGTATCAGCCACCGTATGGTGATGGTTGATACGGTGCCGCCGGGGCACTCCCAGGCACCGCAACCGGAGTATCTCTGCGGCAATGCCGCGCAGTTGCCGCTGGCCTCCAGCAGTCTGGATGTGGTGGTGCTGCCGCATCTGCTGGAGTTTGAACTCGCGCCGCATCAGGTGTTGCGTGAGGTGGAGCGGGCGTTGATCCCGGAGGGGCATCTGGTTATCTTTTGCTTCAACCCCTGGAGCCTGTTTGGCCTGCGCCGTCTGCTGCAAGGGTGGCGGGATGAGGCGCCCTGGTCGGGTCATTTCTACACCCCGCTGCGGCTTAAGGACTGGTTGAGCCTGCTCGGTTTTGATACGGTGCTGTTGCGCCACTATTTCTATCGTCCGCCGCTGCAACACCAGGCGACCCTGTCACGCCTGAGGCGCATGGAGATGTTGGGACCGCGTTTCTGGCCGCGACTGGGCGGGGCCTATATGTTGGTGGCAAAAAAGCGGGTGGCCACACTTACCCCGATTAAACCGCGTTGGCGCTCCACCCGCGGCTCGATTACTATCGGTCTCACTGAGCCGTCGGCGCGTCGAGACAAACATGAGTGAAATAGAAAAGCAGGTGGTCGAAATCTATACTGACGGTGCCTGTCGCGGCAACCCCGGCCCCGGTGGCTGGGGGGCCGTACTGCGCTACAATAGCCATGAAAAGAGGTTACACGGCGGCGAGGCACAAACCACCAATAATCGTATGGAGTTGATGGCGGCGATCGCGGCAATGGAGAGTCTGACCCGCCCCTGCACAGTTAAACTGACTACAGATTCCAAATATGTGATGCAGGGTATTACCGAGTGGATGGCGAACTGGAAAAGGCGCGGCTGGAAGACTGCCGCCAATAAGCCGGTGAAAAATGTCGATCTCTGGCAACGGTTGGATCAGGCACTTGCTCCGCACCAGGTAAGGTGGCACTGGGTGAAGGGGCATAGCGGTCACCCCGAGAACGAGATGGCGGATCAGCTGGCCAACCGGGGTATCGATGAGTTGGCACAATAACAGGGTGGTCTATGCTGTTATGATAACTGTGATAAATCAAATGTTTGCTTGAGGGGGTGTGGTAATGAAGCGCGAGTCGGGTGCAACGATGGTGGAGTATGTACTGATGGTGTCACTGATCGCCATTGCCCTGGTGGCATCGATCATACTTTTTCGCGGGGCGATGACAGACAATCTCGAAGAGTCGGTGGATTGCCTGGAGGGCATCGGCTCGGGCGCGGGCGCGGGCGATTGCCCCGGTGCGACGCAAAACTAATGGTGTGTCTAACCGCCATGACGAGGCGATAGGGTTAGGATGAGCGTAATTACCCGTCCCCTGATACAGGTACCAGCTCTCCATATCGGGGCAGCGCTAAAAACCGCAGGAGCGCCTATGGCGCGATGGGCAGGTGGCACCCTCACCCTTTATCGCGGCAGAGCCGCTCCTACAAAACAGCGACAAAGATAAGGTGAGCAGCACTGTCCGCAAGATAGTTCTCGACACCGAGACCACCGGCCTGGAGCCGGCCAACGGCCACCGCATTATCGAGATCGGTTGTGTCGAGATGATCAATCGCCGCCTGACCGGTAGTCATTACCATGTCTACCTGCAGCCGGATCGCGAGATCGACGCCGGGGCGATGGAGGTGCATGGCATCACCAACGAGTTTCTCGCCGACAAGCCACGGTTTGCCGATGTAGTCGAGGATTTCGTCGCCTTTATTCGCGGGGCGGAACTCATCATCCACAACGCCCCCTTTGACGTGGGCTTTCTCAATGCCGAGTTCGCCCGCATCGGTGCCCCTCATGGCAAGGTAGCGGATTTCTGTACTGTTACCGATACGCTGCTGCTGGCGCGTCAGCTGCATCCGGGGCAGCGGAACAATCTCGATGCCCTGTGCAAGCGGTACGGTGTCAACAATGAACACCGTGAACTGCATGGCGCACTGCTCGATTCGGAGATTCTGGCGGACGTCTATCTGGCGATGACCGGGGGGCAGACCTCGCTCTCGCTGGATAGGGGCACGGATAGCAAGTCGCATCGAGCGGGAGATATTCGCCGCCTGGCCGCCTCACGCCCGCCCCTCTCCGTGGTGGCTGCCAGCCAGGAGGAGCTTGCGCTGCACGACACCCTGCTCGCCATTATTGAGAAGAAGAGCGGTGGTAATTGCCTGTGGTTGGGAGAGTCGCCACAGCCATCAACTACCCAGGAAACACATTAGGCCGATAATTCACAAGCCACCTGAGGCCCGCGCCTGGCTCCGGGCGACACACAGTGGATCTCCCTTCGCGGAACGCGGCACCCCCCGTTAATTCGAATACATATCCTCGCCGGTGCGGGTGGTCTCGAAGCGTGGCAAGGTAATGGTTCTGCCAATCCCGCTGCCACCCGGGGAGTAGAAGCCGAAGATGGAGGCAAACATCATTGGGTGCTGGATGTTCTCGGCCGCCACCGTAACCATTGGTACGACGGATGCAGCCGGATCGCCGACACTGCTGCAGGCGTAGGTGATCCTGACCTGGCCTACACTGTCTGCGAGGATCGAGTTGTTGCCACGCAGCATCATCTGATCCATCAGCGCCACCATTTTGCACTCTGGTGTTGTTGCCGGATCCTCGCAATTGCTCACCACCAGCTCAACGGTATCTCCGGTACAGGCAAGTTGCGATGGATCCGGGCAGCGTGTGGAGGCATTGGGCAGCAGGATTCCGTTTTCATCCTTCTTCCCGAGGATATTGCATGAGGGGGTGCTGACGATGGCAAGGCGGGTGGCGGCCCGGGTTGCCTCCGCCAGACGCGAGGCGTCGTAAACCACCAGTGAAAATTCAATAATGGCGAGGATGAGGATCAGAAACACCATAAAGGTAAGGGTAAACTCGACCAGAGCTGCCCCTTGCTGCCTGCCGTATCTTCTGTTAGAGACCAATGTAGCGCTCCTCCGTTTCGGCCCGAATTTTGAAGGTCTCCAGCGTGGTAAAGGGGATCACTATCGCGCCAAAGAGGCCGGAAAATTCCGCCTCGGCATTTATTGTAATCACGCAGACATTCACGGTGGAACCATCGGTTTTGGGCAGTGGGTGAGGGGCCACGGTAATGGTCACGGCGTCACTGGCATCCAGATTAGGGATTAACGGGGTTCCGGTTACAGCAGTGTTGCCGTAGATGATCAGGTTTTGCGCGGCGGTCAGGCTTCCACTATCGGGCCAAGCAGGCCCCGCTGTGGTGCAATTTCCATTCGTATCAAACGCCAACACATCGTTGACGCGTGCCAGATAGCGTGCCCCCGATGCCACGGCCTTATAGAGGCTGTTTTGTTGATAGAGTGCCCGCCCCAGCTCGGTGATGCCGAACAGCAGCATTAACAGTAGCGGCAGCACGATAGCGAACTCCACCATCGCGACTCCCCTTGATGGCATCCCTTTGAGACTATTCATAGAGTTGAATTACCGTGTGGATAAGATCCTGCCGTTCCCTGTCGCTGGCTTCGCCAAGATATTCTGCAAAAAAATCGACCGAGGGTGGGGGGGATGCGTGTTCGGTGAGGAAGAATTTTGCAAATTTCCCCCCGTCTTCCAGTACATTTATACCCGGTGTATTACCGGTAATATTCAGTGCGTCACATGGCAGCATGGCGACAAAGATAATTCTTCGGCCAGGTGTGCCTATGTTGCTTGAAAGATTGAAGCTCTGGCCGGTAGGGTCACCCTCGTGAATACGGCACTCTTTCTTTGTCGGGTCTACCGAGTCGAGGTCGCAATCCTTCTCGTTGAGCGTCACGCCCTGCGGAGTCGTCAACTGGGGGTTGTATCCGGCAGCCGTCGTATAACCGCTATCCCACTCCCACCCCTCATCATCGGCTTCAGCAAAAGCGCCTAACTCCCACTTATATAGATCGTAACGACGGACACTGGTGGGTGGATTGTGTCCCACGTGATATGCCTGGTTATAGTAGGGGGCGGGGCCGGTATAGGGTGTGCCCGGGATGGTATTGTTGCCATCATCGGGATCCTGGGATTTGGGCCAGCCGTCGCTATCACTATCAATCATCTCAATACCGTAAGTGGCGGTGCACTCATTGATCTCAGTTTCTGTCCAGGAGGCAGAACCGTATTTGAGATCGTGGTCAAAGCCACAGTCACCCTTTAGATCCGCAAGTTGGGTGAGATTATCATCCCTGGGGTATTCGATAATATTCGGGGCAGGGGGGAACTGATCTTTATACTCAAGCAGTGAATTGTCATAAATGCCGAAGCGGGTATTCAGCCCGTAGCGTCCATAGGAGGTCTTGCCGCCCGTGAGTGTTGAGACAATCGGGGGGGTGCAGTCCAGTGCCCGCTCATTGGCCATGTTGAGCGAGAGATCCTTGTTCAGTTGACCCAAGATCGACTGAGGTTGCAGGAAACCAAAGTTACCCGGCTCCCAGGTACCACTGCCCTGCTCTTTGAGCACCACCATCTGGCCGGCTACCAATGGCTGGCTGGGATGAGTCGGTGTCGCTTCCGCTGGGTCGCAGATCAACACTGGCGGCAGGTTGCAGATCACCGATCCAGCCCCTGCCACGGCAGAGACCCGGGTAGAGGCGGTCAGTGCGGTACCATCCTCAACGAAGAGCCCCAGTACCGGCAAGAAGTAGAGGGAGATCTGGAAATACTCCTCCTCGCCAACCATCAGCTCAGGATAGAGTTTTACCCTGACGTAGTGGGCATCATTATCGCCTTCGGCCAGGCATTTATTGGTATCCGCTACCCCTGCATCGTTGAGCGGATTGGCGCAGATGGCTGGCTTGTCCGGGTCAAGCTCGGCATCGATCCAGCTGTAGAATTCGAAGGCATTATTCTCCGGGGCATCCGTGGGGACATATTTTAGTTCTGCCAGCAGCTCGGGCTGGGTGGCGAAGCGGCCGTGGTGCGAGAGGAGCTGCTTGGCGGCAATCACCGCATCGCCTCTGGCATATTCCCGTCCGTCAAGCTCTGCGGCGGCAGCCAGGGCGGCGGCATCGGCGGCGTTCTGCATCTCGGTGCGCAGGACATAGAGACGGCCCAGATCCAGCGCCAGCGCGGCAAATCCGAGCAGTATCACCAGGAAAAGGACGGTCATTACCAGGATGGCGCCACGCTGGCGATCAACGTGCCTTTTCATTGTCAGTTACACCCCTCGAACAGGTAGATGGTTGGTGGATTTCTCCCCAAGTCTAGATCATTTTTCCCTGACTACAATATGACAAACACTGTCATTTTGTATTTGTCTGCGCATTTATCCGGTGGCTCTTTATATGTTGGTGATACTGATCTGAAAATATGGGCAATTACACGTCCCCTTCATTCCCCTAAAGAGCCCCCTACGATTTTGTCGAAATGTAGGGTGGGCACTGCCCACCAAAATGGGGGTTTGCGGTGGCGGTATAGAGGAGGTGGGCAATGCCCACCCTACGGTTCTGACGCCCCCTGGGATGGGTGAGCAGTTGCAAATTTGCCGGAATATGTTGACTAAACTTAACGGGTATTGCTCTGTTTCCAGGCGGTGCGGGTGTGGATTGACCTGCCGATGTCGCCATAGACGCTGATGCTGGTCAGTGTCGTCGCGCCGATGTTACAGTGGCCAACTGTAGAATAGTATTGCCGAACTTACCCATCTACGGAGGTTGCGAATGAATCAGGCGGTTGATACACATAGCGCACAGGTCTCGCGCTGGGTAACCTTTCAGTTGGGTGATGAGACCTATGGCATCGACGTGATGCAGATCCGTGAGGTGTTGCGCAGTCCGGTGATTTCACCGGTGCCCGGTGCCCCCGCCTTTGTTCTGGGAATAATCAACCTGCGTGGGAATGTGGTGGCGATTATTGACACGCGCAGTCTGTTCAATCTGCCCCCGCGCGAGGTGGATGACGCCTCGCGTATCATCATCCTGGAGGCGGGTGATTATGTGGTCGGTTTTCTGGTGGATAGCGTCAGTGAGGTGGCGGAGCTGCGAAATGAGAAGATTGAAACCGCGCCCGATACCGGGAGTGGTGAGGCATCACGCTTCATCAGCGGCCTTTACAATCGCGCGGATGGGTTGCTGATTCTGATTGAAGCCAGTCGTTTGTTGTCGGATGAAGAGATGGCCGAACTGGCCACTATTTAGGATAGATGAGGGGGAGGGGACGTGGCTGAAATTCAGGGAAAGCGCTCATATGCCGCGGTGGACAGCAGTGACCGCCTGGAGCTGCTGCTGTTCAGTGTCGGTACGGCGCAGCCATTTGGCATCAATGTGCTGAAGGTGAAAGAGGTTATCGATTGTCCAAAACTGACCCAGGTGCCGCAATCACACCATTCGGTGAGGGGGGTGGCACATCTTCGTGGCGAACCGCTCACGGTGATTGACCTGGCCGCGGCCATTGGACGGGGCGGCTTCGCCATGAACGCCACCAGCGGCGGTTCGGTGATTATTACCGAATTTAATCGCTCGATGCAGGGATTTCTGGTGCGCCAGGTCGATCGTATCGTGGTTTGTGACTGGTCCAGGGTGTTGCCGCCGCCGCGCGGCAGCGGATCGCGTAGCTATATCACCGGGGTGACGGATATTGACGGTGCCCTGGTGCAGATTCTCGATGTAGAGAAGGTGCTCGGCGAGGTGGTAAAGGTCGATCCGATTATGTTTGAATCGGCCAGCAACAACGAAGGCGGTGAACTGCAGGGGCGGCGGGTCATGGTGGTGGATGACTCGTCCCTGGCCCGCAGCCAGACCACACAGACCCTTGGCGTTCTTGGGCTGGACTGCGTGGTGGCACGCGATGGCCTGGAGGCGCTGCAGATGCTCAAGCAGCTCAATGGGGTGGAATCCGAGTGGCCGGTGGAGATGGTGATCTCCGACATTGAAATGCCGGAGATGGATGGTTACACCCTGACGAGCGAAATCAGGAATATCCCTTCAATGAAGGGACTCTATGTACTGCTGCACACCTCGCTTAATGGCGCGATTAACACCGAGCGGGCAAAGAGGGCAGGGGCCGATGCGATTCTGACCAAGTTTGTCCCCGAGGAGCTGGCCAACGCTGTTCGTGGGGCTTTGGGTTGAGCCGTCGTTATTCGGTTTTTTCCAGGCAGATAACGAGAAAACCACCCCAGGGGAGGGTGTTGGGGAGCCATCTCTCCGCCTGCCTGGCCAGCGGGCCGGCGGTGGGCAGAAAGATGGCACTGTGCGCCGTGTATCGTGCCGGCGCGGGCGTGAGTGCCGGAATCCATCGCTCCACTACCTCTGTAGCGCTGTCCCACCGGGCGTCGCGGTAACCCCCCTTTCCCTCTTTTTGCCGATGGAGCAGGCTGTGGCGATTGAGCAGGCCGAGTAGCACCCTGCCCCGGCTCACGCGCCACATCTCCCTTAGCGCCTGCAGCGGATCGGCGACGAAGCAGAGGCTGGTGATGGCGGTGGCGTGGTCGAAGTGACCGTCGGCAAACGGCAGCGCTAGCGCGCTTCCCTGAATATAGTGCACCCCCCCGCCTTTGCCTTGCGCATAGTCAAGGGCCGCCGCGTCCGGGTCGAGGCCGGTCACAGCGAGACCCCCTGCGGCAAAGCGGCGACTGAAGTAACCGGTCCCGCAGCCGATATCCAGCAGCGAGGTATGTGGCGCGGGGTTCAGCAGCCTCCGCAACAGGGCGAACTCGCGCTCGGCGATCCAGTGGCCACGTCGGGTGTGATACCAGGCCTCATAGGCGGCCGCAGCGCTGCGCTCGTTTATCTTCGGTACTGACAACGGATTGCAGCCTGATTATGAGGTGGGTGGGGCGCTCTGCCCCGGCAGGTCATCGCTGCATGATTGCTGCATGGGAGGCGCGGGCATTGGGATTGGCGGGAGCGGGTATCGGGGGCTGTGCGCCCCCTTTCACTTACCGGCTCACGTTCCGACGGCCCCCACAGGCTGCTGCCCCAGTCGTTCCAGCAGTTCCCGCTCATTCAGTGAGGTGTAGTCCTTGTTGATGTGTTTATCGATGAGATTGGAGAGGTGGGCACCCATCTGCTTGTTGAGCAGGCCATGAAATTTGGGGGACGAGGCGATAACCAGGTGCTGGTAGCTGTTGGCTGTGCGCCCTGTCTCCAGCGCCTGTACCAGCTCACCGGCGAAACGCTCCATCTCATACTCCTTGGGATCGGTAGCCTCGTTGAAGGCGCCGTGGCTGGCGCCACCCGTACCGAAATCGCCCTGATAGCGGCCCGACCTGTCGGAGGCCAGCTCGCCCCCCTTCTCGCGCGCCTCCGGATGGTGGAACTCCTGTAGCAGGGTCAGGCTTTTGGGGCGAAATTCGGTCTCGAACAGCCGTGCCTCGCTGCCGTTGGCGATCAGTAACCATGTGTTTTTCATCTGTTTCCCCCTGTTGTTGTGCATGAAATAGCGCCGTCGTAAATCCAGCCAATTACATCTCAATGATAGATCAGCCCAGGCACTTTTGCGTCTTGCGCTACAATGGCGCCCCATGACGCACCTGCCCATTGAACCGCTGCTTCCCGAGTTGCTCGCCGCCCTGGCTGCACAGCCGTGTGTGGTGCTGGAGGCACCGCCCGGCGCGGGCAAGACCACACGAGTGCCGCTGGCGCTGCTCAATGAGCTAACGGCTCCCTGGCTGGCTGGCAGGTCGATCATTATGCTGGAGCCGCGCCGCCTGGCCGCCCGCAATGCTGCCATTTATATGGCCTCGGAACTGGGTGAGGAGGCGGGGGGGCGGATCGGCTACCGGGTGCGCTTCGACAGTAAGGTGGGGCCGACCACACGCATCGAGGTGGTGACCGAGGGGATCCTCACCCGCCGCCTGCAGCACGACCCGGAGCTGAGCGGGGTGGGGCTGGTAATCTTCGATGAATTCCATGAAAGGAACCTGCACAGCGACCTGGCGCTCGCCCTCTGCCTCGACGCCCAGCAGGGGCTGCGTGAAGACCTGAAATTATTGGTGATGTCGGCCACCCTCGACGGCGGGCGGGTGGCAACGCTACTTGACGCCCCGCTACTGCGTAGCGAGGGGCGCAGCTATCCGGTGGCGCACCATTATCTGCCCCGTGAGCCTGAGGGGCGCATCCCCGAGGTGGCGGCTGGCGCGGTGCGGCGGGCGCTGGCCGAGGAGCAGGGTGATCTCCTCGTCTTCCTGCCGGGGGCAGGCGAGATCCGCCGTACCCTGGAGCGGTTGCGCGGCGAGCCGGCCTGCGCCGCTATCGATCTTTACCCGCTCTACGGCGATCTGCCCCACGGTGAACAGGAGCGGGCGATCCTCCCCAGCCCTGCCGGGCGGCGCAAGGTGGTGCTCACCACCAATATTGCCGAGAGCTCGCTTACCATCGAGGGGGTGCGGGTGGTGATCGACGCAGGCTGGCAGCGCGTCCCGCGTTTCGAGCCGCGCAGCGGCCTTACCCGCCTGGAGACGGTGCGCGTCTCCCGTGCCTCTGCCACGCAACGTGCCGGGCGTGCCGGGCGGTTGCAGCCCGGCGTCTGTTACCACCTCTGGAGCGAGAGCACCCAGCAGGGGCTGATTCCCTACAACAATCCGGAGATCATTGAGGCCGACCTCGCCCCGTTGGCACTGGAGCTGGCGCAGTGGGGGGTGGTTGATGCGGGCACCCTGCGCTGGCTCGATGCCCCGCCCGCCGCCGCCCTGACCCAGGCCCGTCAGCTGTTGCAGCAGCTTGGCGCGCTGGATGGCCAACAGCGCATTACCCCGGAAGGGGCGGCGATGGCCCGTCTGCCGCTGCACCCGCGTCTCGCCCACATGGTGCTGCGCGGTGAGGCGCTGGGGCAAGGGGCGCTCGCCTGCGATATTGCTGCCCTGCTCTCGGAGCGCGAGATCCTGCGTGGGGTGGCGGGGGAGCGGCGCTGCGATTTCGCCCTGCAGCTGGAGGCACTGCGCGCCCATCGTGTAGACGGTGAGCGGGGGGCGCGGCGCCATGGCGCCGATGGCAAGGCATGCAGCGCGGTGGAGCGGGCGGCCAGGCAGTGGCGTCATCTGTTGCGGCTGCAGGTCGATAACCGAGCCGTTGCCGAGGAGCAGGTGGGGGCGTTACTGGCGCTGGCCTACCCCGACCGGGTGGCGCGGCGTCGCGACGAGGGCGCTGGGCGCTACCTGCTGTCGAACGGTCGTGGCGCTGCATTGCCCCGCGAGTGTGTGGTGCATGCCGAGTTTATCGTCGTCGCCGCGCTGGACGCGGGCGGGGCCGCACGAACCGGGGAGGGGCGCATCTTCTCCGCCGCCGCCATCACCCTGACTCAGCTCGAAGCGCTGTTTGCCGAGCAGCTGGCGTGGCGCGATGAGATCAGATGGGATGAGCGCACGCAGCTGGTCACGGCCCGGCGCGTGCGCGCACTGGGGGCGCTGATCCTGGAGGAGTCAAAACTCACTGCACCCGATAGCGATGCCATCACCACGGCGATGCTGCAGGGGATCCGGCAGATGGGGCTGGAGGCGCTGCCGTGGGATGAGGAGTGCCGTCAGCTGCAGGCGCGGGTCTGCTCACTGCGTCACTGGCTACCCGATGGGGGCTGGCCCGACCTCAGTGATGCCGCCCTGCTGGCAACGCTTGATGAGTGGCTCGCCCCCCGGCTCAATGGTATCAGCCGCCGTGACCACCTCAGGCGGCTCGACCTCAAGGCGGCGCTACAGCCACTGCTCGGCTGGGAGCGCCAGCAGCAGCTGGATAATTTGGCACCCACCCATCTCACCGTCCCCAGCGGCTCGCGCAAGAAACTGCACTACCAGGTCGATGGCGCCGTGCCGGTGCTGGCGGTAAAGCTGCAGGAGCTCTTTGGCCTGGCCGAGACCCCCGCCATCGCCGGCGGCCGGGTGGCGGTGGTGCTGCACCTGCTCTCGCCGGCGCAACGGCCGATACAGGTGACGCAGGATTTGCGCAGCTTCTGGCACAACACCTACCCCGAGGTGAAAAGGGAGCTGAAGGGACGCTATCCCAAGCACCCCTGGCCCGATGACCCGTGGAGCGCGGTGGCCACCGCCAGAGTCAAATCACGTTATTAGGTGCTGGCTGGCAGGATGCTGGCGCTACGTTTGGGTCAAACCGGAATCCCGTACGAGGGTATTTCCCACAACTTTCTCCCGAACGGGTATCATGGCGGCTACGATGATGAAGCCGGATCGCAGCAATTTTCTCTGGGGGCAGGGTGTCTGTTTACGCAGTTGACAAGTTAATCGAACAAACGCGCAAGCTGGCCGCCGAGTATCGGCGGATGACCGGTCAGCCCCTGCCGGTTACCGTCGAGATCGCCAATTTTGACGCGGCCCGTTTGCTGCAGCTGGAGCTTGTTCAGCCACCGCCCGGTGGTTACGATGCGGTCGGCTTGCAGCCGCCCCGTGAAGGTCTGCGCTACCAGATCAAGGGGCGGGCCATCTTCGATGAGAAGAGAGGGGGGCAGCGCATCGGCCAGCTCAAACTAGAGCAGGCGTGGGATGCGGTGCTGCTGGTGCTGCTCGATGAGCAGTACCAGCCCTATGAGATCTACGAGGCGGGGCGGGCGCAGATCGAGGCGGCGCTGGCCGAGGCGGAGGAGGGAGGTCGCGGCAAGCGCGGCGCGATGTCGGTGGCCCGTTTTCGCCACATCGCCACCCTGGTATGGTGCCGCGAGTCGGGTGCGGTAGATGACAAGGCGATCTGGGACAATACCCGGGATCTCTAATCCTTAACGGCTCTCCTGATGCACTCTCCCCACGATATCCTTGGCCCGAATGGCCAACTTGCCAAACGACTGCCCGGTTTTGCCGCACGCCCGCAGCAGCAGGAGATGGCCGCGGCGGTGGCCCAGGCGCTGGCCGACAACTCGCTGCTTATCGCCGAGGCGGGCACCGGCACCGGCAAGACCTTCGCCTATCTCGTGCCGGCGATGCTCTGTGGCGGCAAGGTGATCATCTCCACCGGTACCAAGAATCTGCAGGATCAGCTGTTCCACAAGGACATTCCGCTGGTGCGCGATATCCTCGGTGTGCCGGTCGATGTGGCCCTGCTCAAGGGGCGTGCCAACTACCTCTGTCACCATCGCCTGCAGCTGGCGCGGGAGGAGGGGCGTTTCCTTACCCGCAGCCAGACGGCGGAGCTGGCGGAGATCGCCAAGTGGTCGGGGCGTACCGCTTCGGGTGACATCGCCGAACTCTCCAGCCTGAGTGAGGACTCCCCACTGTGGCCGCATGTCACCTCCTCCGCTGAAAACTGTCTGGGCAGTGAGTGCGACTACCTTACTGAGTGCTTTCTGGCCAAGGCACGGCGCCGGGCGCAGGAGGCTGACCTGCTGGTGGTCAACCACCACTTGCTGTTCGCCGACATGGCGCTTAAGGATGAGGGCTTTGGCGAGCTGCTGCCGGGGGCCAACGCCTTTATCCTCGATGAGGCGCACCAGCTGCCCGATACCGCCTCCAACTTCTTCGGCACCACCATTACCGCCAACCAGCTCTTCGAGTTGGCCCACGACACTGTCGCCGAGGAGATCCGCGAGGCGAGTGAGAGCCGCGACCTGCAGTTGCGCGCCGACAAGCTGGAGAAGGCGGTGCACGACATGCGCCTCGCCTTCGGTGAGGCGCTGCGGCGCGGACCCTGGAGGGAGGTGGCTGGTGGGCGCGAGCTCGGCGAGGCGATAGCCACGGTGGACGAACTGCTGGCTGATCTGTCGCTGGGATTAAAGGGGATGTCGGCGCGCGGCAAGGGGCTGGAGTCGTGCCACCAGCGCAGCGAGCTGCTGCTGGGGCGCTTCGCGCAACTGACCGAGGCCACCCCCGAGGGGATGATCCACTGGTATGAGACACACAGCCGCTCCTTTACCATCACCTTCACGCCGATGGATGTGGCGCCGCTGTTCCAGCAGCAGCTCAAGGCCCACCCCTGTGCCTGGATCTTCACCTCCGCCACCCTCGCCGTCGGCGAGAGCTTTCAGCACTTTAGTGAGCAGCTCGGATTGGAAGGGGCTGTGACCCACCGCTGGGACAGCCCCTTCGACTATCCGCGCCAGGCGCTGCTCTATGTGCCGTCGCTGATGCCCGAGCCCAACAGCCCCGGTTACACCGCGGCGGTGGTGGAGGCGGCGCTGCCGGTGCTGGAGGCGAGCCGCGGGCGCGCCTTTCTGCTTTTTACCAGCCACCGCGCGTTGAAGGAGGCGGCCGAGCTGCTGGCCGGACGCCTCTCCTATCCGCTGTTGATTCAGGGTGACGCGCCGCGCTCACGCCTGCTGGAGGAGTTTCGGGAAAAGGGCAATGCGGTGCTGCTGGGCACCGGCAGTTTCTGGGAGGGGGTGGATGTGCGCGGCGAGGCGCTCTCCTGTGTCATTATCGACAAGCTCCCCTTTGCCTCGCCGGGCGATCCGGTGCTGCAGGCGCGTATCGACGCGATGCGCGAGGCGGGCGCCAACCCGTTCATGGACTACCAGCTGCCGCAGGCGGTGATCACCCTCAAGCAGGGGGTAGGGCGGCTGATCCGCGACGTCAAGGATCGGGGGGTACTGGTGTTGTGCGACCCGCGCTTGGGCAGCAAGGGTTACGGGCGGCTCTTTCTGGAGAGTCTGCCGCCGATGAGCAGGACGCTCAAGCTGGAGGTGGTGCAACGGTTCTTTACCCTCGATACTTGAGTTGGGGGATGCGGTTCTGAGAGAATGTCGCGACCATTTACATAGTGGAATGTGTGACGTTATTTACCAGGAGAAGAAGATGAAAAACAAGGTATATAAAGCAGTCGTTGCCGCCAGCCTGTTGGCGGCCATGGGCAGTGTCCAGGCCGAGGATGAGGGGATGGGGATCGGTATTGGCGTCAGGGGCAGTACCCTGGGGGCCGGCATCGAACTGGGTAAATCCTTTAGCGATCACTTCGGCGTGCGGCTTGGGCTGAACAAGTACTCGAAGAGCGACAGTCAGACCATCGATGATATCGACTATGACGCCGATCTCGATCTCTCCTCCACCGCGCTGCTGTTCGACTGGCACCCCTTTGCCGGCTCCTTTCACCTGACGGCGGGGTATCTGAACAGCAACAATGAGCTGACGGCATCCGCCACCCCTGATGGCGACGTTAGCATTGGTGATACGACGGTAACAGTTACTCCTGGCGATCTTATACTGGACGGTTCAGTCAAGCTTGGCAGTGGCCCCTACCTTGGTCTGGGATGGGGTAACGTGCCGGCCAAGGGGTTCGGCTTTGTCTTTGAGGTGGGTGTGGTGCAGATGGGTACCCCCGATGTTGATCTGGTGGTTACCGACAATACCGGAAGCCTTGGCATTGTGCAGGCGGATATTGACCAGGAGATCGCTAACATGGAAGACGATCTGGATGAATTCAAAACCTATCCCGTGATCGCCCTCGGTATCTCCTACGGCTTCTAATCTGTAGGCGAACCACGCGAAAAGGCCCGGGCTGCGCTGGCATCCCGGGCCTTTTTGTGTTTTGCTTCCGCGCATGAAACTACTTGCCCTTGAGACCGCCACCGAGGCCTGTTCCGCCGCCCTCTATCTGGATGGCGAGATCAGCGAACGCTACCAGCTCGCCCCGCGTGAGCACACCGCCCTCATCCTGCCAATGGTAGACGGACTGCTGGCCGAGGCGGGGTTGCCCCGCTCGCAGCTCGATGCCGTCGCCTTCGGTTGCGGCCCCGGCGCCTTTACCGGGGTGCGCATCGCCACCGGGGTGGCGCAGGGGATCGCCTTTGCCCTGGAGCTGCCGGTGGTGCCGGTCTCCACCCTCGCCACCCTGGCGCAGGGGGCGCAACGCGAATTCGGCTGGCGGCAGGTGGCCGCCGCCATCGATGCGAGGATGGGCGAGGTCTACTGGGGGAGCTTTACCGTCGACGAGGCGGGGGTGATGCAGCCCGATGGTGAGGAGCGGGTCTGCCCCCCCGGCGAGGTACCGCTGCTGCATGAACATCAGTGGCACGGTATCGGCAGCGGCTGGCAGAGCTATGCCAGCGAGCTGGCGCAGCGCCAGGGGGTGGCGATGGTCGATGCCCGTGGTGACTACTACCCTCACGCCCTGGATGTCGCCACCCTGGCCGTGGCCGCCCTTGCCCGTGGCGAGGGCCTCCCCGCCGAGCAGGCCCTGCCACGCTACCTGCGCGATCAGGTGGCACAAAAACCGAAATAGCCCCCTCCCTTTCACCCTTGTCTACACTGTGATCTGTCGCCACGCGGGATGGAGCAGATGGGCAGATGGGCAAATGAGCAGCTGGCAACACTTTCCCCACCAGGCCGATATCGGCATTCGCGGCATCGGCACCACCCTCAGTGAGGCCTTCGCGGGGGCCGCGCTGGCGCTAAGTGCCGTCATTACCGATCCTGCCACGATCCGCGCCGATGAGACGGTGGCGATTCGCTGTGCCGCCCCCGATAGTGAGCTGTTGTTGGTCGACTGGCTCAATGCTCTGGTCTTCGAGATGACCACCCGCCACATGCTCTTCTCCCGATTTGAGGTGCGGATTAGCGGGGGACGGCAGCTTGAGGCCACCGTCTGGGGCGAGCATATCGACCCCGCACGCCATCAGCCGGCGGTGGAGGTGAAGGGGGCGACCTATACCGCGTTGCGTGTGGGGCGGCAGGTGGGCGGTGAGTGGCTGGCGCAGTGCGTGGTCGATGTCTAATCCGGAGGCATGTGATGGGTGAACTGCAGCAGCGATCTGAATTTGTCTGGGAGATCCCGGCGCGGGGCAAGATGCGGGTGCCGGTCGTGCTCTATGCCGATGCCAGGCTTATCGAGGGGATGGATGCCAAGGTATTCGAGCAGGCAGTGAATGTCGCCTCTCTGCCCGGTATCGTGCAGGCCAGCTACGCCATGCCCGATGCCCACTGGGGCTACGGCTTTCCCATTGGCGGGGTGGCGGCTTTCGATGCGGCGCAGGGCGGGGTGGTCTCGGCGGGCGGGGTTGGCTTCGATATCTCCTGCGGGGTGCGCACCCTGCTCACCGGCTTGAAGAAGGAGGTAGTAGAGGCGAAGAAGGGGCGCCTCGCCGACGGTCTCTTCTACACCGTGCCGGCGGGTGTCGGCAGCACCGGCGGCATCCACCTCAACCACAAGCAGATGGAGGCGATGCTCA
The DNA here is from genome assembly GCA_026196575.1 of Gammaproteobacteria bacterium. GTDB lineage: Bacteria > Pseudomonadota > Gammaproteobacteria > Thiohalomonadales > Thiohalomonadaceae > JAPHSX01. The sequence continues at coordinate 4,772 of JAPHSX010000009.1, read as the reverse complement.
CGGGTGGTGCCCGCTGGGCGGTGGAATTGGGTTATGGCCGTGAAGAGGATCTGGCGCGTATCGAGGAGCACGGCTGCATGGCCGGTGCCGTGCCGGGCGAGGTCTCGGCGCACGCCAAGCAGCGCCAGCGCGACGAGATGGGCACCCTCGGCTCCGGCAACCACTACCTGGAGCTGCAGCATATTGCCGAGATCTACGATGAGGCGATCGCGGGAGTTTACGGCCTGAAGGCGGGGGAGGTGGTGGTGAGCATTCATTGCGGCTCGCGCGGCCTGGGCCACCAGATCGGCACCGAATTTCTGCGCGAGATGGTGATTGCAGCAAGCGACTATGGTATCGAACTGCCGGACCGCGAGCTGGCCTGCGCCCCCATCGACTCACCACTCGGGCAGCGCTATCTCGGGGCGATGCGCGCCGGCATCAATTGTGCACTGGCCAACCGCCAGATCATCACCCACCTCACCCGCAAGGTCTTCGCCGAGCACCTGCCGCAGGCCTCGATGGCACTGCTCTACGATGTCTCGCACAATACCTGCAAGCGGGAGCAGCACGAGATTGAGGGCAAGGGACGCGAACTCTACGTCCATCGCAAGGGGGCAACCCGCGCCTTTGGTCCTGGCCATGCCGAGCTGCCCGCCGAGTTCAATGAGGTGGGACAGCCGGTGATCATCGGTGGCTCCATGGGTACCTGCTCCTATATTCTCGCCGGTACCAGCGCCTCGGAGCAGCGTGCCTACAGCTCCGCTTGTCACGGGGCCGGAAGGGCGATGAGCCGACATGCGGCGACCCGGCAGTGGCAGGGGCGCAAGGTGGTGGATGAACTGGCGTATCGTGGCATCCTGATCCGCAGCCCCTCGCTGCGCGGGGTGGCGGAGGAGGCGCCGGGTGCCTACAAGGATGTCAGTGCGGTGGTGGAGGCGGCGGATCGCGCCGGACTGGCACGCAAGGTGGTCAGGCTGGAGCCGATGGCTTGCATCAAGGGGTAAAGTGTTTCAGCGCCTCGGCGGGCAGCGGCTCGCCCGAAGGGGCTCCCCGGATGCACCAGTCCAGCGTTGCAGCGCTTGACAAGGGCCGGGCCATTGCCAGTGCGCTACGCCTTGTCCTGGCACATCCGGGGGGCTCTGGTTGCGTTGAAATCCATGGGTCACGGTACGAGGGTGCGATACCCCAGTAGCAGGTCGCCACTCTCGCCGTGGCTGCCGTCGCTACGCTGGAAGCTGGCGAGTTGCGCGACGGTGTCGTAGTGGTTGAGGGCGATGTGGGCGTGGTGATAGTTCAGCGACAACGAAACGATGCCCTCCTGTGCGAGGGTGCGCAGTTGCTGGCCGCCGTCCCGGCTTTGGGTGAAGAGGCGCAACTGCTGAAAAACGGCATCACGGCCGTCGATCACGCCGTCGTGATTGTCATCATGGCGGGCGAGGGCGAGGTAGCCGTTGGCGTCGCCGTGCTGATCGCCGAACAGTTCGTTGCCATCATCGATGCGGCCGTTGGCGTTGGCATCGAGGGCGAGAAAGGCATCGCCGCCGCTGACAAAACTGGTCTGGTCAAGGCGGCCATCGGCATTGATGTCGAACTGTACACCGTTGGCGAGGCCACTGGTCTGCAGCCCGTTGCCGTCAAGGTCGAGGGCGAGCGGATCGGACTGTTTCGGTGTGGGTTCCGGTGCAGGCGCGCCCTGCACGGTCGAAATGTCGATGCGCAACTCCTGGCGAAACTCGATAGTGACGGTTTCCATGTTGTTGGCTGGCGATGTCTGCTCTCTTTCTGGTGGCGGTGTCTCGGCCTCGATGCGATGCGGCCGGGTTTGCGATGACTGTTCCTTGATATATCCCGATTTTTTCAGGGTCTGATACTCGGTGGAGGACTCCACCTCGCGCTGAATGGTGTCACTGTCGAATAGTGGGGCGGCAGGCTCGGTGGTTATGACGGGGGACGGGGCGGCTACCGGGATCCGTCCGGGGGCGTTCACCGGGCGGTTTTCCGCCGCGCGCGGCTGGCCCGGCACCGGTAACTGTTCGCGTGGCTGTGCGGGACGGCCAGGGCGCCTCGCTGCCGTGCTCTCGTGCGGAATCGGTGAGGTAGGGCGCTGGGGGGTGATTATGGGGGCTGTCATGGGGGGCTCCTCGTGCTGTTCACCCCATGAGAGCGGCGCTTTGCCGCAAATCTTTAATTGTTCACCTCGTGCTTAGCAGGCGCACCAGAATCTGTTCGTAGATAGCGGAGAGGGTGTTGAGGTCGGCCACGCTGACACACTCGTCCACCTTGTGGATGGTGGTGTTGAGCGGCCCCAGCTCCAGCACCTGCGCCCCGGTGGGGGCGATGAAGCGTCCGTCGGAGGTGCCGCCAGCGGTGTTGACCTCGGGGGTGTAGCCGCAGATCTTCTCGATGGCGGCGGTGGTCGCCTCCAGCAGTTCCCCCCCCTCGGTGAGGAAGGGGTTGCCGGAGAGGGACCAGCGCAGCTCATACTCCAGGCCGTGGCGCTCCAGCAGTGCGGCGACCTGCTGGCGCAGCCCCTCTTCGGTCTGCTCGGTGGAGAAACGGAAGTTGAACATCACCTCCAGCTCGCCGGGGATGATGTTGCTGGCGCCGGTACCGGCGTTGATATTGGCGATCTGAAGGCTGGTGGGGGGGAAGTGGTCGTTGCCCTGGTCCCACTCGATGGCGACAAGCTCCGCCAGTGCCGGGGCGGCCTGGTGCACCGGGTTGCGTGCCAGGTGGGGGTAGGCGACGTGGCCCTGCACTCCCTTTATCGTGAGGTAGCCGCTCAAGGAGCCGCGCCGTCCGTTCTTCACCACATCGCCCACCCGGGCGGTGCTGGTCGGTTCGCCCACCAGGCACCAGTCGATCTTCTCGTTGCGCCCCTCCAGGGTTTCGATCACCCTGACCGTGCCATCCACCGCCGGTCCCTCCTCGTCGCTGGTGAGGAGCAGGGCGATGGAGCCGCCGTGTTGCGGGTGGCTGGCGATGAAGCGCTCACAGGCGGTAATGAAGGCGGCGATGGAACCCTTCATGTCGGCGGCACCGCGACCGTAAATCATCCCGCCGCTGAGGGTGGCGGCGAAGGGGGGGTGACGCCACTTCGTCTCGGGGCCGGTGGGTACCACGTCGGTGTGGCCGGCAAAGCAGAAGAGTGGGCCACCGCTGCCGTGACGCGCCCACAGGTTGTCGACCTCACCAAAGCGCATGGGCTCACAGGCAAAACCAAGGGCGCTCAGGCGCTCGCACAGCAGGGGCTGACAATCGGCATCATCGGGGGTATTGGAGGGGCGACGGATAAGGGCCTGGGCCAGCTCAGTGGTGGGGCTCATAGATTTAGGAGTCTCGCGTAGTCATCCGCTTTAAAATTCACATGCACCGTGCCGTCATTGAGCTCCAGTACCGGGCGCTTAATCAGGGTGGGATTTTCCAGTATCATGGCCAGCGCGGAGGGCTCGTCGATAGCCTCTTTTACCTCCTGCGGCAGCTGGCGCCAGCTGGTGCCGCGGCGGTTAAGCAGGGCCTCCCAGCCGACGGCACCGTTCCACTGCTGCAGTCTCTCGGCCGTCAGCCCTTCGGTGCGAAAATCGTGAAAGCGGTATTCGATCTGGTGTTCTTCCAGCCAGTGGCGCGCCTTTTTCACGCTATCGCAGTTTTTTATCCCGAAGAGGGTGAGCATTGAGCCGTTAGATTCTCTTGCCCAGGGCATAATTGCCTTGACCCCTGGGGTCGAACCAGCCATTACGCACCCACTGCTCCAGCTCCTTGTTGAAGTTGGCGGGTTTGATGCCGTAGGAAGCAAGTTGCTCCTTTAACAGGCTGGCGCTGATGTAGGGGCGCTTGTTCATAATCTGGCGAATGGTGGCCTTGAGTTTGGCCGTTTCGTCTTCTCCGCTGGCCGCCGCCTTCTCCAATGGCTCGGCCTCGCTCCTTGTCGGTGCCTCAGGGGCGGTACCGCCCAGCGCCTTGATCTGCTGGTCAATCTCGGCGACGGCCAGCTCATGATCGGCGATCAGCTTGTCACGTTGCGCCTGTATGTCACGGATCTTTTTATCCGTAAGCAACAGCACACTTTTGTGTTCGTTGAGTAGGGCATCGCGTCGTTGCTTCAGCTCGCCAACTCGCGCCTCGCGTTCTGCCTCCTCTTGCTCTTCCTTCTCTCTTTGCTGCGCCAGTTCGAAAAGCTCCCTGGCGGAGAGTTTGGATAGATCAATCGACATAGTTATGTTCCTTGTAGCCCGCGGTTGCACCATCTGCAAAAATGTAATTGTAGCCCCTTTTGCCTGGCCTGATACGGCGCAAATTGCCACACTTTCAATACGTGGCAATTTGGGGACAGAGATCAGATATCGCGCAGCAGCTCGTTGATGCCCACCTTGCCGCGGGTTTTTTCATCCACCTTCTTGACGATCACGGCGCAGTAGAGACTGTATTTGCCATCCTTGCTCGGCAGGTTGCCGGAGACCACCACCGAGCCGGCCGGGACGCGGCCGTAGTGCACCTCGCCGGTTTCGCGGTCGTAGATCTTGGTCGACTGGCCGATGTAGACCCCCATCGAGATCACAGCCCCCTCTTCGACGATCACCCCCTCGACCACCTCGGAGCGGGCGCCGATGAAGCAGTTGTCCTCGATGATGGTGGGGGCGGCCTGCAGCGGTTCCAGCACGCCGCCGATACCGACGCCGCCGGAGAGGTGGACGTTCTTGCCGATCTGGGCGCAGGAGCCGACGGTGGCCCAGGTGTCGACCATGGTGCCGGAGTCGACATAGGCGCCGATGTTGACATAGGAGGGCATC
>JAPHSX010000065.1 GCA_026196575.1 Gammaproteobacteria bacterium | reverse complement strand
GATCTGTCTGCCGATCGTGGTCCCTTCCCCCCAGCTGGCGGCGATCCTCCTCTCCCGCGCACCCCCCCTGCCGTCGAGAAAGTGCTCCAGCTGGAGGCTGTTCTCCTGCGGCAGCACCGAACAGGTGGCGTAGACAAGCATACCCCCAGGCTTGAGCAGGGGCCACAGCGCCGTGAGGATGCGCGCCTGTAGCGTGACCAGTTTCTCGATATCCTCGGGACGGCGCAGCAGCTTGATATCGGGGTGGCGGCGGATGACGCCACTGGCCGAGCAGGGGGCGTCGAGCAGGATGCGGTCGAAGGGGTGGCCGTCCCACCACCCCTCGGGGTGGGCCGCATCGCCACAAAGCAGCGTCGCCCGCAACTGCAACCGCTCCAGATTGGCGGCGATGCGCGCTACCCGCTTTTCATCTATATCGAGCGCAACTAGCGTGATATCGCTGCATATTTCCAGAAGATGACCGGTTTTGCCCCCGGGGGCCGCGCAGGCGTCCAGCACACGCATCCCCGGCTGGGGGGCGAGCAGGGTGGCGGCCAGCTGGGCGGCGGCGTCCTGTACCGAGAGCCTCCCCGCGGCGAAGCCGGGTAGCCCCTCCACCTCCCGCGGGTGAGCCAGGGTGAGGGCGTCGGGGGCGTGTGGGCTGGCGGTGGCCTCAACCCCGGCAGCCGCCAGCTCCTCCAGGCAGGCATCGCGCGACTGATGGTTGCGGGCGTTGCGCAGGGTCATCGGCGGGCGCAGGTTATTGGCCTCCAGAATGGCTTGCCACTGTGACGGCCACGCCTCACGCACGGCCTCGATAAACCAGCGCGGGTGGGCGTAGCGCGCCTCGGCATCGTCGGCCAGCTGTTGTTCCAGCGCCTCCCGCTCACGCAGGTAGCGGCGCAGCACCGCGTTGACCAGCCCCTTGGCCCACCCTTTGTTGAGGGTGGCAGTGATCGCCACCGTTTCGGAGACGGCGGCGTGCGGCGGAAGATCCATATAGGCGAGCTGATAGAGGCCGCAGAGCAGCAGGCAGTGGATGTCGGCATCCTTGTGGCGCAGCGGTTTCTCCATCAGTTTGCCAAGCAGGGCCTCAAGCTGGTGCCACCAGCGCAGGGTGCCGTAGCAGAGCTCCTGCGCCAGTGCACGGCGCTCGGGCGGCAGCGGGCCGAAGGCGTGGGGCAGTAACGAGGAGAGCGACTGCCCCTCGCCGCTGACGCGGGTGAGAACCGAGATGGCGATCAGGCGAGGGGTGGGGGCCGCCTTAGCCACCCAGGATGGCTCCGTCAAGGGTGCGGCCATTGAGAAACTCGGCGGCGCTGAGCGGTTTGCCACCCGGCAGCTGCAACCGTTTCAGGCGAAGTGTGCCCTCACCGCAGGCCACATCGATTCCCTGTTTATCGGCGGCGATGACCTGGCCGGGGCGGGCGGTGCCGGGATGGGTGCCGGGGAGTGCCTCGGCCTCCCAGACGCGCAGCACCTGCTCCCCCAGCAGACTCTGCGCCACCGGCCAGGGGTTGAAGGCGGCTATCTGGCGAGCGAGGCGGGGGGCGGGGAGACGCCAGTCAATTTCGGCCTCGGCCTTATTGAGTTTTTTTGCGTAGTTGGCCTGGCTCCCATCCTGTGGCTGGGGGGTGAGGGTGCCTGTCTGTAGCGCCGCCAGTGCCTCAAGGATGGCTTGTGCCCCCAGTGTGGCGAGGCGATCATGCAGGGTCTGGGCGTTGTCCTCGGCGCTGATCGGGGTGGCGAGCTGGTAGAGCATGGCGCCGGTGTCGAGCCCCGCATCCATCTGCATGATGGTGATACCGGTTTCGCGGTCGCCTTCGAGGATGGCGCGCTGGATGGGGGCGGCGCCGCGCCAGCGCGGCAGCAGCGAGGCGTGGATGTTGAGGCAGCCCAGGCGCGGCATGGCCAGCACCTCGGGTGGCAACAGCAGGCCGTAGGCGGCAACGATCATCACATCAGGGTGTAGCGCCGCCAGCGCCTGTTGTGTTGCCGCCTCCTTCAGCGTCTCGGGCTGGCGCACCTCGATGCCGTGCGCCAGCGCCAGCTCCTTGACCGGGCTCGCCTTGAGTTTGCGGCCACGTCCGGCGGGGCGATCCGGCTGGGTGTAGACGGCGCTGATGTGGTGTCCGCTCTGCAACAGCGCCGCCAGGGCGGTGGCGGCGAACTCGGGGGTGCCAGCGTAGACGATATTCAAAGGTGAGGTCATGGCGTGTCGTGTTGGTGAGTGGTCACATCGTTTCGCGCAGCTGTTTTTCCACTTTTTTCTTGATGCGTTGGCGCTTGAGAGAGGAGAGGTAGTCGACGAAGAGCTTGCCGTCGAGGTGGTCGATCTCGTGCTGAATGCAGACCGCCAGCAGGCCATCGGCCTCCAGCTCAAAGGGCTTGCCGTTGCGATCCAGTGCCCGCACTTTTACCCGCTCGGCGCGCTGTACCGGCTCATAGATGCCGGGAACCGAAAGGCACCCCTCCTCCATCTCCTCCACCCCGTCGCGCTCCAGGATCTCGGGGTTGATGAGTGCCAGGGGGCGGTTCTTCTCCTCGGAGATATCGATGACGATCAGTCGCTGGTGGCAGTTCACCTGCGTGGCCGCCAGACCGATACCGGGGGCGTCATACATGGTTTCGAGCATATCGTCGATAAGCTGCTGCAACGATTGGTCAATCCGCGCTACCGGTTTGGCCACGGTACGCAGACGCTCATCCGGGAAGTGTAAAATTGTGAGGTGCGACATACTGATCCCATAAAAAAGCTATAGTAAATCCACAGCTTTTGTTGCTAAAGTAATGATCATACTGAACTCTTACTATGATCCGCCAGGCTGTGAGGGCGGGAAAGTTCGGCCGACTCAATACAAATTGTAGAGAAAAAAAGGGATGCCCATGGATATCAAACCTCTTTATTCTACCCGCTTTCTTCCCGCCTCGCTGGTGGCGGTGCTGATTTTTGCACTGGCTGGGTGCGCCGCTACCCCCGAGGAGGTGGTGGTGGAAGAGCGTGAGGTGGTGGAGGCACCGGCCGCCGCCGTCAAGCCGGTGGAGCCGGTCACGGTAGTGTTAAAACCCGACTATCCCGAAAAATATGTGGTGGTGAAGGGGGATACCCTGTGGGATATCTCCGCACGTTTTCTCAAGGACCCATGGATGTGGCCTAGGTTGTGGCACTTCAATCCCCATATCGCCAACCCGCACCTTATCTATCCGGGTGACATCCTTACCATCATCTTTATTAACGGCCAGCCGATGATGCAGGTGACGCGTAACGGCAAGGTGGTGACGGCGCCGATGGAGCTGCCGGCCGAGGTGGCCGGACAGCCATATCCCACCGTCAAGCTCAGTCCGCGCATTCGCGAGCAGGGGCTGGAGAGTGCGATCCCCACCATCTCTATCGACGCCATCGGTCCCTTTTTGGTGCGGCCGCGTGTTGTCGGCGAGGGGGAGCTGGGGCAGGCCCCCTATGTGGTGGCGCACGACGATGATCGCATGATGTCGGGTAGCGGCTACAGAATTTACACCCGTGGCCTGAGTGAGCAGGCGCTGCAGGGTGACTATGTGGTGGTGCGCGCCGGCCAGGTCTACCGCAATCCGCGTGATCAGGATGAGGTGCTTGGTTACGAGGCGATCTATCTGGGCGAGGCGAGGCTGACCCGCTTTGGCGATCCCTCCACGATGCAGGTTATCGACAGCGCACGCGAGATCCTGCGCGGTGATCGCCTCATCCCCAAGGGGGACGAGGTGCAGCAGCACAGTTTCACCCCGCGCGCCCCCACGCAGCCGGTTAACGGCCAGATCATCGCCGTGCTGGATGGGGTCAACATGATCAGTCAGTATCAGGTGGTGGTGCTGGATCTGGGGCGGCAGGAGGATGTGGTACCAGGGCATGTGCTGGCGATTAACCAGAGTGGTCTTAAGGTGCGCGATGTCGTCAGCGGCGACGATGGCGTGGTGTTGCCCAGCGAGCGTGCCGGTACGGTGATGATCTTCCGCGTCTTCGACCGTGTCAGTTACGCCCTGGTGATGGATGCCACGCGCACTATCCGCCTCCATGATCAGGTGACTAACCCCTAGCCGCGCTGACACTCTGCCCATGCGAATTTCAACAACCTGTTAACCGATGGCCATTGCCACAGGGAGGTGGCCGTGTCGGCGCTGAGTGCCGAGGGCGGGGAGTGGCGTTACTGGCTGGCCCTGTTGCACGCACCCGGCATTGGTGCGGTAAAGTTTCGCCAGCTGCTGGATCGCTACGGCGAGCCGCAGGCGCTGTTTCACACCCCCCCGTCTTCATTCGACTCTTCACTGCAGGCTCTTGCGGCCTACCTGCGCCAGCCGGACTGGCCAGCGGTGGATCGCGATTTGGCCTGGCTGCAGGGGGAGGGGTGTGCCCTCGTCACCCTGCATGATGCCGCCTACCCGCCGTTATTGCGTGAGCTCCATGATGCCCCGCCGCTGCTTTTTGTGCGCGGCAGCACGGCGCTGCTGGCCACCCCGCAGCTAGCGATGGTCGGTAGCCGCAACCCCAGCAGCAGCGGTCGTGAAACTGCCCACGACTTTGCCTGCACCCTGAGTCGCGTCGGCATGGTGATCACCAGCGGTCTGGCGCAGGGGATTGATGCGGCGAGCCATCAAGGGGCGCTGCAGGGGGGCGGCCAGACCATCGCGGTGACCGGCACCGGGCTGGATCGTGTCTATCCGGCCAGCAACCGCGAGCTGGCGCATGCCATTGTCGATGGCGGCGGCACCCTGATTTCGGAGTTTCCTCCCGGTACCCAGCCCCATGCGAGTAACTTTCCCCGACGTAACCGTATTATCAGCGGTCTTTCGCTTGGCACCCTGGTGGTGGAGGCGGCGCTGCGCAGCGGCTCGCTGATCACGGCGCGGCTCGCCTCCGAGCAGGGGCGCGAGGTGTTTGCCATTCCCGGCTCCATCCACAATCCTCTGGCGAGGGGCTGTCATCAGTTAATTCGCCAGGGGGCAAAGCTGGTGGAGTCGGCGGCGGATGTCCTCGAAGAGCTGGCGCCGCAACTGCATGCCGTGCTGGCGGCAGAGTCATCAGCGACGGTGGCGGGTGAGGTGGTGCTGGACGATGAGTCGCGGCGTCTGCTGGAGTGTCTCGGTTACGAGGCGACAGCGGTGGACCTGCTGGTGGAGCGCAGCGGATTGACGGCGGAGGCGGTTTCCTCCATGCTGTTGCCCCTTGAACTGCAAGGTTTCGTAGCGGCGACCGTCGGCGGTTACGCACGAACCACCAAGAGACTGTGAGATGAAACAAGACGTATTTGAAATCCTGATCTACCTCTTCGAAAACTATATGTATGACGAGGGTGAGCTGGAGCAGGACCGCGACGTGCTGCAACAGGAGTTGATGGATGCCGGCTTTCATCGCAGTGAGATTGGCAAGGCCTTCGACTGGCTTGAGGGGTTGACCGTGGCCGGTCTGGACGGCACCCTGCCGAGCGCGCCGCAACAGTCGTTCCGTATCTACGGTGAGCGGGAGAGTGAAAAACTTGACAGTGAGTGTCGTGGTTTTATCCTTTTTCTGGAGCAGATGGGGGTGCTGGATCACGCCACCCGCGAGATGGTGATCGACCGGGTGATGGCGCTCGATAGCGACGAGGTCGACCTGGAGCAGCTGAAGTGGGTGATCCTGATGGTCCTGTTCAACCAGCCCGGCCAGGAGGCGGCGGTGGCGTGGATGGAAGACCTGGTATTGGATGAGGTGGTAGCTCAGTTGCATTGAGTCTGCCCACTGTGGAGACGGCTATCAATGCCCGCGCGTAGCGGGCATTTTTTCTAGTGAAGCGTATGAGTAAAAATCTGGTAATCGTAGAGTCGCCGGCCAAGGCCAAGACCATCAAAAAATACCTGGGCAAGGATTTCGAGGTACTGGCCTCCTATGGCCATGTACGCGACCTGCTGCCCAAGGAGGGGGCGGTTGACCCCGACCACAACTTCGCCATGAAGTACCAGGTGATCGACAAGAACAGCAAGCACGTCGACGCCATCGTCAAGGCACTGCGCCAGGCCGATGCCCTCTATCTGGCCACTGACCCGGACCGCGAGGGTGAGGCGATCTCCTGGCATCTGCTGGAGATCCTGCGCCAGAAGCGGGGGCTGCTGAAGGACAAACCGGTCGGTCGCGTGGTGTTCCATGAGGTGACCAAGAAGGCGATCCAGGAGGCGGTGGCCAATCCGCGCGAGCTGGCGATGGACCTGGTCAATGCCCAACAGGCGCGCCGTGCCCTCGATTATCTGGTCGGCTTCAACCTCTCGCCGTTGTTGTGGAAGAAGATCCGCCGCGGCCTCTCCGCCGGGCGGGTGCAGTCACCGGCACTGCGCCTGATCGTCGAGCGGCAGGAGGCGATCGAGGCGTTTGAACCCAGGGAGTACTGGAGCGTTGAGGCCGATGTCACCAAACAGGGGGAGAACTTCAGCGCCAAACTGATCCAGTTTGAAGGGGAGAAGGTCGAGCAGTTCACCATCAATAACAGCGGCCGTGCCGATGAGGTTGAGGCGGGCTTATTGCGGGGTGCCGAGGGCAGGCTCACCGTCACCCGGGTGGAGAAAAAGCAGCGCAAGCGTAACCCCGCCGCCCCCTTTACCACCTCCACGCTGCAGCAGGAGGCATCGCGCAAACTCGGTTTCACCACCCAGCGCACCATGCGTACCGCGCAGCAGCTGTATGAAGGTATCGATATCGGCGGTGAGACCGTCGGTCTTATCACCTACATGCGTACCGACTCGGTGACCCTCTCCCAGGATGCCCTGGAGGAGCTGCGTGGCTTTATCGGTCAGCGCTATGGCACCGACAACGTGCCGGACGAGGCGCGCATCTTCAAGACCAAGTCGAAGAACGCCCAGGAGGCGCACGAGGCGATCCGCCCCACCTCGGTATTGCGTGTCCCCGAATCGATCAAGGACGCCCTCTCCAAGGATCAGTTCCGCCTCTATGAGCTGATCTGGAAGCGCACCGTCGCCTGCCAGATGGTGCATGCCACCCTCGATACCGTGGCGGTGGACTTGAGCGCCGGCGAGGGCAACCTGTTCCGCGCCAACGGCTCGACCATCGTCCATCCCGGCTTCATGGCGGTCTACCAGGAGTCGGTGGACGACGCGGAGAAGAAGGACGACGACAACAAGTTGCTGCCCAAGATGCTGGCGGGGGAGAAGATCGAAATGCTGAAGATCCGTCCCGAGCAGCACTTTACCGAACCGCCGCCGCGCTTCTCCGAGGCGTCGCTGGTCAAGGCGCTGGAGGAGCACGGCATCGGCCGTCCCTCCACCTACGCCGCCATCATCTCGACGCTGCAGAACCGCGAGTATGTGGAGATGGACAAGCGCCGCTTCATCCCCACCGACGTCGGCCGCGTGGTGAACAAATTCCTCACCCAGCACTTTACCCGCTATGTCGACTACGACTTCACCGCCAGGCTGGAGGATGAGCTCGATGCGGTCTCCCGTGGCGAGGAGGAGTGGGTGCCGCTGATGCACAAATTCTGGCAGCCCTTCAAACAGCTGGTGGATGACAAGGAGCAGTCGGTCAGCCGCCGCGATGTCACCGAAGAGTCGATGGATGAGGTCTGCCCCGAGTGCGGCAAGCCACTGGTCACCAAGCTTGGCAAGCGCGGCCGTTTTGTCGCCTGTACCGGCTACCCCGATTGCAGTTACACCCGTAACATCGACGGTGAGGAGAAGCGGGCCGAGCCGCAGGTGGTGGAGGGGCGTACCTGCCCGGAGTGCAACTCGCCGCTGTTGATCCGTGACGGCCGCTACGGCAAGTTTATCGGTTGCAGCGCCTACCCCACCTGCAAACATATCGAGTCGCTGGAGCAGCCCGAGGACACCGGTGTGCCCTGCCCCAAGTGCGCCAAGGGGACGATGCTGCGGCGCAAGTCGCGTCGCGGCAAGATCTTCTTCTCCTGCTCTACCTATCCCGACTGCGACTATGCGGTGTGGAACGAGCCCATCAACGAGCCCTGCCCCGACTGTGGCTGGCCGATCCTCACTATCAAGACCACCAAGCGCAAGGGTAGCGAGAAGGTCTGTCCGCAGAAGGAGTGCGGCTTTACGGAACCCTTTGAGAAAGAGGACGTCGAAGAGGCCGAGGCCTGATCGGGTCGAAGAATTTTTTCTGCTAGCGTTTACGGAGTATTACGATGAGTCAGCCATTTGTCGCGATCCTGATGGGTTCCGATTCCGACCTGCCGGCGATGCAGGTCACCTTCAAGGTGTTGCAGTCGTTCGGCATCACCTACGAGGTGCGTATCCATTCGGCACACCGCACCCCTGAGGCGACCCACGACTATGTCACCGGTGCCGAGCAGCGCGGCTGCCAGGCCTTTATCTGTGCCGCCGGTCTGGCGGCCCACCTCGCCGGTGCCGTCTCCGCCATTACTATCCGCCCGGTGATCGGTGTGCCGATGGAGGGCGGCCCACTCAAGGGGCAGGATGCGCTGCTCTCCACGGTGATGATGCCCGGCGGTATCCCGGTGGCCACTGTTGCCATCGGCAGTGCCGGCGCCAAGAACGCCGCCTATCTTGCCGCGCAGATTATGGCCGTCTCCGATGCGGCGCTGGCGCAAAAGCTGCGCGACGAGCGTGAGGAGAACAAGCGCAAGATCCTCGCCCGCAATGAAGAGGTGCAGAAGGAACTCGGTCTGGCCTAACCTTGGCAACACCATTTCAGATCAGAGAGGCCGCCCGCGTGCTACACGCAGGCGGCCTCATCGCTTATCCCACCGAGGCGGTCTATGGCCTCGGTTGTGACCCGCGTAATCAGCAGGCGGTAGCGCGGCTGCTGCACCTCAAGCAGCGCCCCTGGCAGAAGGGGATGATCCTTATTGCCGCCAGCGTTGAACAATTGCAACCCTATATCCAGCCCATCGACCCCCGCTACCAGCCGCAACTCGACGCCACATGGCCCGGCCCCAACACCTGGCTGGTTCCCGCTAGTGAGTCGTGTCCGGCGTGGATCTGCGGCACCCACACCACGGTCGCGGTACGGGTCACGGCACACCCGCTGGTGCAGGCGCTCTGCACTGTCTTCGGCGGCGCCCTCGTCTCCACCAGCGCCAATCGTGCGGGAAGGAGGCCGGCCAAAAACGCACTCCGGGTGTTGCGCGCCCTGGGCGATGAGGTGGACTACTGTCTGCATGGCGAGCTGGGCGGGGCCGCGCGGCCGACGGTGATCCGCGACCTGCTGGGTGGGGATGTGATTAGGGGCGGCTGATGAGCGGTTCGCTGGCCATTGGCGAACCCCCGTGCCGCACGTACAATACGTGGCCATTTTACAAGATCGAGATCCATGCACTATCCCGAATCCTTCGACGTCATTGTGGTAGGTGGTGGCCACGCCGGCACCGAGGCGGCCCTCGCCGCGGCGCGCATGGGGGTGCGCACCCTGCTGCTCTCCCACAATATCGAGACCCTGGGGCAGATGTCGTGCAACCCGGCCATTGGCGGCATCGGCAAGGGGCATCTGGTGAGGGAGGTCGATGCCCTGGGTGGCCTGATGGCCCGCGCCACCGATCAGGGGGGCATCCAGTTTCGCACCCTCAACGCCAGCAAGGGCCCCGCGGTGCGTGCCACCCGCGCCCAGGCGGATCGCGCCCTCTACAAGGCGGCGGTGCGCCACGCCCTGGAGAACCAGCCCAACCTCACCCTGTTCCAGCAGGCGGTAGAGGACCTCATCGTCGAGGGGGAGCGGGTCACCGGGGTGGTGACGCAGATGGGGCTGAAGTTCTCTGCCCGCAGTGTGGTGCTGACGGTGGGCACCTTCCTCGCCGGGCTCATCCATATCGGCCAGGTGAACTACCAGGGGGGGCGCGCCGGTGACCCGCCCGCCAATGCCCTGTCGCACCGCCTGCGCGAGTTGCCGCTCAAGGTCGACCGGCTGAAGACCGGCACCCCGCCGCGCATAGATGCCCGTTCGCTGGACCTCAGCGTAATGCAGGTGCAGCCCGGCGACGACCCGGCCCCGGTCTTCTCCTTCCTCGGGCGGCGCGAGGAGCACCCGCCGCAGGTCAACTGCTACATCACCCACACCAACGAGCAGACCCACGAGCTCATCCGTGGCGGGCTGGATCGCTCACCCATGTACAGCGGCATCATCGAGGGGGTTGGGCCGCGCTACTGCCCCTCTATTGAAGACAAGGTGGTGCGTTTTGCCGAGCGCACCTCGCATCAGGTCTTCATCGAGCCGGAAGGACTCTCCACCCACGAGGTCTACCCCAACGGCATCTCCACCTCGCTCCCCTTTGATGTGCAGCTGGGTCTGGTGCGCTCGATCAAGGGGTGCGAGCGGGCCCACATCACCCGCCCCGGCTACGCCATCGAGTACGACTACTTCGACCCGCGCGAGCTAAAGCCGACCCTGGAGAACAAGTACCTGCACGGCCTCTTCTTCGCCGGCCAGATCAATGGCACCACCGGCTACGAGGAGGCGGCGGCGCAGGGGCTGCTGGCCGGCCTCAATGCCGCCCGTCAGGTGCAGCAGAAGGAGCCGTGGTACCCCAGACGCGACGAGGCCTATCTCGGGGTGCTGGTCGATGACCTCATCACCCGCGGCACCGCCGAGCCCTACCGTATGTTCACCTCGCGTGCCGAGTACCGGTTGCTGCTGCGCGAGGACAACGCTGACCTGCGCCTCACCCCCATCGGTCGCGAGCTGGGTCTGGTGGATGATCTGCGCTGGGCCGCCTTCGAGGCAAAGCGCGAGGCGGTGGCGCGCGAGCAGCAGCGGCTGCGCGAGACCTGGGCGCATCCCGGCGAGGTGGTGAACGCCGAGGCGGTGCTGGGCAAGGGGCTGTCGCGTGAATACCGCCTCGCCGAGCTGCTGGCCCGTCCCGACGTAAGTTACCACTCACTCTTCGAGCTGATGCCCGGATTGGAGGCGGTCGCCGATCCGCAGGTCATCGAGCAGGTGGAGGTGCAGGCCAAGTATGCCGGTTACATCGAGCGCCAGCACGAGGAGATTGAGCGGGCGCGGCGCAGCGAAGATACTCTCCTCGGCGAGCGGATCGACTATGGCGCGGTGCGCGGCCTCTCCAACGAGGTGCGCGAAAAGCTGGAGCGCACCCGTCCCACCACCATTGGCCAGGCCTCGCGTATCCCTGGGATCACCCCGGCGGCGATCTCCCTGCTGCTGATCTACCTGAAAAAACGGGGCGGATAGATGAACCACATCGTAGGGTGGGCACCGCCCACCAAAATTTTCTCTAACCGGCAATGTGGCGGGCGGTGCCCACCCTACGGCATCCATGGGTGAGTTGCGCGCAAGGCTGGATAGTGGCCTGCAACAGCTTGGGCTGGAACTGCCGGAGGCGGTGCGCGCGCGGTTAATCGCCTACATCAGGCTGCTGGTAAAGTGGAACAAGGCCTACAACCTCACCGCCGTGCGTGACCCGCAGGAGATGGTGACCCGCCACCTGCTCGACTCGCTGGCGGTGGTGCCCCACCTGCCGGCGGGGCGCATTATCGATGTGGGCAGCGGCGCCGGTCTGCCGGGGATCCCGCTGGCACTGGTCTTTCCCGAGCGCGACTTTACCCTGCTTGATGCCAACGGCAAGAAGAGCCGCTTTCTGGTGCAGGCTCGCGCCGAGCTGGGGCTGGCGAACGTCACGGTGGTCAATCAGCGGGTAGAGCAGTTCCACCCCGCGCACCCCTTCGATTGCGTGATCACTCGCGCTTTTGCCTCGGTTGCTGATATCCTGACAAGTTCCCGGCATCTGCTGGCCAGCAATGGGCAGATGATGGCGATGAAGGGGGAGGTTCCCGCCGCGGAGCTGAGCGCCCTGCCTGTGGGGTACCGCCTGCTGGAGGTGTTACCCCTGCGTGTGCCGGGACTGGAGCAGGAGCAGCGCCACCTGATACGCATCGGGCGCGATAATGACAGCGGAAGTGAGAGCCGAGCTGGAGAGGGGTTGTAATGGGCAAGATCATCGCGATAGCGAATCAGAAGGGTGGTGTCGCCAAGACCACCACCTGCATCAATCTTGGCGCCTCCCTCGCCGCCACCAAGCGGCGGGTACTGCTGGTCGACCTCGACCCCCAGGGTAACGCCACCGTCGGCAGCGGCATCGACAAGAATAGCCTGGAGCTCAGCAGCTATCACGTGCTGCTGGGCAAGGCCGAGGCGCAGGCGGTGATCGTGCGCGCCGAGGCCGCCAAGTACGATGTTCTGCCCACCAATGGCGACCTCACCGCCGCAGAGGTGGAGCTGATGAACATGCTGGTGGCGCGTGAGCAGCGGCTGCGTCAGGCGCTGGCCAAGGTGCGCGATAACTATGACTTTATCCTCATCGACTGCCCCCCCTCCCTCAACATGCTCACCCTCAATGCGATGGTGGCCGCCGACTCGGTGATGATCCCGATGCAGTGCGAATACTACGCGCTGGAGGGGCTTTCGGCGCTCATCAACACGATTGAGGAGATCCGGGGCAGCGTCAATCCGCATCTGGAGATCGAGGGACTGCTGCGCACCATGTACGACCCGCGCAACAACCTCTCCTCCGATGTCTCCGGTCAGCTCATCTTGCACTTTGGCGACAAGGTTTACCGCACCGTGATCCCGCGTAACGTGCGCCTGGCCGAGGCCCCCAGCTTCGGCCTGCCTGCGCTGGCCCATGATCGCACCTCACGCGGCGCCGTCGCCTATCTGGCGCTGGCCGGTGAGATCCTGCGCCGCGGTGAGCAGGCCGTGGCGGCTCGACACTAAATCAACAAACAGACGGCAAAGACGATGGCAGCAGTTAAAAAACGTGGATTGGGTAAGGGGCTGGAGGCGTTGCTGGGTGCGGGAGCCACCCTTGGCAGCGCTACTGATCAGGTCATGGTGCAGGGCAACGGTGACGGCGAGATGAAGATCCTGCCGGTCGATATTCTGCAGCGTGGCGTCTACCAGCCGCGTATCGACATGAATCCCGAGGCGCTGGAGGAGCTGGCCAACTCCATTCGTGCCCAGGGGGTGGTGCAGCCCATCGTGGTGCGTCCCATTGGTGGTGGCCGCTACGAGATCATTGCCGGTGAGCGTCGCTGGCGTGCCACCCAGCTGGCCGGTTTGCACGAAATCCCGGCCGTGGTGCGCGACGTGCCGGATCAGGCGGCGATGGCAATGGCCCTCATCGAGAATATTCAGCGCGAGGAGCTCAATCCGATGGAGGAGGCCCAGGCGCTCCATCGCCTGATCGAGGAGTTTGGCCTGACCCACCAGCAGACCGCCGATGCGGTCGGTCGCTCGCGCGCCTCGGTCAGCAACCTGCTGCGCCTGTTGGGGCTGAACGAGGATATCAAGCGCATGTTGGGCAACGGCGACCTGGAGATGGGTCACGCCCGCGCCCTGCTGGCACTCAGTGGCGAGCAGCAGAGCGAGGTGGCGCGCAGTGTGGTCGGCAAGGGACTCTCGGTGCGCGAGACCGAACGCCTGGTGAAGCGTACCCTGGAGGGGCACCCTCCCGGTGCGGTGAAGGAGAAACGCACCGACCCCGATATCCACCGCCTGGAGCAGGACCTGGGTGAGCGCATCGGTGCCCGGGTGGCGATTCAACACGGCGCCAAGGGCAAGGGCAAACTGGTGATCAACTACAATAGCCTTGATGAGCTGGACGGTATCCTGCAGCATATCAAGTAGTCACGACGGAAACGGACAGTGCGCACAAATTTAATAAAAATCAAATTTTTGCGCGCTGTCGCAGAGGGAAACGGGAGATAATTACCAATTTAAATCAGGCTGTTACGCGCTTATTCCGATGCATTTCAATAACATACCTGCATATGCGGCCTTGCTTATATAAACTTCTTTTATCCGAGTATCATTGACCCTGCTGGGGTGGGTCGTTATACTTTCGCGCCGCTGAGAGCTTTGCCCCCACAGGCCCTGTTTCTCTGCTACGGGACGTCGTTCACGGGGTCGTCAGGACTTTCACGCATGAGCAACGCCGCACACGGTCAGCAGGGAATCGGATCACGGGTCAGAGGGGTCGGCTGGGCGCCACCCCTGCTGCTGTTTTCCGCCACCGGGTTCTGGCTGGCGATGGGCTGGCAGGCCGCGGTGGCACTGCTCTTCGGTGGCGCGATGGTCGCTGCCACCGGGGGGCTGGAGCGCTGGCAGCGACAACGCGCCGCGCGCATCGCCGGGAACCTTCCCGCAAAAAATTTGCGTTATCTCTACCGCTGCGCGGTAGAGCGCCTTGTCGTAACGCTGGCACTGTTCGCCGCCGGTTTCGGGTTGATGGCACTCCATCCCCTGCCGCTATTGAGCGGTTACACCCTGGCGCGACTGGCGATGTTCCACAGGTTTTATCAAGAATCAAGTTTGAGACGACAACATGGCTAGTGACACGCTTACCTCCGGTGACTACATAAAGCACCACCTGCAGAACATGACCTTTGGCCAGCACGCCGACGGCAGCTGGGGGTTGGCCCACAGCGCCGCCGAGGCCAAGGAGATGGGGTTCTGGGCCTTTCACCTCGACTCACTCGGCTGGTCCATTGCCCTGGGGGTGCTGTTCCTCTGGTTTTTCCGCCGCGTGGCCAAGTCGGCGACCGCCGGGGTACCGAGCGGCGTGCAGAATTTCGCCGAGTGGGTGATGGAGTTTATCGACGACAGCGTGCGTGGCTCCTTTACCGCCAAAAACAACATGGTCGCGCCGATGGCGATGACCATCTTCATCTGGGTCTTCCTGATGAACTTCATGGACCTCGTCGCCGTCGATTTTCTGCCGCAGGTCGCTGCCGCCATCGGCTCCGGCGTCTTTGATGCCGATCCGCACCACGTCTATTTCAAGGTGGTGGCAACCACCGATCCGAACATCACCTTCGGCATGGCACTCTCGGTGTTTGTGCTGATGCTCTACTACAGCGTGAAGATGAAGGGGCTTGGCGGCTTTCTCAGCGAGCTGGCCTTCCAGCCCTTTGGCAAGTGGGGCCTGCCGGTCAACCTGTTGCTGGAGGGGGTAACCCTGATCTCCAAGCCCATCTCCCTGGCGCTGCGACTGTTCGGCAACATGTATGCCGGTGAGATGATCTTCATCCTCATTGCCATTATGTATGGCGCCGGCTGGCTGCTCGGCAGCTTTGCCGGGGTGCTGCAGCTGGGTTGGGCCATCTTTCACATCCTGATCATTACCCTGCAGGCGTTCATCTTCATGACCCTGACCATCGTCTATATGGAGATGGCGCATCAGGAACACCACTAGATTACGGATTTTTATCTTTAAACTTTACATTTATGCCCACAGGAGAAACTCCAAATGACTGAAGCACAAGCCCTACTCTATATCGCCGGTGCCTTGATGATGGGCCTCGGTGCCCTGGGTGCCGCCGTCGGCATCGGCATTCTCGGCGGCCGTTTCCTTGAGGGCGCCGCCCGCCAGCCCGAGCTTATTCCGATGCTGCGTACCCAGTTCTTTATCGTCATGGGTCTGGTCGACGCGGTACCGATGATCGCCGTCGGTCTCGCCATGTACGTCCTGTTCGCCGTAGCGTAATTGATTCGAGTCCGACGGTTGTCCCATCGAATTAACCAGCTAAGAGAAGAGGAACAAGCATGAACATTAATGCGACCCTAATCGGGCAGGCCATTAGTTTCATCATCTTCGTCTGGTTCTGTATGCAGTATGTGTGGCCGCCGATCATGACGGCCCTCGAAGAGCGGAAGAAGAAGATTGCTGAGGGGCTGGCCGCGGCAGAGCGCGGTAGGCATGAGCAGGAGTTGGCGCAGCAGCGCGCCAGGGATGTGATCCAGAAGGCCAAGGAGGAGGCCGGCGCGATCCTCGTCCAGGCGCAAAAGCGTGCCAGCGAGATTGTCGAGGAGTCGAAGGAGACGGCCCGCACCGAGGGTGAGCGGATCATTACCGCCGCCACCGCCGAGATCGAGCAGGAGGTGCATCGCGCCAAGGAGAGTCTGCGCGCTCAGGTGGCCGCGCTCGCCGTGGCCGGCGCCGGTCGGGTCATCAACCGCGAGCTGGATAGCCAGGCGCATGATGAGCTGCTGCAAGATTTGATTGCGCGCATATAGGGATACGGGACATGGCCGAAAAGAGAACCATCGCACGTCCCTACGCCCAGGCCATCCTGAGGTTGGCCCGGGAGCAGGACGCGCTGCAACCGTGGTCCGGGATGCTGCACTTTGCCGCCGCCGTCGCCGCCGATGAAGAGATGGCGGCGCTGATTGCCAGCCCCAGGTTGAGCGGCGAGCAGCTGGCGGCGCTGTTTCTGGAGATCTGTGGCGACCGGCTCAATGAGCACGGCCGCAACATGATCCGCGTGCTGGCCGCCAACGGCCGTCTCGACCTGGTGGGTGAGATCAGCGCGCTGTTTGAGATTGAGCGCGCCCATGCCGAGGGCACGGTCGAGGCGGAGGTGATCTCCGCCATCGAGTTAAGCGCTGCGCAAAAGAGCGGTATCACCGAGAGCCTGAAGAGACGCCTGGGCCGTGACGTCACCCTGAATTGCCGTGTTGACGCGGCCCTCGTGGGTGGCGCCATCATTCGTGCGGGCGACGTCGTCATTGATGGCTCAGTAATTGGCAAGCTGGAGAAGCTGGCTGCCGCACTAACGCATTAAGCCGGGATAGAGGACGCAAGAAAATGCAGTTGAATCCATCTGAAATCAGCGACCTGATCAAGAAGCGTATCGCAAGCTTCGAGACAGTGAGTGAAGCGCGTACCGAAGGCACGGTGGTGAGCCTGTCCGACGGTATCGTGCGGGTACACGGACTCTCCGACGTCATGTCCGGCGAGATGCTCGAATTCCCCAACAACACCTTTGGCCTGGCACTCAACCTGGAGCGTGACTCCGTGGGTGCGGTAATCCTCGGTGACTACAAGCACGTCTCCGAGGGTAACGCGGTGAAGTGTACCGGCCGCATCATGGAGGTCCCCACCGGCGAAGCGCTGCTGGGCCGCGTGGTCGATTCGCTGGGCAGCCCCATTGACGGCAAGGGACCGCTTAATGCCGAGAGCAGCGCGCCCATCGAGAAGATTGCGCCCGGCGTGGTGTGGCGCAAGTCGGTAGACCAGCCGCTGCAGACCGGTCTCAAGGCGATCGACGCGATGGTGCCCATCGGTCGCGGCCAGCGCGAGCTGATCATCGGTGACCGCCAGACTGGCAAGACCGCGGTGGCCATCGACGCCATCATCAACCAGAAGGGGAGCGGCGTTAAGTGCATCTACGTCGCCATCGGCCAGAAGGCCTCCTCGGTGGCGGCCGTGGTGCGCAAGCTCGAAGAGCACGGCGCCATGGAGTACACCACCGTGGTCGCGGCCAGCGCCGCCGAGTCAGCGGCGATGCAGTTCATCGCCCCCTACGCCGGCTGCACCATGGGCGAGTACTTCCGCGACAAGGGCGAAGATGCCCTCATCGTCTACGATGACCTCACCAAGCAGGCGTGGGCCTACCGTCAGGTATCGCTGCTGCTGCGCCGTCCGCCGGGCCGTGAGGCCTACCCCGGTGACGTCTTCTACCTGCACTCGCGCCTGCTGGAGCGTGCCGCGCGCGTCAACGCCGAGTTTGTGGAGAAGGCGACCAACGGTGCGGTGACGGGCAAGACCGGTTCACTCACCGCACTGCCGATCATCGAGACCCAGGCCGGTGACGTCTCCGCCTTCGTCCCGACCAACGTCATCTCCATCACCGATGGGCAGATCTTCCTCGAGTCGGATCTGTTCAATGCCGGTATCCGTCCCGCCATCAACGCTGGTCTCTCGGTATCGCGCGTCGGCGGTGCCGCCCAGACCAAGATCATCAAGAAGCTGGGTGGCGGGGTGCGCCTCGACCTCGCCCAGTACCGCGAGCTGGCCGCCTTCGCCCAGTTCGCCTCCGACCTGGATGAGTCGACGCGCAAGCAGATCGAGCGCGGCCAGCGCGTTACCGAGCTGATGAAGCAATTCCAGTACTCGCCGATGAGCGTGGCGCAGATGGCCGTTTCGTTGTTCGCCGCCAACCAGGGTTACCTGGATGATGTGGCGGTGAGCAAGGTGGTCGACTTCGAGGGGGCGATGCAGTCCTACATGAAGTCCGCACAGGCCGAACTGTTGGCCCGGATTAACGAGAGCGGCGATTACAACGAGGAGATCGAAACCGCGCTGCGTGCCGCCCTGGAGAGCTTTAAGGCCAGCAGCACCTGGTAACGGGGCGGGGAGTCCAATTTTATGGCAAGCGGAAAAGAGATACGCACGCAGATCAAGAGCGTGAAAAACACGCAGAAGATCACCAGCGCGATGGAGATGGTGGCGGCCAGCAAGATGCGCCGGGCGCAGGAGCGCATGGCCGCCAGCCGTCCCTATGCGGAGAATATTCGTCGCGTCATTGCCCACCTGGCCCAGGCGAATCCGGAGTACCGCCACCCCTTCATGCTGGAGCGTCCGGTGAAGCGGGTGGGGATGATTGTGATCTCCACCGATCGCGGCCTGTGCGGCGGCCTCAACACCAATATGTTCAAGGCCGGGGTGATGGCGATGAAGGAGTGGCGCGAGGCGGGCGCCGAGGTGCGGTTGAGCACCATCGGCTCCAAGGGGCTGAGCTTCTTCCGCCGCACCGGCGCCCCGGTGGTCAGTGAGGTCAGTCACCTCGGTGATGCACCGCGCCTGGAGGATGTGATCGGCTCGGTCAAGGTGATGCTCGACGCCTACAGCAACGGCGAGATTGACCAGCTGCTGGTGGTCTACAACGAGTTCGTCAACACCATGAGCCAGAAACCCCAGGTGATGCAACTGTTGCCCATCTCGGCGCAGAGCCCAGAGCGGGAGCTGGAGCACCACTGGGACTACATCTATGAGCCCGATGCCAGGGAGGTGCTGGATGGTCTGTTGATGCGCTATGTGGAGTCGATGGTCTATCAGGGCGTGGTCGAGAATATCGCCTGTGAAATGGCGGCACGGATGGTGGCGATGAAGGCCGCCACCGACAACGCCGGCGACATGATCGATGGCCTGCAGCTGGCCTACAACAAGGCGCGTCAGGCGGCGATCACGCAGGAGCTGTCAGAGATTGTGAGCGGCGCCTCGGCGGTCTGAATGTCCGGCAAAGATTTCTAAATAGTATTAAGGGGAACTGTCATGAGTTCTGGAAAAGTTGTACAAGTCATCGGCCCGGTGGTCGACGTGGAGTTTCCGCGCGACGCCCTGCCGAAGATCTACGACGCCATCATCGCGGATGTGGCGGGTCTGACCATGGAGGTGCAGCAGCAGCTGGGTGACGGCGTGGTGCGCGCCATCGCCATGGGCACCACTGATGGCCTGCAGCGCGGCGTGGCCGTCAGCAACACCGGCGAGCCGATTCAGGTGCCGGTGGGGCAGGCGACCCTGGGACGCATTATGGATGTACTGGGCAATCCCATCGACGAGGCCGGCCCGGTCAACGCCGAGAAGAAGATGGCGATCCACCGCCTGCCCCCCGCCTATGCCGAGCAGGCGGCGAGCGTGGATATCCTGGAGACCGGCATCAAGGTAATCGACCTCGTCATGCCCATCGCCAAGGGCGGCAAGATCGGCCTGTTCGGTGGCGCCGGTGTGGGCAAGACCGTCACCCTGATGGAGCTGATCCGCAACATCGCCGTCGAGCACTCCGGCTTCTCCGTCTTCGCCGGGGTGGGGGAGCGTACCCGCGAGGGCAACGACTTCTACCACGAGATGGCCGAGGGTGGGGTACTCGACAAGGTGGCCCTGGTTTACGGCCAGATGAACGAGCCGCCGGGCAACCGTCTGCGCGTGGCGCTGACCGGTCTCACCATTGCCGAGAACTTCCGTGACGAGGGGCGTGACGTGCTGTTGTTCGTCGACAACATCTATCGTTACACCCTGGCCGGCACCGAGGTTTCCGCACTGCTGGGCCGTATGCCCTCGGCGGTAGGTTACCAGCCGACCCTGGCCGAGGAGATGGGCGCGCTGCAGGAGCGCATCACCTCCACCAAGACCGGCTCCATCACCTCGTTCCAGGCGGTCTATGTGCCGGCGGACGACCTCACCGATCCGTCACCGGCCACCACCTTCGCCCACCTCGATGCGACGCTGGTCCTCTCGCGTCAGGTGGCAGAGCTGGGGATCTACCCCGCGGTAGACCCGCTCGACTCTACCTCGCGCATCCTCGACCCGCTGGTGGTGGGTGAGGAGCACTACAACGTGGCGCGCAAGGTGCAGTCGACGCTGCAGCGTTACAATGAGCTGCGTGACATCATCGCCATCCTCGGCATGGACGAGCTCTCTGCCGATGACAAGTTGATCGTCTCCCGTGCGCGCAAGATTCAGCGCTTCCTTTCGCAGCCGTTCTTCGTCGCCGAGGTCTTTACCGGCGCCCCCGGCAAGTACGTCGGCCTGAAGGACACCATCCGCGGCTTCAAGGGGATCGTCGACGGTGAGTACGACGCGCTGCCGGAGCAGGCCTTCTACATGGTCGGCACCATTGAAGAGGCGGTCGAGAAGGCCAAAACACTGTAATTGGGCCCACGACGGGGATAGCACTATGGCCATGACAATGCACGTGAATATCGTCAGTGCGGAGCAGGAGATCTTCTCCGGCACTGTCGAGCAGGTGATCGCACCGGCGAAGATGGGCGAGGTGGGGATCTACCCGCGCCACACCCAGCTGCTGACACCGC
This sequence comes from Gammaproteobacteria bacterium, assembly GCA_026196575.1. Lineage (GTDB taxonomy): Bacteria > Pseudomonadota > Gammaproteobacteria > Thiohalomonadales > Thiohalomonadaceae > JAPHSX01. The sequence goes on along the minus strand of JAPHSX010000065.1, from coordinate 30,973 downwards.
TCAAGGCGGGCGAGGTGCGTGTGGTGAAGCCGGGCGGCGAGGAGGAGTTCTACTTTGTCTCCGGCGGGATGCTGGAGGTGCAGCCCCATGTGGTCACCGTACTGGCCGACACCGTGCTGCGGGCCCGTGACCTGGACGAGGCGAAGGCGATGGAGGCCAAGGCACGCGCTGAACAGGCGCTGCAGGATCGTCAGAGCGAGGTTGACTACGCCACCGCCGAGGCCGAGCTGGCCGAGGCGATCGCGCAGCTACAGACTATCCAGCGGCTGCGCAAGAAGCTGGGGAAATAGTCCCGACTGATGTGCGCAGGCGGCGCCTGATGCTGTCGGGCAGAGGGTGTTATCGAAAAAGGGCGGTGGTAAACTGCCCTTTTTTTATGGGCCGCGTTACGGGCCAGAGGAAGAGCGAGTGATTAGTAAAGACAAGGTGGTGACCGTTAACTACCGCATCGCGGCGGCGGATGGCGAGACCCTGGAGCAGGTGGATACCCCGGTGAACTATCTGCACGGGCGCGACAGCGGCCTGTTCGAAAAGGTGGAGGCGGCGCTGGAGGGCAAGGCGGTGGGTGACCTGGTCTCGGTGAGCCTCGCTGCCGATGAGGCGTTCGGTGCCTGGGATCCGCAACGAACCTTCTCCGACCGGATCGAAAATGTGCCGGCAGAGTATCGCAAACTGGGTGCCATCGCCGAGTTTGTGAACGAGGCGGGCGGCTCGTTGCAGATGACCGTTACCCACATCGACGCCGGTACTGTCACCCTCGACGGCAACCACCCGCTGGCGGGCAAGGATATCGTCTTCCATGTTCGTGTGGTCGACGTGCGCGAGCCCACGCCCGAGGAGCTGCGCAACGGCGTGCAGCAGATGCCTTCACTTCATTAAAGGCGGGTTACGGGTTGCAGGTTGCAGGAGTGATGGTGGGCCTGCGGCCGGATACGTTGAATAAAAGCAGGTTGAGAAGAGACCGTAGATGAAGCTTGAAGTCGTCATCCTCGCTGCCGGTAAAGGCACCCGCATGCGCTCCTCCCTGCCCAAGGTGTTGCACCGCCTCGCCGGCAAGCCGCTGCTGCAGCACGTCATCGACTGCGCCCGCACGCTGGAGCCGCACGCGGTGCATGTGGTCTATGGCCACGGCGGCGAGGCGGTGAGGCGGTGCATCGACGACCCCGCACTCTCCTGGTCGGAGCAGGCGCAGCAGCTGGGCACCGGTCACGCGCTGGCGCAGGCGCAGTTGCAAGCCGACTCCACCGTGCTGGTGCTCTACGGCGATGTGCCGCTGGTCAGCGCCCAGACCCTGCGCGCCCTGCTGCAGCATGTGGCGGGCGGCCTCGCCCTGCTCACCATGGAGCTTTCCCTCCCCACCGGCTATGGACGCATCGTGCGCGATGGCGACGGTAGGGTGCAGCGCATCGTCGAGGAGAAGGACGCCAGCGCGGATGAGCGCGCCATCACCGAGGTCAACAGCGGCATCCTTGCCGTGGCCGGTGAGCGGCTGGCCGGCTGGCTGGCGCGCCTGGAGAATGGCAACGCCCAGGGGGAGTACTACCTTACCGATATCATCGCCATGGCGGTGGGCGACGGGGCGTCGGTAACGGCCCTCTGTACCGCCGATAACGATGAGGTGACGGGGGTCAACGATCGCGTGCAGCTGGCCCACCTGGAGCGTGTCTACCAGCGGCGGCAGGCGGAGCGGTTGATGCGTGCCGGTGCCACCCTCATCGACCCCGCCCGTTTTGACCTGCGCGGCACGGTCGAGACGGGGGAGGATGTGGTGATCGACACCAATGTGATCCTCAGCGGCAAGGTAACGCTGGGCCATCGCGTCACCATCGGCAGCGGCTGTGTGTTAACCAATGTCACCATCGGCGATGATGTCGCCATCGCCCCCTACTCGGTGGTGGAAAACGCGGTGATCGGCGCCGGCTGCCACATCGGCCCCTTTGCCCGCATCCGCCCCGGCACCGAGCTGGCCGCCGGGGCGCGCATCGGCAACTTCGTCGAGGTGAAGAACAGCCAGATCGGCGCCGGCTCCAAGGTCAACCACCTCAGCTATATCGGCGACACCACCATGGGTGCCGGGGTGAATATCGGCGCCGGCACCATCACCTGCAACTACGATGGCGCCAACAAACATCGCACCGAGATCGGCGACAACGTCTTTGTCGGCTCCGACAGCCAGCTGGTGGCACCGGTACGCATCGGGGCTGGCGCGACCATCGGCGCCGGCGCCACCATCACCAGGGATGTGGCGGCGGACGAGTTGAGCCTCAGCCGCGTGCCGCAAAAGGGTGTCAAGGGCTGGAAGCGGCCACAGAAAAAGGGACAGTAGAGTATGTGCGGGATCGTCGGTGCGGTAGCCGAGCGCGATGTAGTGGGGATCCTGCTGGAGGGGTTGCGCCGCCTGGAGTACCGCGGTTACGACTCCGCCGGTATCGCCGTGATCAATGGCGAGGGGTGCATCGAGCGCGAACGCATGCTGGGCAAGGTACAAATCCTGGCCGAGGCGCTACGGGTACGACCGCTGCGCGGTCACCTCGGCATCGCCCACACCCGCTGGGCCACCCATGGCCAGCCCTCGCAGCGGAATGCCCATCCCCACATCTGTAAGGGGGGGGTCGCGGTGGTGCACAACGGCATCATCGAGAACCATGCCGTGTTGCGGCAACGCCAGCTGGCGCAGGGTTACGAGTTCACCTCCGAGACCGATACCGAGGTGGTGGTGCACCAGATCCACCTCCACCAGGCCGCGGGCAAGGGGTTACTGCAGGCCACCCGCGACGCCATCGCCGAGCTGGAGGGGGCCTACGCATTAGGGGTAGTGAGCAATCTTGAGCCGGGGCAGCTCATCGCCGCCCGCCGGGGCAGCCCGCTGGTGATTGGTGTCGGCATTGGCGAACACTTCATTGCCTCCGACGTGGCAGCGCTGCTGCCGGTGACACGCCGCTTCATCTTCCTGGAGGAGGGTGATATGGCGCAGCTAAGCCGCGACGCGATCACCATCTATGACGCATCAGGCAACCAGGTGGAGCGTCCAGTCCGCGAGTCGGCGCTAACTGCCGCCGCCGCCGAGCGCGGCCACTATCGCCACTACATGCTCAAGGAGATCCACGAGCAGCCGCGGGCGGTGGCCGAGACCCTGGAGGGGCGGGTCGCCGCTGGCCGGGTGCTGGAGGCAAGCTTTGGCCCCGAGGCCACGGCGATATTCGATCGCATTAAGGCGATTCAGATCATCGCCTGCGGTACCAGCTTTCACGCCGGGATGGTGGCGCGCAACTGGTTCGAGGGGTTGGCCGGGGTGCCGTGTCACGTCGAGGTGGCGAGCGAGTTCCGCTACCGCCACCCGGTGGCCAACCCCGATGCCCTGGTAGTGGTGATCTCCCAGTCGGGCGAGACCGCCGACACCCTGGCCGCGCTGCGCGCCACCAGGAAGTGGGGTTACGGCCCCTCGCTGGCCATTTGCAACGTCCCCGAGAGCTCGCTCGCGCGCGAGGCCGACCTCACCCTGATGACCCGCGCCGGCCCCGAGATCGGTGTCGCCTCCACCAAGGCCTTTACCACCCAGCTGGTGGCGCTGTTGCTGCTGGTCACCGCCATCGGCCGACGCCACCGCATCAGCGCCGAACGCGAGGCGATCATTATCGGGCAACTGCTCGCCCTGCCGCGTCATCTTGAGGAGGTGCTCAAGCTCGACGCCTCCATCCAGCAGCTGGCCGAACGCTTCGCCGACAAGCACCATGCCCTCTTTCTTGGCCGTGGCGTACAGTACCCGGTGGCGCTGGAGGGGGCGCTCAAGCTCAAGGAGATCTCCTACATCCACGCCGAGGCCTATCCCGCCGGCGAGTTAAAGCACGGCCCGCTGGCGCTGGTCGACGAGGAGATGCCGGTGATTGCCGTCGCCCCCAACGACGAGTTGCTGGAGAAGCTTAAATCCAACCTCGAAGAGGTGCGCGCCCGTGGCGGCGAACTCTACGTCTTCGCCGACTATGACACCGGCATGGGCAGCAGCGAGCGACTGCATGTGATCACCGTCCCGCCGGGCGGCGGCCACGTCGCACCGATCATCTTCACCATCCCGCTGCAACTGCTCGCCTATCACGTCGCGATCCTCAAGGGCACCGATGTGGATCAGCCGAGGAATTTGGCAAAGTCGGTAACAGTGGAATAGCCACTGGCCTCACGCCATGCGGTGTGTGGATAAAAACCGCTTCACGGAGCAAACAGGGTGGCGCACACCCCCTCCTGTGTGGTAGCGGCAGGAATCTACCCATTCAATCAAGTGATCTGAATAGCTATTTCTTGGGGCTCCCTCGATGTCGGAGCCAGTTTCTTTCTTGCGCACACTCGCCCGGTGGGCTGTTGGCATAACACCGGTGCTGCCTCTCTCCCGGTGCTGGGATGCGGTGGTGCCCGGCGCAAAGTGGCGATTGTTTGACATATATCAAGATTCTGGTATTGTTTCCGCGTCTATCATGTGGTTGTCGGGCATGCCGTCGGATTGGATCTGATGGGCCGGGCCAGGGAGGAGGCGGGTTGAGAGGGGCTCCACCACTCTTGGCCGCTGCGGAGTCGTGCAGAGTGGCTAGACTCTTTTATCGACAGGCATCTCAGCAAGATGCCCTGCTTTGCGGGGCGCAGCGGGCGGTGCTGGTGAGCGAAGGCCGCGATGGTGTCGTCCCTGTTGCATCTCTTGGCGCCATCCGTGCAGATATGGCCCTTACAGTTTTGTCATAACAAAAAGGAGACTACTCGTGGCAACGACACAAGTAGAGAGGTACAGCTTCGACGTCGTGCGGTGGTTCACCGTGATGGCGGTCGTCTATCTGGTTGTGGGTACCCTGCTGGGTGTCTACATTGCATCGGAGCTGGCCTGGCCGGTTCTAAACTTTGACCTGGCCGAGCTCAGTTTTGGCCGCCTGCGTCCCCTGCACACCAATGCGGTGATCTTCGCCTTTGGGGGTTGCGTGCTGATGGCCACCGCCTTCTACTCGGTGCAGCGCACCTGCGGTGTCCGCCTGTGGAGTGACAAGCTGGCGTGGTTCACCTTCTGGGGCTGGAACCTCATTATCGTCGGCGCCGTGATCACCTTGCCGCTGGGGCTCACCTCCGGCAAGGAGTACGCCGAGCTGGAGTGGCCGCTCGACATTGCCATCGCCCTGGTCTGGATCGCCTATACGGTGAACTTTGTGATGACCGTGGCCACCCGCAAGACCAGCCACATCTATGTGTCGAACTGGTTCTTCATGGGGATGATGGTGATGATCACCTACCTGCATGTGGTCAACTCCCTGGCCATTCCGGTGGGTCTGTGGGACTCCTACTCCGTCTTCTCCGGGGTGCAGGATGCGATGATTCAGTGGTGGTGGGGCCACAACGCGGTAGGCTTCTATCTCACCGCCGGCTTCCTCGGCATCATGTACTACTTCGTGCCGAAGCAGGCCAACCGTCCGATCTTCTCCTACCGCCTCTCGGTGATTCACTTCTGGGCGCTGATGTTCGGTTATGTCTGGCTGGGGGCGCACCACCTGCAGTACACCGCGCTGCCCGACTGGACCGGCTCGCTTGGCGCCGCTGTCTCGCTGGCGATGATCATTCCCTCCTGGGGCGGTGCGATTAACGGCATGATGACCCTCTCCGGTGCCTGGGACAAACTGCGCGACGACTATATCCTGCGTTTTCTCATCATGTCCCTGGCCTTCTACGCCATGTCCACCTTCGAAGGTCCGGTGATGTCGGCGAAGACCGTTAATGCCCTCTCTCACTACACCGACTGGACTGTGGGCCATGTCCACTCAGGCGCCCTCGGCTGGGTGGCGATGGTCGCCTCCGGCGCCATCTACCATATGGTGGAGAAGCTGTGGGATACGCGCATCTACTCGCCCAAGCTGGTCAACACCCACTTCTGGCTGGCCACCATCGGCACCGTGGTCTACATCACCGCGATGTGGGTCTCCGGCATCATGCAGGGGATGATGTGGCGCATGTATGACGACAACGGCGTGCTGCTCTACACCTTCGCCGAGTCGGTTTACGAGATGCACCCCTACTACGCGATGCGCGCCATCGGCGGCATGATCTTCTGGCTGGGTGGCGCCATCATGCTCTACAACGTGGTAATGACCATTCGTCAGGCAGCCGGTCGGCGTGTTAGCGCCGCCGTTGCCACCGCCTGAGCCGCAAAGGAGAGGATTACACACCATGGCTGATCAAATTCATTCCACCAAGCTGCAGGACAAGACCGAACGCAATGTCTTCGTCATGCTTGTCATGCTGGCCATATTGGTCGCTATCCCGGGGGCAGTGGAGATCATCCCGCTGTTCTATCTGGATGAGACGATGGAGCACAACCAGCACCCCGAGATCGTCTGGGATCGGCCGGAGGGGGCGACCCTGGCCGACTGGAAGGCGGGCGACGGGGTGCGCCCCTACACCGCGCTGGAACTGGCGGGGCGCGAGATCTATCTGCGCGAGGGGTGCTACACCTGCCACTCGCAGATGATTCGTCCGTTCCGTGATGAGAAGGAGCGCTATGGCCACTACAGCCTCGCCTCCGAGTCGATGTACGACCACCCCTTCCAGTGGGGCTCCAAGCGTACCGGCCCCGATCTGGCCCGTGTCGGCGGCAAGTACTCGGACGACTGGCACCGGCGTCACCTGAAGGCGCCGCGCTCGGTGGTCGCGGAGTCGGTAATGCCCAACTACCCCTGGCTGGAAAAGGCGACCCTCGACCCCGCGCAGGTGAAAAAGATGATGCGCGCGATGCAGATGGTGGGTGTGCCCTACCGCGAGGAGGATTTCGCCAGTGGCTACGCCGAGGTGCAGGGCAAGAGCGAGATGGAGGCGATGATCGCCTATCTGCAGGTGCTGGGAACCATGGTCAGGTTCGAGGACAAGGATTACCGCAACTAATGGCCGGCCTGCGGGAATATTTTCAGACCGATTGGGCGGCGATGACGCTGGCCGACTGGATAGGCACCATCGTCACGCTGGGCATCTTCTGTCTGATGATCTGGGCCTACGTCTATGCATTCCATCCGAAGAACAGAGAGAGACTCGAATCGCAGCGCCATCTGCCATTCGCTGACGACGACAAGATCGAAACGGAGAAGAGAACATGAGTGACAAACAGAATCCGTATAGCGCCCCGGATACCGGGCATGTGTGGGACGACACCCTGCGCGAGCTGACCAACCAGCCGCCAAGGTGGTGGATGCTCGGCTTCTACGCCAGCCTCGCCCTGGTGGTTGTCTATGTCATTATCTACCCGGCGATTCCGCTGGTCAGCAGCCACACCAAGGGGCTGTTGGACTGGACCTCCATCAAGGAGTACAAGGAGGACCTGGCGGTAATCGAGGAGAAGCGTGCCGAGTTTGAAAGGCCGTTGCAGGAGATGTCCGCCGCCGCCATCCTGGCCGATGACAACCTTGCCGACTATGTGCAACGATCCGCCAAGGTGCTGTTTGGTGACAACTGCGCCGCCTGTCACGGTATCGAGGGTCAGGGCAATCAGGGTTACCCGGTGCTGAATGACAATGACTGGCTCTATGGCGGCACCATTCAGGCCATCGAACAGAGCATCACCACCGGGCGAAACGGCATGATGCCCGCCCACCCGCTGAGTGAGGCGGAGTTGAACCGTCTGGCCGATGCCATTATTGCTGGCAACCCCGCCAGCGAGCCGCTCTTCGGTTTCCCGCCAGAAGGCAAGGGGTGTGCCGCCTGTCACGGCACCGACGGCAAGGGGATGCACGCCCTGGGGGCGGCCAACCTGACCGACCCTATCTGGCGCTTTGTCGCGGCGGATCAGCGTGAGAGCGTGAAACACACCATACAGCATGGTGTGAATGTTCCCGGTAACAGCCAGAGCCGCAATGCGGTAATGCCGCAGTTTGGTGGCGGCAAGCTCAGCGATACCGAGATCCGCAAACTTGCCGTCTACGTCCACAAGCTGGGCGGTGGGCAGTAGAAATCAGCAACCGGTCTGGGCCGTCCGCGCTGTCGACGGCCCGCCAAGCACAAGGGGTTATATGATGGATGCGGTAGCTATTGGTTCCATTCTGGCCGTTGTCGGTTCACTGGTGGTGGTGATCGTCATTGGTGTTCGGGTGATGCGGTTGATTAACACCACCCACTCCAAAGAGTAACCACCATCGCCGCCATGTCGAACGACACCGGGTCCCCCGGCGCGACACAGATAGACGCGCTCTATGATGAGCAGGGTCACTGGCATATCAATACCGGTGAGAAGACCATTCACGCCAAACGGATGCCGGGACGCTTTCGCCGGCTGAAGTGGTTCACCGCCTCGGTCTGGCTCATCTTCTTCCTTGGTCCCTACCTGCGCTGGGGCGAGCGCCAGGCGATCATCCTCGACATCCCCCAGCGCAAATTTCAGATCTTCGATATCACCATCCTGCCGCAGGATGTCTGGATGCTCTCGCTGGTGCTGCTCTTCTTTGCCATCCTGCTCGCCGTGGTCACCTCGGTTGCCGGCCGCGTCTTTTGCGGCTATTTCTGTTTTCAAACGGTGTGGACCGACATCTTCACCCTCATCGAGGAGCGGCTGGAGGGGAGTCCGGCGCAGCGCCACAAACTGGACAAGGCCCCCTGGGACGGGCGCAAGCTGCTGATCAAGGGGGTCAAGCATGCCCTCTGGATCGCCATCGGCATCCTTACCGGCATTACCTTTACCCTCTGGTTTGGTGATGCCTACGAGATGTGGCGCAGTTATTTCGCGCTGGATGCCGCCCCCATTGCCTGGGGCACGGTGGCCACCTTCGCCATCTTTACCTACCTGTTTGGCGGATTTATGCGTGAACAGGTCTGCTTCTGGCTCTGTCCCTACGCCCGTATTCAGGGGGTGATGATGGACGCCGAGACCATCGTCCCCGCCTACGACTTCAACCGTGGCGAGCCGCGCGCCCGCCTGAAAAAGGGCGAGGCGGTGACGGGAACCGGTGACTGCATCGAGTGCAACCAGTGCATCGCCGTCTGCCCCACCGGCATCGATATTCGCGAGGGGCAGCAGGAGGGGTGCATCACCTGTGGCCTCTGTCTCGACGCCTGCGACTCGGTGATGAGCCGCATCAACAAGCCGCGCGGCCTGATCCGCTACAGCTCACTGGATGCGTTGCAGGGGGTGCCGCACATCCCGCTGCTCAAGCGTCCGCGCATTCTCATCTACCTGGCGATCCTGCTCCTCTCGGTGGCCGGCATCTATTACGGGCTGACCCACCTCGGCACGCTGGAGCTCAAGGTGATCCACTCGCGCGCGCCGCTCTTCGTGCAGATGAGCGATGGCACAATTCAGAACAAATATGACTTGAAGATCCTCAACAAACTCGATCACGACATCGAGGCCCGCATCAGCGCCAGCGGCCCGCCGGGGCTGGAGCTGGTGGATGGCGAGCGGCTCCTCACCCTGAAGTCGGGCAGACTCACCTCGCGCATCATCTACATCAAGGTGGCGAGCAGCAACCTTGACGCCAGCCGCCTGCCCCTCACCTTTACGGTGCAAAATGTCGACAACCCGGAGGAGTCGGCAAGTTACGACAGCGCCTTCTTCAGCCAGCCGTGATGCCCACTTTCCCCACTGCAAAACCGACAGGTAACGCCATGATTTCGCAAGACAATAAAGAGGCCCTGCGCAACCCCTGGGTGCTGGGCTGGCTCGGTATCCTCGTGACCGTGATCGGTGTCAATGTCGCCTTCATCGTCACCGCCTTCAATACCACTCCCGGATTGGTCGATGAGGGCTATTACGAGAAGGGGCGCGACCACGAAAAGAATTTTCAGCAGAAGATGGAGGCGCGCCACCGCCTCGGCTGGAATATCGCCCTGCAGGTTCCAGAGACCATCACCGTCGGCGTCCCAGCCACCTTCAGCGTCTCGGTTACCGATCGCCTCGGCAACCCGCTCAGGGATGCGCAGGTCACCCTGCACGCCTATCGTCCCTCGGATGCCGCCGCCGACTTCACGGCCGCACTGGAGCGCATCGGTCAGGGGGTGTTTCAGGCGAAGCTGCCGCTGGCACTAAAAGGGGTGTGGGAGCTGCAGCTGGAGGTGGTGCAGGGTGAGGAGCAGCTGCAGACGGCGCGGCGCATCAGCGTGGCCGCCCGATAATCCACTCCGTCACGGTGATGAGTACGCAACAAGCGGCCGATGGCGGAGGGTGTTTTCACTGTGGTCTGCCGCTGCCGCCCCATGGGGAGTTCCAGCAGCAGATCGAGGGCCAGAGACGCCACTTCTGCTGCCTTGGTTGCCAGTCGGTCTGCGCCGCGATCTACGAGGCCGGTCTTGACGGTTTTTACCAACGCACCCCCGACGGCACCCTGCTGGCACCGCCCCCCGAACCACCCAGGGATCTCGCCCTGTTCGACCTCGATGCGGTGCAGGAGGAGTTTGTCCGCGAGCTGGGCGCGGAGCGTGAGATCAACCTGCTGGTCGAGGGGATCCACTGCGCCGCCTGTGTCTGGCTCATTGAGCGTCGTCTCGGCACCCTGCCGGGCATCCTGCGCGCTCAGGTCAACCTCGCCAACAAGCGGTTGCTGCTGCGCTGGGACAACCGCCAGGTGCAGCTCTCGACCATCATCAAACGTCTTGCCGATATCGGTTACACCGCCACCCCCTTCGACCCGGAGAGCGCCGAGGGGGCGATAAAAAAGCAGAACCGCGCCCTGCTGTTCCGCATGGCGGTGGCGGGGTTTGCGATGATGAATCTGATGTGGATCTCCATTGCCCTCTACAGCGGCGCCGATACCGCCGACGGCGGCCAGTTCCGCCCCCTGTTTCACGGCATCGGCTTTGCCCTCGCCACCCTGACCCTCTTCTACTCCGGCTCGCCCTTCCTCAAGGGGGCATGGGCCGGGCTGCGCCACCGCCACCTCACCATGGATCTGCCGATCGCCATCGGCGCCAGCGCCACCTATCTCTACTCGACCTACGTCACCTTCAACCCCGCCATCTCGGGCGAGGTCTACTTCGATACCGTGGTCAATTTTCTCTTTGTCATCCTCATCGGCCGCTATCTGGAGGCGATGTCCAAACGCCAGGCCGTTGCCTCCACCCAGCGCCTGCTCGATCTGCAACCGCGCGTCGCCACCCTGCTTGTCGGGGACGACGAAAGGGTGGTGCCGATTCGCAGCGTTAAGGCCGGAGAGACGGTGCTGGTGAGGGGGGGCGAGAAGGTGCCGGTCGACGGTGTGGTGATTAGCGGTCAGGGCGAGATCGACGAGAGTATGCTGAGCGGGGAGTCGCAACCGGTGCGCAAGGGGGCGGGCGAGCCGGTCTGCGCCGGCACGGTCAACCTGCACGGCGCCCTCACCCTGCGCGTTACCGCCACCCTGCGCAACACCTCGCTGGGGCACATCATCGCCCTGGTGGAGGAGGCACAAGCCTCCAGGGCACCGATTCAGTGCATGGCCGACCGCATCGTGCCGTGGTTTGTGGTGGTGACGTTGCTGCTTGCCACCCTCACCTTTCTCTGGTGGGTGAGGGGCGATTTTGAGCTGGCACTGCTGGCCGCCACCTCGGTGCTCATCATCACCTGCCCCTGCGCCTTCGGCCTGGCCACGCCGATGTCCATCGCCGTCGCCACCGGACTGGCCGCCCGTTACGGCATCCTGGTGAAGAACGGCGCCGTGCTGGAGACGCTCTCGCACGTTACCCATGTGGTGTTCGACAAGACCGGTACTCTCACCAGCGGCCAGATGCAGCTGCAGCAGCTGAGTGCGCGCGAACCCGCGCGGGCGGAGGAGCTGCTGCGCCAGGCCGCCAGTGTCGAGCACTACTCCGAACACAGTATCGCGCGGGCCATTGTGGAGGCGGCGCGGGAGCAGGGGCTTCCCCTCAGCGACATTACCCCCGAGGCCTTCGAGAGTCAGCTTGGGTACGGCGTGCAGGGGGTGGTCGAGGGTCGCTTCATCCTGCTTGGCACCCTCCACTGGTTGCGGCAACACAAGACGGAGATTGACGAGGGGCTGCGTGAGGAGGCGTGGCAGCTGGAGGAGGGCGCCGCCACCGTGGTGCACATGGCGGTCGATGGTGAGCATGTGGCAATCCTGGCGATTGCCGATCAGCTGCGCCCCGATGCCCCCCGGCTGGTGCAGCAACTGCGCGCTGCGGGCATTCGCATGACCCTGCTCAGCGGCGACCGGCGCCGGGTCGCCGCCGCCGTCGCCGCCCAGCTGGGCGGTATGGAGGTGATCGCCGAGGTGCTGCCGCAGGACAAGGATCAGGCCATCGCCGCCCTGCAGTCACGCGGCGAGTGGGTGGCGATGGTCGGTGACGGGGTCAACGATGCCCCGGCGCTGATGCGCGCCAACGTCGGCATCGCACTGGGTTCCGGCACCGATGTCTCGATGGAGAGCGCCGACATCGTGCTGATGGGTGACGAACTCGACAAGGTGCGCCTGGCCACCGCCCTCTCGCGCCGCACCCTGCGCACCATCCGCCAGAACATCACCCTCTCGCTCGCCTACAACGCGATCATGGTGCCGCTGGCGATGATGGCGTTCATCACCCCGCTGGTGGCGGCCATAGCCATGCCCATCAGCTCGCTGCTGGTGATCGGCAACGCCGCGCGCATTCGCACCCTGTTCAAAGGTTTGCGCTAAACGCCTATAATCGCCCCTCGCCCTCTTTGGCCCAGCGCATAACGGTATCGCAGTGGAAGTTATCTACCGCCTCATTCCCGGCATGATCCTTATCGGCCTGATCCTGGTCGGCATTCTCATTTGGGCGATAAAACGGGGCCAGTACGACGACCTGGAGGGCGATGCCCACCGCATCCTGCTCGACGAGGACGATGAGATGATGGGGGGTGAAAAGCGGGGTGACCGGCGCAACTGGCCCGATGCCGAGGATGATGGCGATGGCGGCGACTAGTGTGCCAGCAATGCTCCCTGTTCGAGCAGTGGCCGGCGCAGCCGTTCGAAATGCGCCGGCGGCACATACTGCAACACCTCCTTGCCCTTTTCATGCAGCGCCACATCGAGCCCCAGTTGTGGATAGAGCCAGTGCTCCACCCGACCCTCGTCACGGCGCTCGCGAACACGCTCGGCGGGCAGGCCAAAGCGCGCCTCAATTAGCTCCGCACTGAGGTCTAACTTGGGGATGTAGGTGAGGCTGGTGAACGGCAGCGCGGCGAGCTGTTGCAGATCGCTATCGGCCAAGGTCACCTTGCGGCTGCCGCTACCCAGGGTGGCGATGCGCACCCCGCGGCCATAGAGGCCATCCAGCTGCTCGGGGGTGAGTGCCATCACCAACACCACACGGGCACGCAGGCCGTTCAGTGTGATGCTGTCGAAATAGGCCTCCACCACCCGCTCCCCACCGTCATGCGCAAAGAGACTCACCTCATAGGGGGCGCGAAAGCGCTGCTGTGCCTCGGCCAGGGTGCTGTGGCCCAGCTCCAGGCCGAGGACACGACTGGATCCGCTGGCGGTCAGGTCAACCTGCCACGGCAGATAGACCGCCTCTGGCGGCGCCTCCGGTTTGCCGTTGCCCGGCACCATAATGCCAATGGCCAGCGCCAGCAGGGTAAAGAGCAGCACGCCCAGAAAGATATACCGTTCCATAGAGTTTCACTTTTTATGTCGTCAGATGAAAATGGCCGCTAATCCGGCCATTTGAAGGGGAGTGCGTGCACCTATTCGGTGCGGGCTTTCGCCTGTGGATTGGGGTACTTCTCCACCAGCCACTGCGGCACCTCACCGCTCTTCGCCTTGTGCAGGGCATCCGACTCCATCACGATAAGCACCATGACAAAGAGCAGGACGGGCAGCGCCGAGACACCACCGAGGGCGTAGTGGCCGGGTTTGAGTTGCGAGGTGTCCCACCCGACCGAGAGCAACAACCCGCCAAGTACCAGCGCCGCCACCGCCATCATGCCAATAAAAAGCCGGCTGCGCCGGGCACAGAGCTGCCAGTGGCAGGCGGCAAACCAGCTGGCGCCCTGCAATTTACTGCGTGCCCGCACCATCACATAACCCAGCACGCCGATGGAGATGGCCGGGGTGATCAGCATTACCCACGGACAGGTTTTGGCCATGCCGAGCAGGCCGACAAAGATCAGGATGTGGTTGGTGATGAGATTGATCAGAAATATTTCGTGGGGATGTTTGGCATCATTCATCTCTGCCGCGCTGACATCGTAGTGCATGGAACCCTCTTTTATGTTGCCGGGCACCACCGTACCCGAAAGATCACCAGTCAAATGCAGCGACACTGCGGCTGGGGTTTACCCGCCGCCCGGTTGCGGTAATAATGCCACAAAAACAAGGACACTCACCATGCGTTATCGACACCTCTCCGTACTCCTTGCACTGCCGCTAGTCGGTTGCAGCGGTAACCCGCTCTTCTCCTCCTCGCGCGATCAGTTTCTGGTCGATTCGGCGCCGGTGGGCGCCTCGGTGCTGGTGCTGGGCGAGACGCTGGGGCAGACCCCGCTTACCCTGCGCAAACAGGATGTCTTCCCGCAGAGTTTCGACCCTGCGAAAAAACATCTCTACGGTCGTATTGAGCTGGTCTATCCGGGTTGTGAACCCTTTATCGCCACCGTTAGCAGTCGGGTGATCAACGAGGGAATCACGGCCCGTCTCACTTGCGATGCCGGCACGGCCGCAGAGGCGCTGCCCGCGCTCGCCCCCGTTGCAGAACCCGCCGCGAGCGAGGTGGCGCAACCGCCAGCCGTTACCCCTGGGTTAAAGCAGCGGCTGCGGCAGCTAAAAGATCTGTTTGATGAGGGGCTGATCAGCGAAGAGGAGTACCACAGCAAGCGCAGTGAGTTACTGCAGGCGCTGTAGCGTATCTCCCTGTTGCGGCGGCTGTTGTAGCCAGAAGGTGACCGGCCCGTCGTTAATCAGTGCTACCTGCATCTCGGCGCCAAACACCCCGCTCGCCACGACGGGGTGTGCGGCGCGCGCCCGCGCCACCACATAGTCGAACAGGCGCCGCCCCTCGACGGGCGGGGCGGCAGGGGTGAAGCCGGGACGGTTTCCCTTGCGGGTGTCGGCGGGCAGGGTGAACTGCGGTACCAGCAACAATCCCCCCCCGATATCACGCAGACTGAGATTCATCTTGCCGGCGGTATCGGCAAAGACGCGGTAGCCGAGCAGACGCTCCAGCAGGCGGTCGGCCTGCTCCTCGCGGTCACCCCGCTCCACCCCCAGCAGTACCAGCAGGCCGCGACCGATGGCACCCACGCTCTCCCCCTCCACGCGCACCGCCGCCTCGCTCACCCGCTGCAACAGGCCGATCATGCCAGCTGATCGGCAAAGTCGTCGGTGGCCTGCACCAGGGCGTTAATAATGCCGGGTTCGGAGGCGGCATGGCCGGCATCGGCGATCACCTTCAACTGCGCCTCGGGCCAGAGTTGGGCGAGTTGCCAGGCGTTCTCCAGCGGGCAGATCACATCGTAGCGGCCATGCACGATAACACCGGGAATGCCCTTGAGGCGTCCGGCATCGCGCAGGATCTGGTTTGATTCAAGAAAACTGTCATTAACGAAGTAGTGGCATTCGATGCGTGCCAGCGAGAGTGCGGTAAAGGGGTTGCCGAAATGATTAATCACCGACTCGCTGGGCTTGAGGGTGGCGGTTCGCCCCTCCCACAGCGACCATGCCTTGGCGGCCGCCATGCGCGCCATCTCATCCTCGCCGGTGAGGCGGCGATGATAGGCGTGCAGCAGCTCACCGCGCTCCGCCTCGGGGATCGGGGCGAGGTACTCCTGCCAGTAGTCGGGAAAGAGGCGGCTCGCCCCCTGTTGGTAGAACCAGGCGATCTCCTGTGGGCGGCAGAGAAAGATGCCGCGCACCACCAGTCCCAGCACCCGCTCGGGGTGGCTCTGGGCATAGACCAGGCTGAGGGTGGAGCCCCAGGAGCCGCCGAACAGCAGCCACTTGTCGATCCCCAGGTGCTCGCGGATCGTCTCCATGTCGGCCACCAGCGCCTGGGTGGTGTTGTTCTCCAGTGCGGCGTGGGGGGTGGAGCGGCCACAACCGCGCTGATCAAAGAGGATGATGCGGTAGCGTTGCGGGTCGAAGAAGCGGCGGTGATAGGGCTCGCAGCCCGCCCCCGGCCCGCCGTGGACAAACAGTACCGGAATGCCCAAGGGGTTGCCGCACTCCTCCAGATGCAGCAGATGGGGTTCATCTACCGCCAGGGTGTGTTGCACATAGGGATGGAGATCGGGATAGAGGATATGCATGGCAAGGCGCGCTCCGCATGAGAGTTGGAGCCGTGACCGGGCCATTTCCCGTCACGGCGGCAGACCTGCGGGTGGACTCCTAGAACTGCTGCAGGAAGATCTCGACGCGGCGATTCTGCGCCCGCCCCTCGGCGGTGGCGTTATCGGCGCGCGGCTCACTCTCGCCACGCCCCTCCACCGTCACCTGGGAGGAGGCAACCCCCTGACTGATGAGATAGCTGGCGGTGGCCTGGGCACGACGCTCGGAGAGCCCCTGGTTGTAGGCATCGCTACCCCGGCTGTCGGTGTGGCCGACCACGCGAATGCGCTGATTGGGGTCGTTGTAGAGCACATCGGCC
The DNA here is from genome assembly GCA_026196575.1 of Gammaproteobacteria bacterium. GTDB lineage: Bacteria > Pseudomonadota > Gammaproteobacteria > Thiohalomonadales > Thiohalomonadaceae > JAPHSX01. The sequence goes on along the minus strand of JAPHSX010000065.1, from coordinate 14,434 downwards.
ACCTTGTTGAGGGTCGGCTTGAACTCCGGCTTCAGCTCGGCACGATCAAAATCGAATGAGGCCTCGGAGGAGACGCTGATGCGCAGCAGATCCTCACGCACCCGCACGATCTCCATATCCTTGGCATCGCGTTCGGAGGCGATCTGGCGCAGTGAGGTCTCCTTCCTGTCCATCGAGTCGCCAATCACCCCGCCCGCCACGGCGCCGGCCATCACCCCCAGCGCGGTCTTGCCGCTGGACTGCCTGCCGGTGTTGTTGGCAATCACCCCGCCAACAATGCCGCCGATGATCGCCCCGGCGGTCGCCTTGTCGGCACCGCCATCATCGGTCTCGCTGGTGGTGGCGCAACCGCCCAGCGCCAGGGTTCCCACTGCCACAAAAATCGTTAACCGCTTCATCCTGTCTACTCCATTAAAAAACACTAAGTACTATAGAGTGTAGCAAGACAAAATAATTCCATCGCGCTGTCAAATAACGCGGTGTAATCGCCTTTTTGTCGTGGGTATGAAAACGGGGCACTCGGCCCCGTTTTTGTACGCACTTCCCGGCCTCTACTCCTTGCCGCGCCCGGCCTTCTTGCGCTCATGCTCATTGAGCAGCTTCTTGCGCAGGCGGATGTGGTTGGGGGTCACCTCGACCAGCTCATCGTCGTCGATGAACTCCAGCGCCTGCTCCAGGGTGTGCACCACCGGCGGGGTGAGCACCTGCGCCTCGTCGGTGCCTGAGGCACGCACGTTGGTCAGCTGCTTGCCCTTGAGGGCGTTCACCACCAGGTCATTGCTGCGCGAGTGCAGGCCGATAACCATCCCCTCGTAGACCTCATCGCCATGGCCGATGAACATGCGGCCACGCTCCTGCAGGTTGTAGATGGAGTTGGTCAGCGCCTTGCCGGTGGCGTTGGCGATCATCACCCCGTTCTTGCGGCTGCCGTAGTCACCGCGCTTGAACGGGCCGTAGTGGTCAAAGACGCTGTAGAGCAGCCCCGAACCCTGGGTGGCGGTGAGGAAGTCGGTACGAAAACCGATAAGGCCACGGGCCGGCATGATGTAGTCGAGGCGCACCCGGCCACGCCCGTCGGGCACCATGTTCTTCAGGTCGCCGCCGCGTATCCCCAGCCGCTCCATTACGCCGCCCTGGTGCTGCTCCTCGACGTCGACGGTGACCTGCTCGAAGGGTTCCTGCGGTTCGCCGTCGATGGTGCGGATAATGACCTCGGGACGGGAGACGCCCAGCTCGAACCCCTCGCGGCGCATGTTCTCAATCAGCACCGAGAGGTGCAGCTCGCCACGGCCGGAGACGCGGAACTTGTCCGGATCCGAGCCCTGCTCCACGCGCAGCGCCACGTTGTGGATCAGCTCCTGATCGAGGCGTTCCTTAATCTGACGTGAGGTGACGTACTTGCCATCCTTACCGGCGAAGGGGGAGTTGTTGACCTGGAAGGTCATGCTCACGGTCGGCTGATCCACCGACAGCGGGGCCAGCGCCTCCACGGCGTTGGGGTCGCAGAGGGTGTCGGAGATATTGAGCGGGTCCAGACCGGTGAAACAGACGATGTCGCCCGCCTGTGCCTCCTGCACCTCGATACGCTCCAGCCCCATAAAGCCATACAGTTGCAATACGCGGCCGTTGCGTCGTTTGCCCTCTTTGTCCACCACCGTCACCGGGGTGTTGGCCTTGATGCGGCCACGGGCGATACGGCCAATGCCGATGACGCCGGTGTAGCTGTTGTAATCGAGCTGCGAGACCTGCAGCTGGAAGGGATCCTCCAGCTCGACCTGCGGCGGGTGTACCTTGTCGACCACAGTCTGCAGCAGCGGCTCCATGGTGCCGGAGCGCACATCGGGTGTCAGGCCGGAGAAGCCGCCAAGGCCGGAGGCGTAGACCACCGGGAAGTCGAGCTGCTCATCGGTGGCACCGAGACGGTCGAAGAGGTCGAAGGTCTGGTCCAGCGCCCACTCGGGACGCGCCGCCGGGCGGTCTACCTTGTTCACCACCACGATCGGCTTGAGGCCGCGCGCCAGCGCCTTCTGGGTCACAAAACGGGTCTGCGGCATTGGCCCCTCGACCGCATCGACCAGCAGCAGTACCGAGTCGACCATGGAGAGCACGCGCTCCACCTCGCCGCCGAAGTCGGCGTGGCCGGGGGTGTCGACGATGTTGATGTGGTACTTGCCCCACTTGATGGCGGTGGGCTTGGCGAGGATGGTAATGCCGCGTTCACGCTCCTGATCGTTGGAGTCCATGGCGCGCTCGGCAAGCTGGGTGCGCGCATCGAGGGTGTCGGACTGCTTCAGGAGTTGATCGACCAGGGTAGTTTTGCCGTGGTCAACGTGGGCGATAATGGCGATGTTGCGAAGGTTCTCAATCACGGGGGTAGTTCCGGTTAATGGGGCAGAATGTGGCGTATTGGGGCGAAATAGGGCGCGATTGTACCTGAAAGCGGCGCGCTCCACATAAAAATAATAAAACAGTGCCCGATCCCCGCCGCTACGCCGTGCTACTTCATCTCCTTGAGCAGACGTTGTGCCTCGGTATGCCCCCTGGCCGCCGCCCGCTGCCACCAGCGGCGCGCCTCCTGTGGATTCACCTCAACCCCGATCCCCTCGGCATGGATCGCCCCCATCAGGTATTCGGCATCAAGCAGCCCCTGCCGCGCCGCCTTCTCCATCCACTCGGCGGCGGCCACTGTGCTGATCTCCTCGGTCACCAGCAGGTGGGCCAGGTTGAACTGCGCCTCGGCCACCCCCTGTTCCGCCGCCCGCTGGTACCAGTGCAATGCCTTGTCGATATCACGCGCCACGCCAATGCCGTGGTCATAGGCCGCGCCCAGATTGAGTTGGTCATAGGCGTTGCCCGCTGCCGCCCCCTGTTGCAGCGTGGCTATCTCCGCCGGCGGCGCGGCGTGCGTCAGCGCACCGTACAGCAGGAGCAGTGGCAACAGTAAACCCGATATCTTGTTCATCTTCAGTTACTCATCAAGTGGCGGCGTCAGCCAGGCCCGCTGGCTGGCGCATCGGCGAAGCAGCGGCGACATGGTATAATCGGCGTCCTCAATATGCACCCTGCAAACAGGTAACGAAGCACCATGTCACAGAAGCCCGCTATCCGCATGACCGAATACAGCCATGGCTCCGGCTGCGGCTGCAAGATCGCCCCCAACTTGCTGGAGGAGATCCTCAACAGCGGCTTTGCCGTGCCGCTTGACCCGCGGCTGCTGGTGGGCAACGATTCGCGCGACGACGCCGCCGCCTATGACCTGGGCGACGGCCGCTCGGTGATCAGCACCACCGACTTCTTCATGCCCATCGTCGATGACCCCTTCGAGTTCGGGCGTATCGCCGCCACCAACGCCATCTCCGATGTCTATGCCATGGGTGGCCAGCCGTTGATGGCCATCGCCATCTTCGGCTGGCCCATCGACAAGCTGGGGCCGGAGGTCGCCGCCCAGGTGGTGGACGGTGGTCGTGCCGCCTGCCGCGATGCGGGGATCCCGCTGGCCGGTGGCCACTCCATCGACTCGCCGGAGCCGATCTTCGGCCTCGCCGTCACCGGCCTCGTCGACAACCACAAGATCAAGCAGAACAACACCGCCACCCCCGGCTGCCGCCTCTATCTCACCAAGCCGCTGGGGATCGGTATCCTCACCACCGCGGGCAAGAAGGGGCTCTTGCAGCCAGAACATGAGCGTCTTGCCCCCGACACCATGTGCCAGCTCAACCAGATCGGCACCGCCTTCGGCCAGCTTGGCGGGGTCAGGGCGATGACCGACGTTACCGGTTTCGGTCTGCTTGGCCATCTGCGCGAGATGTGCGAGGGGAGCGGGGTGCGTGCCGAGATTGACTACGCCGCGGTGCCCAGGCTGCCCCATATCGAGGAGTACATCGCCATGGGCTGCTCACCGGGCGGTGCCGAGCGCAATTTCGCCAGCTACGGCCACAAGGTCGGCGCGATGAGCGACACCCAGCGCGCCCTGCTCTGTGACCCGCAGACCTCCGGCGGCCTGCTGGTGGCTGTTGACCCGGAGTGCGAGGCGGAGTTCTATGCCGTCACCGTGGCCGAGGGGATGGAGCTGCTGCCCATCGGACGCCTGCTGGAGGTGGGCGACGGCCCGCTCATTACCATCAAATAACAAGCCCTGCCCCATGTCAGAAGAGCTGCCACAGGTAGAAGATTTCCGCCGCCTGGTTATCGAGGGGGTACCGCTGCTCGACGTGCGCGCCCCCGTCGAGTTCTACCAGGGTGCCTTTCCCCATGCCGAAAATCACTGTCTCATCAATGATGCCGAGCGCGAGCAGATCGGCAGGCAGTACAAGCACCTGGGACAGAACGCCGCCATCGACCTCGGCCACGAGCTGGTCACCGGCAAGAAAAAGGATGAGCGTATCGCCGCGTGGCGGGCCTTCGCAGAAAGCCACCCCGACGGCGTGCTCTACTGCTTTCGCGGCGGTATGCGCTCGAAGATCGCCCAGCGGTGGCTCTATGAGGCGAGCGGCATCCGCTATCCGCGTATCCGCGGCGGCTACAAGGCGCTGCGCCGTTTTCTTATCGACGAGCTGGAGGTGAGCGCGCGTGAGGTACACCCCATCGTCATCGGCGGGCGCACCGGGGTCGGCAAGACCCTGCTGCTGCATAAGCTCTCACCGATGGTCGACCTGGAGGGGCTCGCCTGGCACCGTGGCTCCGCCTTCGGCAACCACGCCACCCCGCAGCCGCGCCAGATCAGCTTCGAGAACGCCCTCTCCATTGAGCTCATCAAGCTGCGCGCCGCCGGCAACCCCCCCTTCGTGGTGGAGGATGAGCACCGCAATGTTGGCTCCTGCTTTATGCCCGACGCCATTCGCGACAAGTTCCGCGACTCGCCGCTGGTGCTGCTTGAGGCGAGCCTGGAAGAGCGGGTGGAGAACACCCACCAGGAGTACATCCACGAGGCGCTGGCCGAACACGCCGCCCTCTACGGCGAGGCGGAAGGTTTTAACCAGTGGGCCGACTACCTGCTCGCCAGCCTCGACAAGATCAAGAAGCGCCTTGGCGCCGCGCGCCACGCCCAACTGCGCGCCGTGATGCAGGGCGCCATCGCACAACAGCGCGATCACGGCGAGTTTGACGCCCACCGCGACTGGATCCGCGAACTGCTCGGCAACTACTACGACCCGATGTATGACTACCAGATTCAGAGCAACGAAAAACAGATCGCCTTCAAGGGCGAGCGGGCGGCGGTTATCGACTACCTGGCGCAACAGGGTATTCGTTACCAGCCGTGACACCTTGCCCCGGCACCTGCGTGTAAATCCGGACCGCATCACCCCGCCCGGCGGCCTGCGGCACGCCGCCGCCCCCTGTCCATGTCACGCTTGATCCGCTGGCCCGCGTTGCTGCTCGCCTACCTCTTTCTTGTGCTGGCGATCATCGGCATTGCGCTGCCCGGCCTGCCGACCGTCCCCTTTCTGCTGCTGAGCGCCTGGTTTGCCGCCCGTGGTTCGACACGGCTCCATCGCTGGCTCTATGCCCACCCCCAACTGGGCTCCCTGCTTATTGACTGGGAGGAGCAGGGGGCGGTGTCGCGCCGTGGCAAGCGCCTCGCGCTGCTGCTCCTTGTCGGTAGTTGGGGGGTGATGTACTGGCGCCTCGATAACCCTTGGCTCCTGGCCGGGTTGGCGGTGTTGTTTGGTGCCGTCGTCCTCTTTCTCTGGAGCCGTCCCGAACCGCGCTGAGAGGCAACGGCCCGGAACAGGATTGGGACGGGGTGGGGGTGTTGTATGTCGTGACGGTGTTGCCCCGGCGCTTCCCGTCTATCCGTGGTCTGATGTGGCCATCTCGAGTGCCGCGATGATCGGTTCGAGGTTGGCCATTTCGATCGCCCCCAGGGCGGCCTCTTGCGCCCCTTCGGGACAGAGGCCGCTGATGGCGGCGCGCCGGTAGCCGTTGCGGGCCGCGTCGATACAGGCGCGGCGCACCGCCTCGGCGAGGGCGAGCTGTTGCGCCCTGGCACTCTCGCTCATGCGGGGCGGCTATTCGGCGCGGGGTGCATGCCACTCCATTCCCGATTTGCCGTGCCAGAAGCCGTTGCTCAGCGCACCGGCGGCGACTTTGCGCAGGCGCTCGTTTCCTGCCTCCGGCGCAAGCGTGCCACCCAGCACCTGGTGGAAGATCGCGACTATCTCGCCCATGTGGCGGGATTGCGGCGAGAGACGCACCACATCGACCCCCATCCTTGCCATCTCGGGCAGGGCGTCGAGCAGGCTGTCGGTGGTGGCCGACTGGGTCTGAATGCCGTTAATGGCGAGAAACTCCTGCTCCTCCTGTGAGCGCATCAGCAGGCCGTCGGCGTAGTCGCCGCAGCGCAGCTGGCAATCATCCTTGGGTAGCCCCTCGTGGCGCGCGGTAAAGCAGCGGGCGGAGAAGGCGAGCGGCAGGCGCCCGTAGGCAAAGACCTCGGTCTGCAGCCCGGCGGGGCAGCCGTCGAGCAGCTGCTGCAGGGTGTCGTGCGAGAGCTCCACCGGCATCACCCAGCGCTCTGCCCCGGCTTGCTGCATCAGGGCGAGGCTCTCGTCGTTATAGAGGTTGAGGTGTGGCCCGGCGACAAATGACACCTCTTTGCCGGCGGCCATCTGCACTGCGGCCATGTCGTTGGCCTCGACCAGATAGCGGCCATTCTCCACGATACGGCGCATGGTCAGCAGCTCCGATTCGGCCTCCACCAGCGCCAGGGTGGAGAGCACCACCTCCTTGCCCGCCGCGCTCAACTCGTCGGCAATCGCCAGCCAGTCATCGTAGCGCAACAGGCGGCGCTTGGAACAGACCACCTCGCCGAGGTAGACGATATCGACCGGCCAACCGGCGACCTCTTTATAAAAATCGAGCACTTGCTGGCGCGGCCAGAAATAGAGAATGGGTCCCAGTGATAGTTTCATTGCCACTCCCTCTCCAGAGCACCCAGTGTGTGTGTTGACCCTTCGGCCACCTTGTCGAGTTCAGCCACCCACTCGCGGCGCGGGGTGTAGCCCTCGGGGTTGGACTGCGCCGCATCGAGCGCCTGGCGCAGCACCCGGGTCACCTGTGCTACATAGGCGGGGCTGCGCTGGCGCCCCTCCACCTTGATCGCCGAGACCCCGGCCTTGATGAGCTGCGGCAGGATGTCGAGTACGCTGAGCGAGGTCGGCTCCTCCAGGGCGTAGTCGAGCTTGTCATTGACCAGAAAGCGCCCCTTGCAGAGCACCGGGTAGCCGGCGCTCTCCTCCGCCAGGTAGCTGTCGATGAGCACTCCGTTGAGGCGCACGTTGCGCCCCTTGGGTGTCTCCTCCCAGCGCACCGACTTGGCCGGGGAGCAGGCGCCGCAGGTGTTGGGCGACTCGCCGGTGGCGTAGGAGGAGAGGTAGCAGCGCCCCTCCACCATCACGCAGAGCGAGCCGAAGGCGAAGGTCTCCACCTCGACGTCGGTATGCTCAATTACGCGCCTGACCTGGGCGAGCGAGAGCACCCGTGGCAGCACCACCCGCTGGATGTTGAAGCGTTCACGGTAGAAGGCGATCGCCTCGGCGCTGGTGGCCGACCCCTGCACCGAGAGGTGGAGTCGGAGATTGGGGTGGGTGCGATGGGCATAGGCCATCAGCCCCGGGTCGGCGAGGATCAGGGCATCGACACCGAGGGCGGCGGCCTTGTCCACCGCGGCGGTCCAGACCGGCCAGGACTGGGGTTGCGGGTAGGTGTTGAGGGCCAGCAGCACCTTGGTGCCGCGGGCATGGGCGTAGTCAATGCCCTGGCGTGCGGTGCGCTCATCGAAGTTGAGACCGGGAAAGTTGCGTGCGTTGGTGGCGTCGCGAAACCCCATGTAGACCGCGTCGGCGCCGTTGTCGACGGCGGCACGCAGGGCGGGAAAGCTCCCCGCCGGGCAGACCAATTCTATCTTTTTCGTCATAACCTCTGTCCAGATGACGTAACCACAAAGGCATCGGCGTGCCGCGCCCGCGTGGTCACTATTTTACCGTAAAGATTGCGTAATATTACTGCCGCGTTGCCCCTGCCGGCTGCCGCGTCGGGCCAGTTCATCCTCGATGCCGTTGAGTACCCGCCACTTCCAGTTGCACCACGCCGGGGCGAGCAGGATGGCCTCCTCGGCGGTGCCGGTGAGGCGATGGTAGATCACCCCCGGCGGGGTCTGCTCCACCATATCAGCCACGGTGGCGATATATTTCTCCATCGCCCAGGGGTGGTACTCGCCGCGCCGCCACTCGTTGGCCAGCATCGTCCCCTTGACCACGTGCAGCGGGTGCAGCTTGAGCCCCTCCACCCCCAGCGCCAGCACCCGCTCCAGCGAGATCAGGTTGTGCGACGCCTCCTCGCCGGGCAGGCCGACGATAAGGTGGGTGCAGACCTGTAGCCCCAGTGCGTGGGCATCCTTCACCGCCTGGCGAAACTCGCCAAAACCGTGGCCGCGATTGACCCGCTCCAGGGTGCGATCGAAGCTCGATTGCAGCCCCAGCTCCAGCCACACCTCGTGGCCCTGCTCCCGGTAGTCGGCCAGTAGCCGCAGCACCGCCGGGGGTACACAGTCGGGGCGGGTGCCGATGGAGAGGCCGATCACATCGGGTTCGGCCAGCGCCTCGTCGTAGAGCGCCTTGAGACGCGCCGGGTCGTCGTAGGTGTTGGTGTAGGCCTGAAAGTAGGCGAGAAACTTTTTTGCCCCGGTGCGTTTGGCGATGACCCGGCGCCCGGCCTCGATCTGCTCGGCCACCCCCGGCTCGCGCCGTGCATTCGGGCTGAAGGAGGCGTTGTTGCAGAAGGTGCAGCCGCCGCGCCCCTTGCTGCCGTCGCGATTGGGGCAGGTGAAGCCGGCGTTAATCGCAAGTTTGTGTACCCGCTCGCCGTGGCGGGCGAGCAGCGCCTGTCCCAGGGTGGTAACGTAGTCCGAGAGCGCCATCTAACCGACGTTGTCCAGTTCGCGACGGCGGAATTTAACCCCCAGCCGGTGGGCTATCTGTTCGCAGGCGGCTACATCGACCCCCTTCAGACCATCGATGGCGGTGAGGGTGACATCGATGCCGCGCTCCCCGGCAAGACGGGCAAACTCCAGCACGGCGGCGTAGGCACCTGGCAGGCGTGGGCGGGTATGCTGGATGTAGAGCGCCTCATTTTGTGCGTTCAACGAGATGGAGAGGGCATCGACCGCGGTCGCCATCTCGGCGGTGACGTCACGCCCCTCGCGCAGGTTGGCGAGGCCGTCGGTATTGACCCGCACCCGCCCCCCCGCCGCCTTGACCGCGCGGGCGATGGCCATCAACACCTCGAAGCGGGTGGTCGGCTCGCCCAGGCCACAGAAGACGATCTCCTTGTAGGCGGTGGGATCGCCAATCGCCTGCAGCACCTCCTCGGCGCTCGGCTCGCGGTGCAGGCGCAAATCGTAACTCTGTACCTCCCAGCTGCGGTTGTATTTGGGGCAGAAACCGCAGCGCAGGGTGCACTCGCTGGTGATGTTGAGGTAGCAGTTGCCGTGCAGGGGGTACGCGATAATTGAACGAAACGCCTCTGCCTCTGTTGCGGCTGTGTGCATGTTATAACCTGTTGATTTGTGGGCTTGAGAGTGGGCGCTTGCGCCCCCACTCACAGGGTGCAGATCAATGAACGCGCTTAATGTATCATAGCGTCCTTTATGCCTCGTGACTCAAGTAGGTGTTGCATGATTGATACCCCTCTACCCAAGCTGAAGATTCGCGGCCGCGAACTGCTGCCCATCATCCAGGGAGGGATGGGGGTCGGCGTATCGGCCCATAAACTGGCCGGCGCCGTCGCCAGGGAGGGTGCCATCGGCACCATCGCCAGCATCGACCTGCGGGTCCACCATCCGGATCTGATGGCGCGCACCCATCGGGTCAAGGATCGGCAAGTCATCGATGATGCCAACATGGAGGCGCTGGATCGCGAGATCAAGGCCGCCAGGGAGATCGCCGGCCCCGACGGCTTTATCGCCGTCAACGTGATGAAGGCGGTCGACCGCTTTCCCGAGCTGGTCAAACAGGCATGCCAGAGCGGCGCCAATGCCATCATCATGGGGGCGGGACTCCCCTTCGAGCTGCCCGATCTGACCCGCGACTACCCCGATGTTGCCCTCATCCCCATCCTCTCCGAGGAGCGCGGGGTGCGCGCCGTGCTTAAACGCTGGCTGCGCAAGGGGGTACTGCCCGATGCCATCGTGCTGGAGCACCCGCGCTACGCAGGTGGCCACCTCGGCGCCCCCAAACCGGAGGATATCAACGATGCGCGCTTTGATTTCAAGCGGGTGCTGGCCGAGATCCCCAAGGTGTTCGAGGCGCTGAAGATCGACCCCATTCCGCTCATCCCCGCCGGTGGTATCAACTCCTTCGAGAAGATCAGGGAGCTCTTCAGCTGGGGCGCCAGCGGGGTGCAGATCGGCACCCCCTTCGCCGTCACCGAGGAGGGCGACGCCCACCCCAATTTCAAGAAGGTGCTGCTGGAGGCGAAGCCCGAGGAGGTCGTCACCTTTATGAGCACCGCCGGACTGCCGGCCCGTGCCGTGCTTACCCCGTGGCTGAAAAAGTATCTGGAGCGTGAAGAGAGGGTGCGCTCGCGCGCCACCCCGGAGAAGGGGACCTGCGCGGTCTGGTTCGAGTGCCTGAGCCACTGTGGGCTGAAGGATGGCAACCCCGATGCGGGCCAGTTCTGCATTGACACCCAGCTGGAGGCGGCGGTGCAGGGTAACTACGAAAAGGGGCTCTTCTTCCGTGGCTCCGAGCCGCTCCCCTTCGGCGATCAGATGCGCTCGGTGCACGACACCATCGCCTATCTGCTCAGTGGCAAGGACCCGGCCGTCGCCTGATGGCCTACACCGGTACCGCTTGCGCTGCCTGCAAGGTACGCCGGTAGCAGCGCACCCCCTGCAGCAGATTCCACCAGAGAAAGAGCGCGTTTGCCAACCAGAGGCCACCGGCGATCCAGGGCGGTATGGTGGTGGGCAGCGCCAAGGTCAGCAACAACAGCGCCAGCGCCAGCAGGTGCAGGCGAAGCTGCCAGCGCGTCACCCCCGGCAGGATCACCTGCTTCATATTGGGCACCCCCCCTTGCCAGCGCCCCTGTGCCTGCAGGCGACTGTTGAGGTGCAGCCAGACCAGAAACGGCACGATCTTGTAGAGCATGCCGTTCACCGCCGAGGTGGCAAAACCGAGTAGAAAGAGCGCCCCCGTCAGCAGCTCCAACCGCGGCCAGTGGAGCCACTGCCCCGCCACCCAGGTCAGCAGCGCCAGTAGCAGCGAGAGCATCGCCAGGCGCCAGAAATCGAGCGAGACATCGGCCAGACGGCGGCGCCGCTGCTCCTGCAGCCAGAGCGTTTGCGCGGCAAAGAGGGCGAGCAGCAGCGCCAGCAGGTGGCCCAGCAACGGGGTCAGTATCGGTAGCCAGTCGTGCGAGAGGCTCCACCCCGTCAGCAGCAGAGCGAGCGCCGGGATCAACCAGCGGCGCACCCGTGGCGGGTACTCCGGGGTGATCTGAAACATCGGCACCACCTGATAGGCGACACCGATCAGCAGCGCGCCAATCCACCCCACCGCCCCCCAGCCGATATGCAGGCGGGTGTAGGGGTGGGCCAGCGGCGGCTGCCAGTGGCTCAATGGCAACACCCACAGGGCGATCGCCCCCAGCAACAGCAGCCCCAGCAGCGCCAGCCCCATCGCCGCCACCGTGGCGTGGCGGGAGCGGGTACGCCACAAAGCGTGGGCGGTGAGCAGGATAAAGAGCAGCAACGCCGGTAACAGCAGGGCGCTGCCCAGCTGCAGCAGTAGCGGCCGCGTCAGCCCCATCCCCGTCACCAGCAGGGCGATGCCTGCCACTAGCGGCAGGTGGAGCAGGGCGGCCACCCGTCGCGGTGAACCGAACGGGGTGCCGATCAGCACTGGCAGCAGCTGTTGCACCGCCCCCACCATGCAGGTAGCAAGAAAGCCCAGGGTGATGAGGTGGGTGAGCGCCAGCATCAGCGGACTCCAGCGGCCCGACAGCAGGGTGGGATCGGCAAAGATGAAGAGCAGCGCGGCGGCGGCGAGAAACAGCGGGGCGGTAAGAAAGAAGCGCAGCGGCACCGAGAGCGGCGGGGCCTGGCTGAGGGAGAGGGCGGTGTAGTTCACGTGCTTACTCCGACCACGGTGGCAGGGTGGCGGCAACCTTGCGCGCGGCGGCGGCCGCCATCTCGTCCCCTTGGTGCCAGATGAAGAGTTCGCACGCCACCTCTACCCCGCACCGGGTCTCGCAGGCAAAATTGCCCTTCTCGAGTTGCGGGTAGAGGTGGCACGGTTTCATGCGGTGTTGCAGGCGCAGATAGTCCCCCTTTGCCAGTGACCCCAGTGCGCCGAGTGCCTGCAGCAGCGGCTCCGGCGCCTCCAGCCCACTTACGTCGAGGAGGTGCTCCACGCCGCGGTTACCCCTGCTTGATGCGGCTCTCAAGCTGCGCGAGCAGGGTGGCGGCCTGCGGCGCCAGTACCTGATCGAGCATCGGATAAAGGATCTGCTCCTCCTTGGCGTTGTGCTGCTGCATCAGGATGAGCAGGGTCTCGGCGGCCCCCAAGTAATCCTCGCCGCGCTCGGCCGACAGCGCCTCTCCCATCTGCGCGAACAGCTCGCGCATCTGTTCGTGCTCGTAGCGCATCATGCTGGTCGGCCCCTCACGCATGCCGCTCGCCTCCTCGAAGGCAGGGAAGAGCAGCTGCTCTTCGGTCTGCAGATGTTGTTCCATCGCCTCGATAAAGTGCTGGTGTGCCTGGGCGGCCTGCGGCCACTGACCACCCTCTACCGCCTGCTCGACGCTGGCAAATAGCTCATCGCAGCGGTGGTGATCGGCGCCCATCTGGCTGGTGAATGTCATCGTGCTAGCTCCTGAAAAGGGGGGAAGATTATCCGCCCGGCCACCCCTGATTTGCCTTGATCGATGTCAAACGCAACGTGCCGTGGATGGAGTTGATAAAACGGGCGTGGCAGAGGGGATGTGTCTTCTGATCATGGGCCTCAGTCCTCAAGATGCTCCCGCATGAACTGCAATTTTTCCCACGCCTGCGGCAGTGCAAAACCCTCGGCCCGGCGCTGTTGCAACAGCGTCTCTGCCTCATTGCAGATCTGTCGCAGTTGCTCGCGCTCGAACAGCCACATCACCGCCTCCAGCTCATCGTCGGCGGCCAGCAGCAGGGAGGGGACCAACTCATCACTCGCAATGGGGGTGTCGGGGCGCAGCAGATCGGCCACCAGCGGATATTCCAGCAGGCGGTAGTGCTGCTGGCGTGCCATCTCCTCCTGCTCCAGCTCCAGGCGGGCCTGGGGGTCATCGGCGGCGGCCTGCCACACCGCCTTCATCACCAGGTCGATGAGCTTGCGCAGGTTCTCCTTGTGCTCCCGGCAGCTGTTGCCAAAGCCGCTGCAACGGGTGTAGAGCTGATCCAGCCTGCCGCGCAGCTCGAGGATCACCTCGCTAGCCACGTTGCCCGGCAGCTCGATCGCCTGCTGAATCGCCTCGCGCATCTCCTGGTGGAACTGCTGCAACTCCTCGCTGTCGCGCTGGCGTGCCTGCAGTACCTCGTTGGCGCTGTAGTCGGCGGCGGGGAGACGGAACAGGGGGTTGCCGTCGCGGCGCAGCAGGTGGCGCTCGTACATACCGACATAGGCGGCATGCTGCTGCATGGTTGCTGATTCAGCTGGCATGTGTCCTCTTTTTTGTCTCGTCATGCTGTTTGGTCATCATCTCGGCAGATATGGGGACGCCCTGGCGTAAAGGAAAGTGGGTAACAAAAAAGGCCCCGCAGGGCCTTGTCGCAGTGCAGGCGAGTCGCGCCCGTTACTGAATTACAAAGTCGGTAAAGTAGACCGCCTCCAGCCCCTCTCCCAGACCGGCTACCTCGGCCAACACCTGTTGCATCTCGCGCTGGGCCTCTATCCGCACCTGTTCGCGCCCCTGCGCACTGCGCATGGTGTCGGCGTCCTGGTGGCTGAGCAGCATGATGACGGCGTGGTTGAGAGCCGGCAGGTGCTCGCCGATGGCGTCGAATACCCGCTCCTCACGGGTCATCACCTGCACCTTGACCTGCATGAAACGCATCCGTTTGCCGTCCTGCACGTTGACCACAAACTTGTCGGCAAGGGGGAGGTAGAGCGCCTTCTTTGGCGCCTCCTTCTCCTCGGCAAGGAGGAGCGAAGGGGAGGTTGCCAGCAGGATGAGGGCAAGGGGTAAAAAGAGGTAGCGGGCCATTGCGGCGAATCTCGTAACGGTTATGGGTGGCTGTTAGTTTGCGGCTTTAGGGTCTGTGATTCAACCCGGTCAGTCACTCCTCGCGCCGCTTTCTGGCGCGCGGGTGGGCCGCGTCATAGACCTTGGCCAGGTGCTGGAAATCGAGGTGGGTGTAGATCTGGGTGGTGGCGATATCGGCGTGACCCAGCAGTTCCTGCACTG
>JAPHSX010000037.1 GCA_026196575.1 Gammaproteobacteria bacterium | reverse complement strand
GGCGGGTTCCAGTCGGCGGCGTGGTGCTCGGCCACTACCGTGGTGTAGATGCCGCCACGCACGTTGAACTTGCCGGTGACGCGCATGAAGCGCGGGTTACACGCCTTGACGAAGTCATCCAGCATGGTGTTGGTCACCTTCTCATGGAACGCCCCCTCCTCACGGTAGGACCACATATACATCTTCAGCGCCTTCAGCTCGATACACTGCTGGCTCGGCACATACTCGATGTGAATAGTGGCGAAGTCGGGCTGGCCGGTCTTGGGGCAGAGGCAGGTGAACTCCGGCACGTCGATGCGGATGGTGTAGTCGCGCTCCGGCATCGGGTTGTCGAAGGTCTCAAGTTCCTTACTGGGTTGGCTAGGCATAATAGTGTCTTTCATGGTAATTTTGTCGGCCCGCCATTGTAGCGGAAAAGCCGTTGGAGTCGAAGCCGCGCACGGTGATTGACCATGGGGCGCGCAACTGGCGCATGAGAAGTGCAGGTTAGGGAATAACGCCTTGTTTTCATTGAGATACTCCCCGGCCGGCTGAGTGGATTGCGAACAAATTATTGGTGTCGCCGTGTTGGTTGGCGCCACAAAAAAATGGTAGTAGACAACCCCTATGCGATTGAGCAAGATTAAACTCGCCGGCTTCAAATCCTTTGTTGACCCGACCTCCATCGCCCTGCCGACCAATCTCACCGGCATTGTCGGCCCCAACGGCTGCGGCAAGTCCAATACCATCGATGCGGTACGCTGGGTGATGGGGGAGAGCTCCGCCAAGAACCTGCGCGGCGACTCGATGGCCGACGTCATCTTCAACGGCTCCAACTCGCGCAAGCCGGTGGGCCAGGCCGCCATTGAGCTGGTGTTCGACAATAGTGACGGCACCCTGGGCGGGCAGTACGCCGAGTACAATGAGATCTCCATCAAGCGCACCGTCACCCGCGACGGCCAGTCGCTCTACCACCTCAACGGCAGCCGCTGCCGCCGTCGCGACATTACCGACATCTTCCTGGGTACCGGTCTGGGACCGCGCAGCTACGCCATCATCGAGCAGGGAACGATCTCGCGCCTCATCGAGGCCAAACCCGAGGAGCTGCGTGTCTTCCTGGAGGAGGCGGCGGGGATCTCCAAGTACAAGGAGCGGCGCCGCGAGACCGAGACACGGATGCGCCATACCCGCGATAACCTCGATCGCCTCAATGACCTGCGCGAGGAGCTGGAGAAGCAGCTCAACCACCTGCAGCGCCAGGCCGCCACCGCCGAGCGTTACAAGGTGCTGAAGGGCGAGGAGCGCAGCTACAAGGGGCAGCTGCAGGCGCTGCGCTGGCGCGCGCTGGATGGCGAGATGCAGGGGCGCGAGGGGCAACTGCGCGAGGAGGAGACCGCGCTGGAGGCGCAGATCGCCCGCCAGCGTGCCGCCGAGGCGGGGCTGGAGGCCAAGCGCGAGGCTCACGTCGATGCCACCGAGGCCTTTAACCAGGTGCAGGGCGAGTACTACGGCATCGGTGCCGACATTGCGCGCATGGAGCAGACCATCCAGCATGCCCGCGAGCGCTATCAGCAGCAGCGACAGGATCTGGAGCAGCTGGAGCGCTCCTGGAACGAGGCGCAGGTGCATATCGACAAGGACAGCTCGCGCATTCAGGAGCTCGATTTTGCCCTGGCCGAGCTGGAGCCGCAGCACGAGCTGGCCTGTGAGGCCGAGGAGCTCTCTGCCGCCACCCTGGCCGAGGCCGAGCAGCAGATGCAGGAGTGGCAGGCGCAGTGGGAGCACTTTAACCAGGAGGCGAATGCGCCGGCGCAGACCTCACAGGTGGAACGTGCCCGCATCCAGCAGCTGGAGCAGCAGGAGGGGCAGTTGCAACAGCGCCTCAAGCGGCTGGAGGAGGAGCAGGGCAACCTCTCCGCTGGCAACCTCGATGAGGAGATCGCGCTGCTCAGTGAGCGCAAGGCCGAAGGCGAGATGAGGGCGGAGATGCTGGCCGAGCAGCTGGCTGTCGCCATCGCCCGCATCAATGAGCAGCGTGAGCAGAACCATCAGCAGGGGCGCCAGCTGGACGAGACCCGCAGTGAGCTGCAGGGCAAGCGCGGGCGTCACGCTTCGCTGGAGGCGCTGCAACAGGCGGCACTGGGCAAGCGCCAGGGGGCGGTGAGCGAGTGGCTCGTCGCGCAGAACCTGGCCGAGGCGCAGCGTCTGGCCCAGGGCCTCACGGTGGCCGATGGCTGGGAGCGCGCGGTGGAGTGCGTGCTGGGGGATCACCTGGAGGCGGTCTGCATCGATGGCATGGACCCGTTGCTCGGCACCCTGGGCAGCCTCGAACACGGCTCGCTGACCCTCTTCGACACCTCCGCCCGCGCTGCGGTGGCTGGTAGCGACAAGGGGGTAGCGCTGCTCTCCAAGGTTGACTCCAGCTGGTCTCTGGGCGGCCTGCTGAGCGGTGTCTATGTCGCCGAAACGCTGCAGGCGGCCCTCGCCATGCGCGGCTCGCTGGCGGGCCATGAATCAGTGATAACCCGTGATGGGCTATGGCTCGGGGCGAGCTGGCTGCGTGTGGTGCGTGATGCCGATGAGCGCTCCGGCGTGCTGCATCGCGAGCAGGAGCTCAAGGAGTTGAGCGAGGCCCTGGCCGTGCTGGAAGAGCGCGCCGGGACGCTGCAGCAGGCGGTGGAAGAGGGGCGGGCAGTGCTGCGCCAGCTGGAGGAGGAGCGTGAGAGCTCGCAGCGCCAGTTGAACGAGGCCAACCGCGCCCAGTCCGATATCAATGCACAGCTCAGCGCCAGAGAGGCGCGTGCCGAGCAGGTGGCCAACCGGCGCGAGCGGCTGCAGGGCGAGTCTGCCGAACTGCGCCAGCATATCGCCGCCAACGAGGGGCAGATCAAATCCTCCCGCAGTGTGCTGCACCAGGCGCTGGAGCAGATGGAGGAGCTGGCCCTCAAGCGCGAGGAGCTGATGCAGCGCCGTGATGCGCTGCGCGAGCGCCTGGATCAGTCACGCCAGCAGGCGCGTAGCGAACGCGATGCGGCCCATGCACTGACGGTGCGCATCCAAACCATGCGTACCGAGCTCGACTCCACCCGCCAGGGGCTGGAGCGGGTCGATCAGCAGCTCTCGCAATTTGCCGAGCGCCGTGAGGAGCTGAAGCTGGCGCTGGCCGAGGGCGATATGCCGATCCAGGAGAAGGCGCTGGAGCTGGAGGCGCTGCTGGAACAGCGGATGCAGGTCGAGGAGCGCCTCAACGCGGCACGCCGCCAACTTGGCGACATTGACCACGCCCTGCGCGAGCTGGAGGGTGAGCGCCACAAGGCAGAGCAGCAGGCACAGAACATCCGCAACGGCTTGGAGCGGCTGCGCATGAGCTGGCAGGAGAGCAAGGTGCGCCGCCAGACCCTGCAGGAGCAGCTCGGTGAGGGGGGCTTTGAGGTGGAGCAGGTGCTGGAGGCGCTGCCCGCCGAGGCCACTATCCAGGAGTGGGAGAGTCAGCTGGAGGCCATCGGCCAGCGCATCCAGCGCCTCGGCCCCATCAACCTGGCCGCCATCGAGGAGTACGAGCAGCAGTCCGAGCGCAAGCACTATCTCGACGCGCAGAACGCCGACCTCATCGAGGCAATGGAGACGCTGGAGAACGCCATCCGCAAGATTGATCGCGAGACCCGCACCCGCTTCAAGGAGACCTTCGACAAGGTCAACAAGGGGCTGCAGGAGAAGTTCCCGCGCCTCTTTGGTGGCGGTCACGCCTACCTGGAGCTGACCGGCGACGACCTGCTCGATACCGGTGTCACCGTGATGGCGCGCCCGCCGGGTAAGCGCAACTCCACCATCCATCTCCTCTCCGGTGGCGAGAAGGCGCTTACCGCGGTGGCGATGGTCTTCGCCATCTTCGAGCTCA
Organism: Gammaproteobacteria bacterium; assembly: GCA_026196575.1. Lineage (GTDB taxonomy): Bacteria > Pseudomonadota > Gammaproteobacteria > Thiohalomonadales > Thiohalomonadaceae > JAPHSX01. The sequence continues at coordinate 19,437 of JAPHSX010000037.1, read as the reverse complement.
ACCCCTCGCCCTTCTGCATGCTCGACGAGGTCGACGCCCCGCTGGATGAGGCCAACGTCGGGCGCTTCTGCAAGCTGGTGAAGGAGATGTCGGAGCAGGTGCAGTTCATCTTTATCACTCACAACAAGGCGACCATGGAGCTGGCCACCACCCTGGCCGGGGTCACCATGCACGAGCCCGGCGTCTCCCGTCTGGTGGCGGTCGATGTGGCCGAGGCGATGCAGCTGGCGGCGGTCTAGACTGAATGGATATGGACTATTTACGCCCTATCCTCATCCTTGGCGGTATTGCCCTTGTCGTGGGGATCTACCTGTGGGAGCGCCTGCGTGCGCGCCGGCGCAGTGAGCCGGAGCGCTGGCAGGATATCGAGATGGAACAGCAGGAGGGGTATCTCGACCCGCTGATGAGCAGTGACAACCCTTTCGCCGAGGGATGGCACGGCGCAACGATGCAGGCGCAGCGCGACCATGCCACGGCGGACGAACAGCTGGATGAGCTTAAGGGGATCGTGGCCCTGGATAGTGACGCGATCGTCGAAGAGGCGAAGGGGGAAAATCCGGCGGATCAGGCGCACAAGGAGGATGTGCCACAGGCGCCGCGGGAGGAGGTGATCATCCTCAGCCTGATGGCCGGCGAGGGGGAGAGCTTCAACGGCATGCAGCTGCTGGATGCGATGGAGCTGTGTGGCCTGCGCCATGGCGAGATGGGGATCTTCCATTACCAGGATCTCGACAGCGGCAGGCCGCTGTTCAGTGTTGCCAACGTGCTGGAGCCGGGGAGTTTCAATCGCGAGCAGCTGGACACGCTGGAGACCCCGGGGCTGGCGCTCTTCATGCGTCTGCCGGCCCCCATCGACGGTGAGAAGGCGCTGCTTACCTTTGTGCAGCAGGCCAAGCGTCTGAAGGAGCAGCTCGGCGGCGTGCTCACCGATGGCCAGCGCCGCGAACTGAGCCGCGAAACCCTCGACGAACTGAAGAATACCGCACGCCGTTTTCGCGTGTTCGCGGACTGATCCCCATGACCGATATTGCCCCCGCCGAGGTGCAGGCGCGCGCGGCCGAACTGCGTCAGCAGCTTGCCTACCACAACCACCGCTACTACGTGCTCGACGACCCGGAGATCCCGGATGTGGAGTACGATCGCCTGTTTCGCGAGTTGCAGGCGCTGGAGCAACACTACCCGGCACTCGTCACCGCCGATTCTCCCACGCAGCGTGTCGGCGGCGCGGCGCTTTCTGGCTTCACCCAGGTGCGCCACGAAATCCCGATGCTCTCCCTGGGCAACGTCTTCTCCGAGGAGGAGCTCACCGACTTCGACCGGCGGGTGCGCCAGGGGCTCGGTGTCGACGAGGTGGAGTACTGTGCCGAACCCAAGCTTGATGGCCTCGCTATCAGTATCCGCTATGAAAACGGCCTGCTGGTGCGTACCGCCACTCGTGGCGACGGTGCCAGCGGCGAGGATGTGACCCACAACGTGCGCACCATTCACAGCGTGCCGCTTACACTGCGGGGTGGCGACACCCCGCGCGTGCTGGAGGTGCGTGGCGAGGTTTACATGGACAAGGCGGGCTTCGCGGCGCTCAATGCCCGCCAGCGCGAGCGGGGGGAGAAGCCCTTCGCCAATCCGCGCAACGCCGCCGCCGGCTCCCTGCGCCAGCTCGACCCGCGCATCACCGCCACCCGCCCACTCACTATTTATTGCTACGGGGTCGGTGTCGTAGAGGGTGTCGAGTTACCCAGCGCGCACTTTGACATACTGCAAAAACTTAAAGACTGGGGGCTGCGTGTCTGCCCCGAGATTCAAAAGGTGCAGGGGGTGCAGGGGTGCCGCGACTATTTTCGTCAGATCGGCGCGCGGCGCGATGCCCTTCCCTACGACATTGACGGCGTGGTCTACAAGGTCAACAGCCTGGCGCAGCAGCGCGAACTCGGCTTTGTCTCCCGTGCCCCGCGCTGGGCCACCGCCCACAAGTTCCCCGCGCAGGAGCAGCTCACCGTGCTCAATGATGTGGAGTGGCAGGTGGGGCGCACCGGTGCCCTCACCCCGGTGGCGCGGCTGGAGCCGGTGCCTGTGGCCGGTGTCGTTGTTAGTAACGCCACCCTGCACAATCCCGACGAGATGGCGCGCAAGGATGTGCGCAAGGGCGATACGGTGATCGTGCGTCGCGCCGGCGATGTGATCCCCGAGGTGGTCGGCGTGGTGCTGTCAAAACGCCCGGCAGGTGCGCTCCCCTTTACCACCCCCATCCACTGCCCGGTTTGTGGCTCCGAGGTGGAGCGCGACGAGGGTGAGGCGGTGCCACGCTGTAGCGGTGGCCTCTACTGTCCGGCGCAGCGCAAGAACGCGATCCGCCACTTCGCCTCGCGCCGGGCGATGGATATCGACGGCCTTGGCGAGAAGCTGGTTGAACAGTTGGTTGATGCGGGGCTGATCGACGATGTCGCCGATCTCTTTACCCTCACGGCGGGGCAGCTCGCGGGGTTGGAGCGGATGGGGGAGAAGTCAGCACAAAATCTGCTCACCGCGCTGCAACAGGCGAGCCACACCACGCTGGAGCGTTTCCTCTTCGCCCTCGGCATTCGTGAGGTGGGGGAGAGCACCGCCCGTACCCTGGCCAAACACTTCGGCACGCTGGAGGCGATCATGACGGCGAGCGAGGAGCAGCTGCTGGCGGTCGCCGATGTCGGCCCCATCGTCGCCCACCATCTCCACACCTTCTTCCGCCAGCCCCACAACATCGAGGTAATCGGCAAGCTGCAGCGGTCCGGGGTCGAGTGGCCCGACGTCGCGGTGGCCGCGGCGGGCGCCCAGCCGCTCGCCGGGCAGACCTTCGTCCTTACCGGCGCCCTCAGCCAGCTGAGTCGCGAGGAGGCCAAGGAGAAATTGATAGCCCTTGGCGCCAAGGTGAGCAGCAGCGTCTCCAAGAAGAGCAGCGTCGTCGTCGCTGGCAAGGCGGCCGGTTCCAAGCTCACCAAGGCACAGGAGTTGGGGGTGGCGGTGTGGGATGAGGCGCAGCTGCTTGCACTGCTGACTCAGCACGGGGTGGCGCCGTAGACGTTGCCTCTCCCTTGTGGAGGTGCGGGCTGCGACCTCCCTGTCGCTCTTGCTGGCGGTTTAACGGGTAGGCGGCTTGCTGCCCTTGCGGTGCGGCTTCTTTTCGCCACTCTTTGCGGGCGCCTTGCGTTTGAAGCCCGTTTTATCCTCGCCACCCCCCGCTGCGCCACCGTGCAGTTTGGAGATGTTGAGCCGTTGCCCGGCCACCCAGACGTTGCGCAGGTGGGCGATCACCTCCTTTGCGATCCCCGTGGGCAGATCCACCAGGCTGTAGTCGTCAAAGATCTTGATGCGGCCGATGTTGCGGCTCTCCAGCTTTGCCTCGTTGGCGATGGCGCCGACGATGTTGCCGGGTTGCACGTCGTTGTTACGCCCCACCTCCAGGCGGTAGGTCTCCATCCCCTCGTCGCCGCCACGGGTCGGCTTGCTCTTGAACTCGCCGCGCTCCTTCGGGAAGCGTTCCTCGCGTTGTGCCACCGGCCGCTCCGTGCGTTGCTCCTTGGAGAGCAGCAGCGGGGTCTTGCCCTGTACCAGTCGCGCCAGTGCCGCGGCAATCTCGATAACGGGTACGTTGTGCTCCTGCTCATACTGCTCCACCAGCTGGTGGTAGAAGCCGAGGCCATCCTCGGCCGCCAGGGTGTCGGTGATGCGCTGTTTGAAGTTGGCGATGCGCTTGTCGTTAATCAGCTCGGTGGTGGGGAGCTGCATCTCCTCGATCTTCTGGCGAGTCGCCCGCTCGATGGCCGCCAGCATCCGTTTTTCGCGCGGTGCGATAAAGAGGATGGCATCGCCGTGGCGCCCGGCACGGCCGGTGCGGCCGATGCGGTGGACATAGGATTCGGTATCGTGCGGCACGTCGTAGTTGATGACGTGGCTGATGCGCGGCACGTCAAGACCACGGGCGACCACGTCGGTGGCGACGATGATGTCGAGCTTGCCGGACTTGAGCGCCTCGACGGTCTTCTCGCGCATCGCCTGCGGGATGTCGCCGTTGAGGGCGGCGGCGGCATAGCCGCGCGCCTGCAGTTTCTCGGCCAGCTCATCGGTGGCTATCTTGGTACGCACGAAGATGAGCATGGCGTCGAACTCTTCGGCCTCCAGCATGCGGGTGAGGGCATCGAGCTTGTGCAGGCCGCTGACAAACCAGTAGCGCTGGCGGATGCTCTCGGCGGTGGTGGTCCTCAGCTTGATCGTCACCTCCGCCGGGTTGTTCAGGTACTTGCGGGTGATGCGGCGAATGGCATCGGGCATGGTGGCGGAGAAGAGGGCGATCTGGCGCTGCGGCGGGGTCTGCTCCAGCACCCACTCCACGTCGTCGATAAAGCCCATGCGCAGCATCTCGTCGGCCTCGTCCAGTACCAGACACTGCAGGGTGTCGAGGTTGAGTGTGCCGCGGCGCATGTGATCCATTACCCGCCCCGGGGTGCCCACCACCACATGCACGCCACGCTTCAACTGTCTGAGCTGGGTGGTGTAGTCCTGGCCACCGTAGATAGGCATTACATGCAGCCCATCCATGTGGTGGGCATAGCGTTGAAACGCCTCGGCAACCTGAATCGCCAGCTCGCGGGTGGGGGCGAGCACCAGCACCTGCGGCACGTTACGGCTCAGGTCGATGCGCGAGAGGATGGGCAGGGCGAAGGCGGCGGTCTTGCCGGTGCCGGTCTGCGCCTGACCGAGTACGTCGCGCCCCTCCAGCAGGTAGGGGATGGTCTGGGCCTGAATCGCCGAGGGGTTCTCGTAGCCAATGTCCTTGAGGGCCTTGAGGATAGGGGCGCTAAGCCCAAGTTCGCTAAACGCGGGCGTTGTGGGTGTATCTGCGGACATGGAGTGGTACCTGAGAAAAGCCGGGATAGTGACAGCCCCGGAGGGATATCGTGAATTGCGCGCATTATAGCATAAGTCCGGTATCGATAGCGGACCGCATATTCAAATAAACTTATATACGAAAATCCTGACGTCTGTGATTCAATAGACAGATGCCCCGCGAACTCGAATCCCCCGACATTCACTGGATGCGCCATGCCCTTGAGCTGGCCACCCTGGCCGCGCGTGAGGGGGAGGTGCCGGTGGGGGCGGTGCTCGTCAGGGATGGCGGGCTCATCGCCGAGGGGCGTAACTCCCCCATCGCCGGGCATGATCCCACCGCCCATGCGGAAATCCAGGTATTGCGCGCCGCCGGTAAGGCGCTCAATAACTACCGTCTGGGCGGCACCACCCTCTACGTCACGCTGGAGCCCTGTCCGATGTGTGCCGGGGCCATCATCCATGCGCGGGTGCAGCGGGTGGTCTTTGCCGCCCCAGACCCGCGCACCGGGGCTGCCGGTTCCATCTACAACATTTTGCAGAGTAATGAGCTTAACCACCGCTGCGAGGTGGATGGGGGGGTGCTGGCGCGGGAGAGTGGCGCGCTGTTGCGCGACTTCTTCCGTTCGCGCCGTTGAGAAAGGAAGGCCCCACCGTTGTGCTGGAGGAGACTTTTGATTTCTGGAATCCAGGCTACTTCTTCATCTCCTTGCGTATTTCAAAGACATCTCGATCCACATTATCCCGGTGATGCTTGTTTTTGTTGTTTGTCACTGCGGGATTTATTGGTGAGACAGAGAACTTAAAGAGATTCTTACCCTTTTTCAGATTAAGGACTACGGTATCTGTGCTCCCGGGGATGGGGTTGAAGAATGAACGGGCCCATCCCGGTTCCGTCTTGAATGTCTTGGGATCGATATCTTCACTGTAATGTATGGTCAAGGTAAGTGAATCGGTATCGGTGTTTACATGCCAACGGTCGCGTTGCGGAACGGTATAGGTCAACAGGTTTGAAATTTCCTCGGCCTCACCTCCGTTGCCAGGGTAGACGGGAGGCTTGTCGGACGGACATGAAGGGCCGTCTATCATGCCGGTGACGATAAAGTCATCGATCCAGGGCCATTCTTCGGGGATAAATTCCTCATCGTAGCCCCACCAGCGTGTTTCCCAGCTAGGTTCGAGTGTGTATTTTCTTTTGGCTGGCGGAAGTGGGCTTGTGATTTTGTAATCAGTAATAGTTCCACCCGGTATTAATGCAGCTAACCAATTAATCTCATTGGTAATTGTAATACCTGGTGAATAGGGGTGGGGAACCTCAAGTTGTACCGGTGTAAAATGGGAATCCGGTGAGGAGTTAAGCCCATAACCTGAAGTTGTAAAATCTGGTGCAATCTCGTTTGATGGGAAATCTTTACATGATATGTCAAGTAAAAATGTCAGTATTTTTCCTTTGTTAAGTGCCCCTGATGTTAGCGTGTAGGTGTACTCATGCAGGCCATTAGGTAATTCAGCGGTTAATACTGAAATAGAGGTATCAGATATGTTTTCGTCACGGGTGGCTGGGTCTTTGTTAGCAGCTACCACGCTAGTTGTAAACGTAAACACAGTTAATATAAATGTTAACATTGTCGCTCTCACAGGTATCTCCTTATTGGTGAAGGTAATTAAATCGATAGTGAATCAAGTTCCCTTCGTTCCATCGATAGCCTTTCCATTGCTTTACTGTATTTGTTAGAAATTCGAGTCTGGTCATCTCTTGATTGTCAGGTGATAATCCTGGAGAGATACAATCTAAATTTGATGCGTCTGGACAGGTAGACTCCTCATTCGAATTGACATCAATATCCAGCCCCTCCCGGTGAGTCAGATGACATCTTTGGGTTAGGTTGTCGTTATTCCCTTTGTCGAAAAAACCCCCATATTCGAGGCTGGCATCGTTGTAGCTGAGCTTCAGTCCCCCTGTATTGAGTGTGTACCACTTGGCAAGAGTGGTAACGAGGGTTTCCATATATGGGAGTACATAGTGACTGCGTCGAGTTGTGGCGCTGGCATTATGCCCAAGGTCACAGCCCTCATTGCCAGTACCTCTTATGTAGTAATCTACGCCGCTGGTATCGAGCGGAACTAGGTCTGGCATTTTTATAGAAAGTCGATGCTGTGCCGTGGGCGACGATTGGGCGCCTGTGGTACTATTTTTTGCGGTTATCTCAATGTTTTCCTCTATTCCAAAGTGGCCTGCTTTGTACATTGCCCATGTGCTGCCAATTTCGTCCGGTTTAAGGGTGATTTCGGATGGGATGCTAGACGTTGTTGGGATGGCTTCAGGGTTTGCGCTAGACGGGTCAGCCTTAAAGAAACGGCCAGTTCCTACCTGGTTAACACTGGTAAAGTGTCTATGGCTTGCCGAATCAGGCACGACTATAGACTGAAGAGTGATTTCTGTGTCCTTAAGAAATTTTGTGTTCATGCAGTCTAGCCCATCCGACACATGGGCCATTACAAATGTCTTGCCAGCAGTTGTTCCGGGCACTACTGATTCTGGGGTTGGGTTGTTATACGGCTGTTGTGTAAGAGGAATCGAAGGATGGATCGATTGCTCGGTGAGTGCGCTGGTGATGGTTGGTGTAAACGGTGTTGGTCTGAATGTCTGTAAACTGATGACCGTACCGGCATGTTCTGCCTTGAGTACGTATTCACCGTCGTCTAGGCACTTTGCATTAAAGGAAAATTTGAGTTTGTATACACTTGTGAGTTCAGGTGGACGGTTTGCATTAAAATTAAGATAGCACCAGTAGCTCCGGTACCCCCCATAGTATGGGATCTGGATGCAACCGAAACCCGAATAATAGTCATAAATATATTTTTCCTCTTTAATGAGTTGGAGTGTTTCTCCTGATTTATAAAGAGCTATAGACCAGTATTCGCCGTCTTCAAAAGGGGCGGTGTTGTAAGCATGAATTTCGATTTCGCCACCAATGTTATCCCATTGATAACGCTCATATTCATTGCCTAGTAAAAGTGAATTATCAATCGAGCCATTGAATTGGCGTGCTCCTGAGTAGTTTACATCAGCTAATGCAATAGCTAGGCTTGAAAAGAAAAGAAAAGAAAAGAAAAGAAAAGCCTTCCTTGCCATTGTAGTTCCCTCGTAATTCTAATTGTCTACACTGTTAGTGTTCTATTCCAAAGTAGACGCAATGCATAACCATGTCAAGAGTGTGTTATTTCGTGTGTTGAGAAGGTTACAACGCAGGACTGTCGATGGTGATCGCCCTGGGTGGCGGGGTGAAGGTGGGCTTCTCCTTCTCCAGCTGCCAGTTGAGGATGGCGTAGTAACTGCGAATATTCTCGACGTAGTGCGCTGCCTGGGTGCCGTTGGCGTAGCCGTGTTTGGTGTTTTTATGCCATTTTCTCTTGCGTAGCAGCGGCAGGTTCTCTTTTACATCCTTCCAGCTGTCGGGGTTGCCGCCACGCTTTTGGGTGATGATGCGTGCATCCTCCAGGTGGCCATAGCCGACATTGTAGGCGGCCAGCGCCAGCCAGCTGCGATCCGGCTCCTGGATTCGGTCGGGGATCTTCTGCATCAACCGGCTCAGATAGAGGGCGCCACCGCGAATGCTCTCCACCGGGTCACGGCGCTGGCTGACCCCGATCTCCCTGGCGGTGAGCTGGGTCAGCATCATAATGCCGCGCACACCGGTGGGGGAGACCGCATCGGGATTCCAGTGAGACTCCTGGTAGGCGGTGGCGGCCAGCAATACCCAGTCGATGTTGAACTCCCCGGCCGCGTACTCGAACAGCGGACGATACTCCGGCAGGCGCTGGCGGATGTGCTGCTGAAAGGTGCGGGTGCCGACGTAGTCGAACCTTTCCAGATGGCCGTAGTAGCGCTCGATCAGCCTGGCCAGTTCGCCGTTTTCACGCAGGCCCTGAAAGTAGTCGCTGGCGGCCTGGTAGAGCGACTCATCCTTGAATTTGGGAAAGGCCCAGGCGAGGGGTTCCGGTTCGCCAAGGTCGAAGGCGACGCGCAGTTCGGGGAGATAGCGCTGGTTCATCAACACCTCGTTGGAATCGGCCACGGTGTAGTCGATGAGGCGCTCCCACACCAGGGTGAGCAGTTCCTCGCTCTCGGCCTCATGGTTGACCTTCCAGCTGAGGTCGAGGTGGTCGCCGTGCAGGAGGCGCAGCCGCTCCTCGTGACTGCTGCCGGCGACGATCTCCAGGCTGCCGTCGAGGGCATTGAGATCCCGAGGTTTTTTGTTGCCGCTGCGATAGATCAGTTGTTGGGTGATCTGCTGATAGGGCGGGGTAAAGCGCGCCCATACCTGCCGCGGTTGGGTGACGCTGAGGCCGGCAGCGGCGAAGTCCGCCTCGCCTGCGGCCAGCCGTGACAGCACCGCGCTGACATTGGCCGCCACCTCCATGCGCAGTGTGACACCGAGCTGTTCGGCAAAGCCACGGGCCAGGTCGTACTCCAGCCCCAACGGCCCCTGCGGACCCTCGTAGTAGGTGGTTGCGGCGTTGCGCGTGAGCACCACCAACTCCTGTTGCGCGAGCACCCGCTGCAGTTCGTTTTGCGGCTCGCTGCAGCCGCCGAGCAGGGTGAGTAACAGCAGCAGGAGGGGCGTGGGTCTTGGCATCTGCTAAGTGTGGTTGTGTTACTGGCGTTGTCGCGGTGGCGGTGGGGGTGGCACGATGCCGGCACTTAATGATTCAAGCTGGCAGCCGTGCTGATCACAGCGCAGCACGCTGCCCTGTTGATACCAGTCGCCCAGCACGCAACGCTCGATGCCGGACTCATGGTGAATCGCCGGGCGGTGGGTGTGGCCGTGGATGAGGCGGCGGACGTTATGGCGCGCCACATACTGGCGCAGTGTCGCCGCACTGATATCCATAATCGCCTCAGCCTTTGCACCGGTCTCCTCTTTGCTGCGCTCACGCAGTGAGCGGGCAAAGGCAATGCGCTCCGCGGTACTCTTGGCGAGAAATGCCGTGATCCACTCCGGGCGACGCAACATCGTGCGCATCTCCTGATAGGGGGTGTCGTCGCTGCAGAGCAGATCGCCGTGCATCAACAGGGTAGGGGTGCCGTAGAGGTCGATCACGGTGGGATCCTCCAGCAGCGTGACCCCGCTGAGCGCCGCAAAACGCCCGCCGAGCAGGAAGTCGCGGTTGCCGTGCATCACATAGACAGGAACGCCGTACTCGCGCAGTGTGCGCAGTGCATCGAGGATGGGTTGCACCTCGGGCGGGATGAGGTCGTCACCCAGCCACACCTCGAACAGATCACCGAGGATGTAGAGCGCCTCGGCGCGTGGTGCCTGGTCGGCAAGAAACTGGAGGAACAGCCCGCTGCTGGCGGGCTGCTCCAGGCTCAGATGGAGATCCGAGATAAAAAGGGTACTCATGGGCGGCTATTTGCCCTCTTCAAGCACCACGCTTTCGATGATAACGTCTTCTACCGGCACATCCTGGTGGTAGCCGGCGTTACCGGTCTGCACCCCCTTGATCTGATCGACCACCTCCATGCCGTCCACCACGCGACCGAAGACACAGTAGCCCCAGCCGTCACCGCTGGGTGCGCGGTGGTTGAGAAAGGCGTTGTCGCTGACGTTGATAAAGAACTGGGAGGAGGCGGAGTGGGGCTCGTTGGTGCGCGCCATGGCGATGGTGCCGCGATCGTTCTTCAGGCCGTTGTCCGCCTCGTTTTTGATCTGCTCGCGCGGCTGCTTCTCGATCATGCCGGGCAGCATGCCGCCGCCCTGAATCATGAAGCCGTTGATCACGCGATGGAAGATGGTGCCGTCGTAGAAACCGTCCTTCACATACTGTTCAAAGTTGGCGGCGGTAACGGGTGCCTTGTCGTGATCCAGTTCCAGGGTGATGGTGCCGAAGTTGGTAGTCATCTTAATCATGGTTGTGCTCCTGAGGTTGTGCGGTGGTGGGGGTGAGTCGCGAGGCCGTCTGGATTAATACCTCTTTTTGGGGTACATCACGAAAGGGGCCGCGGCTGCCGGTTTTTACCCCTTTAATCGCCTGCACCACCTCCATCCCCTGGAGGACGCGGCCAAATACCGCGTAGCCCCAGCCTCCTCTGGACTTTTCGCGATGATCCAGCGGGGTGTTGTTGGCGACGTTGATGAAGAACTGGGCGGTGGCCGAGTGGGGATCGCCGGTGCGCGCCATCGCCAGGGTGCCGATGGTGTTGCGCAGCCCGTTGTCGGCCTCGTTGGTGATGGGGGCGTGGGTCTCCTTCTGCTCCATGTCGGCGGTGAATCCTCCGCCCTGGATCATGAAGCCGTCGATCACGCGATGAAAAATGGTGCCGTCGTAGAAGCCGTCGTCCACATAGTGCAGGAAGTTGGCCACCGTTTTGGGGGCCTTTTCGGGATAGAGCTCGATAACGATGTCGCCCATATTGGTCTGCAGCACGATCTGCGGGTTGGGTTCCGTGGCGCTGGCATGGGCGCTCAGAGCGAGCAACAGCAGGCCGCAGAGGGAGGAGAAGAGGGATTTCATGGTGACGCCTCAAACGTGGAAAAGCGTTCATGATATCGGCTCTGACGCCGTGGGGAAAGGGTGGGGCTAACGCGCTTGGACTAACGTCGGGCTTTGTCGCGTCCCGCCGTTTCGGCTACCATGCGCCGTTGATCTAACACGATGTAACGGAAAGAGAGACGATGGCGTACCGGCACCAACTCAAGGTTCACAACAATCTCGGCAAGCGGCTTGAGCCCTTTGTTCCCATCGACCCGCAGCGGGTGCGGATGTACGTCTGCGGCATGACGGTTTACGACTATTGCCACATCGGTCATGCGCGGGTGCTGGTGGTGTTCGATGTGATTCAGCGCTATCTGCGCCGCATCTACGGCAGCCCGGCGGTCACCTATATCCGCAATATTACCGATATCGACGACAAGATCATCCAGCGGGCCAACGACAATGGCGAGGATTTCAATGATCTGACCGCCCGCTTTATCGCTGCGATGCACGAGGATGCCGCACAGTTGGGGGTGGAGCCCCCCGACGAGGAGCCGCGTGCCACCCTGCATATGGCGGAGATCCTGGCGATGATCGAAAGGCTGATCGCCAACGGCTACGCCTACGCCGCCAGTAATGGCGATGTCTATTATGATGTCTCCAGATTCGAGGGCTACGGCAAGCTCTCCGGCAAAAACCCCGACGACCTGCGCGCCGGTGAGCGGGTGGCGGTAGACGAGGCGAAGGACGACCCGCTCGACTTTGTGCTGTGGAAGGCGGTCAAGCCCGGCGAGCCCTGCTGGGCATCGCCCTGGGGTAACGGGCGGCCCGGCTGGCACATCGAGTGCTCGGCGATGTCGACCAACGCCCTCGGCAACCACTTCGATATCCACGGCGGCGGACTCGACCTGCAGTTTCCCCACCACGAGAACGAGATCGCGCAAAGCGAGGGGGCGTGCGGCTGCCAGTTCGTCAACTACTGGCTGCACAACGGCTTCGTGCGGGTCGACAATGAAAAGATGTCCAAGTCGCTCGGTAACTTCTTCACTATTCGTGAGGTGTTGAAACGCTATGACCCGGAGGTGATCCGCTACTTTATCCTCAGTTCCCACTACCGCAGTCCGCTCAACTACTCCGATCAGCATCTGGACAGTGCCAGGGCGGCGCTGACCACCCTCTATACGGCGCTGCGCGATGTGGAGCCTGGCGCTGCTGGCGAGGGCGAGCAGAGCGAGCGATTCTTCCGGGCGATGGATGATGACTTTAATACCGCCGAGGCGCTGGCGGTGCTGTTTGAGCTGGCGCGCGAGCTTAACCGTCTGAAGGCCGCTGGCGGTGATACCGCCGCCGTGGCCGCCGAACTCCGGGCGCTGGCCGGGATGCTGGGGCTGCTGCAGCGCGAGCCGGAGGCCTTCCTCAAGGGCACGGTGGCCGGCAGCGAAGGCCCGGACGATGCGGCCATTGATGCCATGGTGGCGGCACGGGTAGTGGCCAAACAGGAGAAAAGCTGGGCCGAGGCGGACAGGATCCGCGACGCATTAAAGGCGTTGGGGGTGGCGTTGGAGGATGGTGCCGGTGGCACCCGTTGGCGCAGAGAGTAGGGAGATAAACGGTTGGCGGAGGTCGTGAGCACCTGGGGCGTGGCGCTGCTGTTGCTGCTATTGGCCCTGTTGCTGGTCTGGCAGCCGTCGCGCCTGTGGTGGCGGGCGCGGCGTCGGCAACGGCTGATCAGCGGCTACGGCATGGCGCGGCTCGACAATGTGATCCTGGAGGATGGCATGGGTGGCCACAAGGTGCTGGAGCATATCCTGTTAACCCCGCAGGGGTTGCGGGTGCTGCTGCCGCGCCACTGTGAGGGGGCGCTCTTTGCTGGCGAGAAGATCGACAGCTGGACGCAAATGACGCAGGGCCAGAGCTTTCACTTCGCCAATCCGCTGCACCAGCTGGAGGAGCTACTGGCCACCCTGCGTTACCATCTGCCGGGGATCCCGGTGGCGGGGGAGGTGCTGTTTAGTGGTGGCTGCCGTTTTCCCAAGGGACGCCCGGGGCGGGTGCGGCTACTGGACGAGCTTGGCGAAGAGCAGGGGCGTATCGAACAGGCGGTGGTGCCGGTGCTGGAGGAGGCGTGGCAGCAGCTGCAACGGCAACCACGGGCCGCACCGGTGGTGGATGCCACGGCCGCCGTGGTCTCGCGCCCCCGTCTGTGGCTGGCCGCCCTGAGTGGGCTGGCCGCCTTGGGCTGGCTGGGATGGCGGCTCTCATGAGGCTGGTTCTCCTCTCGTTGTCACTGTTGTTCACCGCTGCGCACGCCTTTGCCGCCGAGCCGGTGACCATTGGCGTACTCAGCCACCGTGGCGATGAGACGACCCTCAACCACTGGTCGAAGACCGCCGACTATCTGACGGCGCAGCTACCCGATTACCACTTCGTCATCGCGCCGCTCGACTTCTCCGAGGTTGACCCCGCGGTGGGTAGCGGCGCGGTCGACTTTATCCTGGTCAACCCGGCGATCTATGTGAATCTTGAGCTGCGTCACCGCGTGTCGCGGATCGCCACCATGAAAAACAGCTGGCGGGGTGTTGCCTACAATCTCTTCGGCGGGGTGATCTTCGCCCGCGCCGAGCGCTATGACCTGAATCGGTTGGAGGATCTGCGCGGCAGCACCCTGATGGCGGTGGATGAGACCTCGCTTGGCGGTTTCATGATGGCGCTGCGTGAGCTCAAGGCGGCGGGCCTCAACCCCTATCACGATCTGGCGGACATCCGCTTTGGCGGCACCCATGACAATGTGGTGATGGCGGTGCGCGACGGGCGGGTCGATGTGGGTACGGTGCGCACCGATATCCTGGAGCGGATGGAGGATGAGGGGCGGATCAGACTCAGCGAATTTCGCATCATCAACCAGCATCTGCACGATGGTGTTGGCGAGCATCCCGATATTCCCCTGGTGCACAGTACTGCGCTCTACCCGGAGTGGCCCTTCAGCAAGGTACAACACACCTCCAACATGCTCGCCAGCCGTGTCTCCATCGCCCTGGCCGAGATGCCAGAGGATCATCCGGCGGCGCTGAGCGGGAACTATGCCGGCTGGACCATTCCGCTCGATTATCAGCCGGTGCATGACCTGCTGCGCGAGTTGCTGTTACCCCCCTACCATCAGTCGCGGCGCTTTACCCTGGGCGATGTTGCGGTGCGTTACTGGGGCTGGCTGCTGGGCGGCCTGCTGTTGTTGCTGGTCATGGCGGGGATGATCAGCTGGGTGTGGCGACTCAATCGCGCGCTGGCCGCGGCAAAGCAGCAGCTGGAGCGCCAGCAGGCCCTGATCCTCGATTCAGTCGCCGACGGTATCTATGGGGTGGGGCTCGACGGCCGCACCACCTTTGCCAATTACGCCATGGAGGTGCTGACCGGCTGGAGTGAGAGTGAGCTGATCGGTAACGATCAGCATCTCTTTCTCCATCACACCCGTGCCGACGGCAGCCACTTTCCCAGCAGTGAGTGCCCGGTGTTTCACACCTTTCGTGACAACCAGGCGCGTTACGTGGATGACGATATCTTCTGGTGCAAGGATGGCAGCAGTATTCCGGTCGAGTATTCCAGTACCCCCATTCGCAACGCCCAGGGCGCGGCGGTGGGGGCGGTGGTGGTGTTTCGCAATACCGCCGAGCGCAAACGCACGGCGGAGAAGGCGCGGCAGCACCAGAGCGACATGGCGCACGTTGCCCGTCTGAGCACCATGGGGGAGATGGCCTCGGGTATTGCCCATGAGCTCAATCAGCCGCTCTCGGCGATCAGCAACTACACCCGTGGCTCCATTCGCATGCTGCAAGAGAGCGGGCTGGAGAAGCGGGAGCAATTGATCGCGGCGATGGAACAGGTTGCCTCCCAGGCCGAACGGGCCGGCGAGATCATCCGCCAGCTGCGCCGCTTTGTGCGTAAAGAGGAGCCGGAGTGCGAGTGGGTGGAACCGGATGTGCTGGTGCGCTCACTGCTTAATTTTATCCAACCCGAATTGCGCAAGAGTGGCGTGAGGGTGTCGTTGGATATCGCCTCCGCCCTGCCCTCATTGTGGATGCACCGGATTCAGCTGGAGCAGGTGCTGCTCAATCTTACCCGCAACGCGATGGAGGCGATGCAGGATAACGGTGGTGAGCGGCTGCTGGGGCTGCGCGCCTGGCAGGCGGGGGAGGCGATCTGTCTGGAGGTGAGTGATAATGGCCACGGCATCGATGCCGAACTGCAGGAGCGGTTGTTTATTCCCTTTATTACCACCAAAAAACAGGGAATGGGGCTGGGGCTCTCCATCAGCAAGGGAATCATCGAGTCCTACGGCGGGCAGTTGAAGGTGCGGAGCAAGCCCGGTGACGGGACACACTTTACCATTATGCTGCCGCTGTGCGGCGAGGGGCATGGGCGATGAGCGACGGGGCCACGGTATTTATTGTCGATGACGATGCGGCGGTGAGAGATTCGCTCGCCTTTCTGATGCAGTCGGTGGGGTTGCCGGCCCGCTGTTTTGACTCCGCCGTCGACTTTTTGCAGGCGGCCCCGCCGCCGGCCGCCGGCTGTCTGTTGCTCGATATTCGCATGCCCGGCATGAGTGGCCTGGAGTTACAGGGGGTGCTGGAGGAGCGCGGTATCCGCCTGCCGCTGATCTTTATCTCCGGCCACGCCGATGTGCCGATGGCGGTGCGTGCCCTCAAGGCGGGAGCCTTCGACTTCGTGGAAAAACCGTTTAACGACCAGCTGCTGCTCGACGCCGTGCAGCGTGCCATTGAGACGGATCGACAGCAGCGGCAAAGTGAGGTGCGGCTCAATGAGTGGCGAGCCCTGCTGGCTACCCTCACCCCGCGTGAGCGAGAGGTGATGGAGCTGGTGGTGGATGGCTTCTCCAACAAGGCGATCGGTGCCACCCTGGGGGTGAGTCTGAAAACGGTGGAGGCACACCGCGCCCGCGTCATGGAGAAGCTCAGGGCTGACTCCATCTCCCATCTGGTGCGCATGAATGTGCTAGCGCTTCAGGGTTAACCCTGAAGGTGATGGTGATTGCCCCAATATTACCGCATGCTAATCTTTGCCATACTGGCTCCCGGTTGCCAGCCCATGCCGGTGTTGGTGGCTGTCAGCGCTGTGGTAGCTTTGTCGTGTAATACCCCTCCATCCTGGTGCGGAGGCATCTTTTTTTTCTGTTCTGTTTCATGTGGCAATGGAGTGCCAACCTTTTTCCCCACCTCTGATCACGCCGTCAACCGGTTTGCATTGTCATGACCATCGTGCCATCGTTTGGCGCTGATTTTCCGGTGCCAACGGTGAGGCGGATAATGGGCAAGGCGGTGTTTGACTGGCAGGGGTTGCGGCGCATGGCGCTGGGTCATCGGCGTGAACTGGTGCAGGCCCATCTGGTGGCGCTGTTTGCCACGTTGCTGGCGGTGCCGCTGCCGCTGCTGATGCCGCTGCTGGTTGACGAGGTGTTGCTGGAGCAGCCGGCGACCCTGGTCGGCGCCATGAATCGCCTCTTTCCCGAGGCGTGGCACGGGCCGCTGCTCTATGTGGGGGCGATCCTGCTGTTGACGCTGGTGCTGCGCATTGGTGCCCTGCTACTCACCGTGATGCAGAACCGCGCCTTCACCTGTATCGCCAAGTCCATCACCTTCACCATGCGCCGCGAGATGCTGCAGCGGCTGCAACGGATCTCGATGAAGGAGTACGAGACCCTTGGCAGCGGTACCGTCAGCTCCCACTTTGTCACCGATCTCAATGCCATCGACGAGTTCCTCGGCAGCTCCCTGAGCAAGACCCTGATCGCCTTTCTCAGCCTCGTCGGGGTGAGCGCGATCCTGCTCTGGATGCACTGGCAGCTGGCGCTCTTTATTCTGTTTCTCAATCCGCTGGTGATCTACTTTACCGTCGCCTTCGGCAAACGGGTAAAGGAGCTGAAGCGGCGTGAGAACAGCGCCTTCGAGCTGTTCCAGCAGTCACTCAGCGAGACCCTGGAGGCGATTCAGCAGATCCGCGCCGCCAATCGTGAGGGCTACTTTATCGGCCGGGTGATTGAGCGGGCGCGCGGCATTCGCGAACACTCTGCCGCCTTCTCCTGGAGGAGTGATGCGGCCACGCGCATCTCCTTCAACATCTTCCTCTTCGGCTTTGATACCTTTCGCGCCATCGGCATGCTGATGGTGGTCTTCTCCGACCTGACGGTGGGGCAGATGATGGCAGTTTTCGGCTACCTCTGGTTCATGATGTCGCCAGTGCAGGAGGTGCTGAACCTGCAGTACGCCTACTACAGCGCGAATGCCGCGTTGGGGCGCATCAATCGTCTGCTGGCGTTGCAGGAGGAGCCGCTCTACCCCCATCTGAGCGATCCCTTCATCGGCAAAACGACGGTTGGGGTGAGTGTGCGCGACCTCTGTTTTCGCTACCGTGACGAGGGCGACTGGATCCTCAACCGGGTCAGTCTGGCTATCGCTCCCGGTGAAAAGGTGGCGCTGGTGGGGGCCAGCGGCGGCGGCAAATCGACCCTGGTGCAGATGCTCCTCGGCCTCTATTCGCCCGACAGCGGTGAGGTGCTGTTCGACGGGGTGCCGTTAAGCACCATCGGTCTGGATGTGGTGCGCGAGAATGTGGCGGTAGTGTTGCAGCATCCGGTGCTGTTCAGCGACACGGTACGCGCCAACCTTGCCATGGGCGAGGCGCGTGACGAGGCGGCGATGTGGCATGCCCTGGAGGTGGCGCAACTGAAGCCGGTGGTGGAGGGGTTGCCGCAGGGGCTGGATACGGTAATTGGCCGTGGCGGGGTGCGCCTCTCCGGCGGCCAGCGTCAGCGCCTCGCCATCGCCCGCATGGTACTGAGCGACCCGAAGGTGGTGATCCTCGATGAGGCGACCTCGGCCCTCGATGCCGAGACCGAGGCGCTGCTGCATGCGGCGCTGCGCCAGTTCCTTGCCGGGCGTACCACCCTCATCATCGCCCACCGCCTGAGCGCGGTGAAACAGGCGGACCGGGCCTATGTCTTTGATAACGGCCACATCATCGAACAGGGCGGCCACGACGAGCTGCTGCGGCTCGATGGCCTCTACAGCCGCCTCTACGGCGAACTGCAGCAGTAGCACTCAGGCGTGATCGTGGCGCTCCGCCGCGTCCACGGTATTCTGCAGCAGGGTGGCAACGGTCATCGGCCCGACGCCGCCGGGCACCGGGGTGATCCAGCCGGCCACCTGGCTGGCCGAGGCAAACTCCACATCCCCCACCAGCTTACCGCTCTCCAGTCGGTTGATCCCCACATCGATGACGATGGCCCCTGTCTTGAGCCACTCACCCTTGATCATCTCCGGGCGCCCCACCGCGGCGACCACCAGATCGGCCTGGGCGAGTTTTTGCTGTAGGTCGCGGGTCTTGCTGTGACAGACGGTGACGGTGCAGCCGGCCATCAGCAGCTCCAGTGCCATTGGCCGGCCGACGATATTGGAGGCACCGACGATCACCGCATCCAGACCCTTGAGTTCGACACCGGTGCTCTGCAGCAGGGTCATCGAGCCGCGCGGGGTGCAGGGGCGCAGGGTCGGCATCTGCAGGGTGAGGCGGCCGATGTTGTAGGGATGGAAGCCGTCCACATCCTTGTCCGGGTGGATACGCTCGATCACCGTCTCCACCTCGATGTGGGCTGGCAGCGGCAGCTGCACCAGAATGCCGTCGACCGTGGGATCGGCATTGAGCTCATCGATGAGTGCCAGCAGTGCCTGTTGCGTGGTCTCGGCGGGCAGGTCGTGGGAGAGCGAGAGGATGCCACACTCCTCGCACCCCTTGCGTTTGCTGCCGACGTAGACCTGGGATGCCGGGTTCTCGCCTACCAGGATCACCGCCAGCCCCGGGGCGCGCAGGCCGTTGGCAAGTCGGGCCTCAACGCGCCCCCTGATATCCTGGCGGAGTTGCGCGGCGATAGCCTTGCCGTCGATGATCTGTGCGCTCATTGGTGGTCTTGTTCCGGTAGTGTGAAGGGGCTATTTTCTCACGCCACCCGCTGCGATCCAAGGGTGGAGAGAGTGCTGTTATGGCGACCAGAAATATTTAACACGGAGAGTTGACCACGGGGGGGGG
>JAPHSX010000002.1 GCA_026196575.1 Gammaproteobacteria bacterium | reverse complement strand
GCTCCCCTGGCAACCACAGGGGCCGCTCGATGCCCGCGACTTTCAGCCGATAGAGGGCATGCACCTCACCCTGCCGCTCTGGGGGGAGCTGCTGGAGCCGCTGTTCGCCCCTGCCCACCTTCTGGTCGGGGCACCCGATTACCGTATCGCCATCCTCTCCTCGCTGCTGTGGCTGCTGCTTCTGTTGCCGCTGATTTTGTTGTGGCGCAACTACCGGAATTCACGCAGGTGGTGGTCCTCGTTGCTCTCTTCCGGCGTGTCGACACTGACGGCGGAGGGGCTCTTTGTGGCCTATTTGCTGTGCGCGCTAATGCTCGATTTTCCCGGTTGGCAACTACAGATCGATGATGATCGGGTCGTGGCCGACCTGCAGACGCATACCCTGGGTTCGCATGATGGTTTTGTCACTGCCGCACAGAACCTGCAGTGGCATACGGAGCGTGGTTACGACCTGGTGGCTATCACCGAACACAACGACCCGCAGGGGGGCTTTGTTGCCCGCGAGGTGGCTGAGGGCGATCCGCTTAACCGGGTGGCGGTGATCACTGCGGTGGAAGTGAACACCGAGCATGAGGAGTTTCTGCTGGGCCTCGGACTGCAGCACGGTCAGCCGGTACTCTCGTGGAAGGAGAATCGGGAAGACTATAGTCGGCGTTTCATTGCGGATATTCATCAGCAACACGACGGGGCCGTGGTGGCAATGGCGTGGAAACTGCGACCGGAGCGGGTACAGGAGCTGGTGGCCAGTGGTGTGGATGCCTTTGAGATCGCCAACACCGGTCACCCCGATGTGCCCCTGGCGGTGCGCGAGCAGCTGCTGGCGGCGGCGAGTGAGGCGGGGGTGCTACTGCTGGCCTCGACGGATTGGCATGGGTGGAGCGGGCTGACACGCACCTGGACGGTGGTGGACCTCACCGGGGCCGGGAAGATGTCACTGCGTCAGCGTGCCACGGAGGTGGTGGCGCTGTTGCAGCGGCGTGAGGCCGCCGCCTTTACTCCGGTGGTGGCGGGCTATTTGGGACCGCCGTCGCTGCTGCGGGCGATCTTTGCCCCGGTGGTGGAGCTGGCACGTTATGCGGCTGAACTGTCACCGTTACGACTCGCCGCCTGGTGGCTGTGGGGTGGTCTGTTGTGGCTATCGGCTGGTCTGCTGCGGCGGCACGGTCACGCCCCGCTGGCGCTGCTTTCTGCCATCCTAATCGGCGGCTTTGCTCTGGCGCTGGCGCGCAGGGGGGCGGAGCTGCTGGCGATAGAGGTCGGCGGGACGGTGTTGAGCGAGGATACGGTGCTGTGGGGCGAGCGGGCCCTGCTGGTGGCGGCCCTGGCGCTGCTCTACGCCGCCTGGTTGGTGTGGCGTGGCTGGCGCAACGGCGGCGGTAATCGCTTTGTCCGGTGAGCGATCTCAGGCGTTGCGCTGGCCGTGGCTGCTGCTGTCGCTGGTGCTGGTCGGCAATCTGGGGGCGTGGCTCGGCAGCGGATTGCTGCCGGACGAGGCCTATTACTGGGTCTGGTCGGAGCGACTGCAGGGGGGCTATTTCGATCACCCGGGGCTGGTGGCCTGGCTGATCCGTCCCTTTACCGAGCTGTTTGGTGACGTGGTGTGGGCCATACGCCTGCCGGCGGTACTCTCCTGGCTGGTGGGGGCGATCCTCGCCTATGACCTGGCGCGGCGCATCTATGGTGACCCTCTTGCCGCCCGCATGGCGTTGCTGGTGTGGGTCTCTTTGCCGCTGACGCAGGCCGGTTTTCATATCGTTACCCCTGATGCGCCGATGATGATCTTCTCCTGGCTGGCGATCTACCTCGCCTGCCGCGCGGCGCTGGAGGGGCGGGAAGTGATGTGGCTGGCCGCCGGGGTGGCCGTAGGGCTCGCCATGTGGGGCAAATACCCGGCGTTGCTGGTGGCGTTGGGAATGTTGTTCGCGCTGCCCCTCTCCGTGCAGGGGCGTCAGCTGTTGCGCACTCCCTGGCCGTGGCTGGCGGCCGTGGCGGCGCTGGGGGCCTTCATGCCGGTAGTGCGCTGGAACTGGCAGCACGACTGGGTCTCCTTCGCCTTTCAGCTCCATCATGGAGTGAAGACGACTATCGAGGTGAATCCGCTGGAGATGGCCATGCTGTTTATCGGCGGACAGATGGCCGTGGTGATGCCGTGGAGCTGGGTGGCGATGGTGGTGGCGGGCTGGTGCCGGCCCTACGCGGTGCCGCCCCTGGTGTATCACCTGTTGTTGCTGGCCTTTGCCCTGCCGCTGTTGGTGTTTGGGGCAGCGGCACTGACCAGTGAGGGGCATGCCAACTGGCCTGCCACCGCCTATATCACCGGTTCGGTATTGCTCGGTGGGGCGCTGGCGCGCTGGCTCTATCCTGTTGCCGGGCCACGCCGCTGGGCGGTGGCGCTGGTGATCGCCCTGTTCCTGCTGCCCACCCTGTTGCTGAATCTGCTCCGCTTTCCCCACTGGTTGCAGTATTTGGAACTCGATCTGCCGCCGCAGCGCACCCAGTTCAGCCAGAGCTTCGGCTGGCAGCAGGTGCGGGATGAGATGATGTCGCACCTGGCGCAACAACAGGCGCAACACCCCCTGGCTGAGGGTTGTGTGGTGATCGGCGACAAGCTGCAGACGGCCTCCATGCTCGCCTTCCTGCTGCAGGATAGCTTACGGGTGACGGCGGCGGCCGACAGCCGGATCAGCCAGTACACTCTTTGGGAGCAGGCCAAACCCTTTGCCGCGGATGCGTTTTGTCTCTTTGTCGAACAGTATGACGAGGAGCGGGATATTCGTGAGCAGGCGGATCTGCTGCATCAGGGGCGCTGGCAGCGAAGGGCGTTGCTGCGCGTCGAGAACCCGGACAGGAGTCAGCGCTGGTATGGGTTCTTCCTGCCCCAATCGGATCATGCGGATCATGCCGATCATGAGTAGGCCATCCGCGATGCCGGTTTACGTTACAATCGCCAGCCTGTTGAATCGCTGATCCGTGAGAGTCGTGTCACCCTTGTTCATGCGCCGCCTTGTCCCGCACTGCAACCCCGTCTCGGCCGCCGTCTGGCTGGTGCTTGCCGTGTCGCTGCTGCACCTGCTGGTGATCGCCCGTTTCGACCTGTCGGTGGATGAGGCTCATTACGCCCTCTATGGCCTCTATCCGGACTGGAGTTATTTCGACCACCCGCCGCTGGTGGGCTGGTTGCAGGCGCTGGTTCTGAAGGCGGGGTCGGGGGAGTGGCTGTTGCGGCTCTGGCCATTGCTGCTGGCGACAGGAAGTGCGTGGCTGCTCTATCATCTGACCCGCTGCCTCTACCACGATGCCTCGCCATGGCTGCCCTTCATTGCTGTGGCCCTGCTGCAATCGGCGATCCTCTTTCAGGTGTTGTCGCTGGGGCTGGTGCCGGAGCTGCCACTGCTCTTCTGTGGCCTGGGTGCCGCCCTTGCGCTGTGGCGGGCGCTGCACGGTGAGGGGGCACGTTTTTGGCTGCTGGCCGGACTCTGCCTTGGCCTGGCCGGATTGGCCAAATACACCGCCATTACCCTGGTACTCAGCGCCCTGCTGGTGGTGGGGTGGGAGGGACGCTGGGGCGTGCTGCGCAGTCCCTGGCCCTGGCTGGCGGTGCTGCTGGGGGTGCTGCTGGTGTCGCCGGTCTTTTACTGGAATGCGGGTCACGACTGGCTCTCTTTTCGTTATCAGCTGGATCACGGCGTAGCCGATGGCCGTTGGCAACTCGTCAATTTTCTGCGCTCGCAGGCCGCCCAGCTGATCGCCTACGGTCCGCTGCTATTCATTGGCTCGGTGATTGCCCTGGTTGGTGGGCTGCGCCACCGTGACGACGAGGCAGACCGGTTTCTGCTGGCCTTTGCCTTGCCGATCCTGCTCATCTTTGGCTGGAGTGGTGGCTTTGATGAGACCCTGCCGCACTGGACCCTTCTCGGTTGGGCCTTCGCAGCACCGCTGGCGGCACGACTGCTCCTTGCCCGCTGGTCTCTGCGTGCCACCCGCTGGCTGGTGTGGGGTGGGGCGGGGTACGCCGTGGTGTTGACGCTGGTGGTGCACAGTGAACTGTTCCGCCCCTGGTTGCCCTTTGAGGAGCATCGCCACCCGTTGGCCGATCTGCACGGCTGGAGCGAGGTGGCACAGCGGGCGGCGGCGCTTTACGATCAACTGCCTGCGACGCAGTCAGAACAGGCCATTTATGTCGGTAACCGCTGGCTGGCCGGGCGTCTTGCCTGGTATGCGCGGCCCCGCCCGGTGCAGGTGCTGGATCGGCGCACCGACCAGTTCGATCTGTGGTTTGGCGAGCCGCAACCGGGGGCGGGTGGTATCCTTGTGGTGCCGCACACGCTGCAGAAGAGCGCCGATAAGGGCGGGGTGAGCCGCTTTGCCGATTGCCAACAGCGCGATTTTTATCAACATACGGTGAATGGCGTGACCGTTCACTCTTTCTGGATCTATGAGTGCCTTGGACTATCTGGATAAATTGACCGATGCGCCCGCGCCCCCTCCGCTGAGTGCACCGGTGGTGTGGGCCGTCCCGCTCTTCGCCCTGCTGGCGATGTTGCTGTTGTGGTTGGGTGATGCCAACCGCTCGCTGTTTCTCGTCATCAACTCAATCACCGGCTATACCGGTGGCGGGTTGTGGGCCAACATTACCGCCTTTGGTGATGCACTGGCCATCTTCTCCGCCGCGTTGTTGCTGGTGTGGCGCCGGCCGTGGTTGCTGTGGGCCCTCTTTTTCTCGGCCGTGGTGAGTACGGTGCTGGTACATGGGCTCAAGGAGTGGTCCGATGCCTATGAGGTCTATCGGCCCCCCAACTATTTCTCTGCGGAGGAGATCAATATCGTGGGCAAGTCCCATATCCGCGTCTCCTTTCCCTCGGGACATACGGCGGCAGTCTTTACCCTGGCGGCGGTGCTGATGTTGTGGAGTCGTGTCAGGGTGTCGGCCAAGCTCGCCATCCTGCTGCTGGCGACACTGGTGGGGATTTCGCGTATTGCGGTGGGGGTGCACTGGCCGATGGATGTGCTGGGCGGGGTGGTGGCCGGCTGGCTGGCGGCGGTGAGTGCCTTGTGGCTGGTGCCGCACCTGCGCTGGGGAGTGCGGCTCGGAACGCAGCGTCTCTTCGCACTGCTGCTGGTGATCGCGGCGTTGACGCTGGTGTTCGATCACGACAGCGGCTATGCGCAGGCGCGCCTGACCGAGATCCTTATCGGCAGTATCTGCCTGTTGCTCGCCCTGCCGGGTCTGCGGCGGCTGTTTCGCCGCCAGCGCCACCCCACGCAGGAGTCGGCAGTGGAGGGGTATGAGCGCCCCGAGGAGCCAGACAACCGGGTGTTGTGGGGGATCGCCATCAAGGTGGTGGTCTCCGCGCTCATCTTTGCGTTTATCTTCCGCGCCATCGATCTCGACGGCGTGCTGGAGACCTGGCGGGGGCTGGTGCCGCGCCTGTTGCTGCTCGGGGTGGTGTTTCTGCTGCTCTCCACCGTGCTGGCGGCCTATCGCTGGTATCTGGTGATGCAACCGCTGGGCTTTGGCCAGGATGTCCCGTTCTATCAGCGCAGCTACTTCAAGGGGCACTTTTTCAATCAGGGGCTGCCGACCAGTATCGGTGGTGATGCGGTGCGGGTCGTGGATGTGGCGCGGCAGGGCTTTCGCAAGCGTGAGGCGCTGCTCGGGGTGGCGATTGATCGTGGCCTGGGGCTGGCCGGCCTGCTGCTGCTCAATCTGCTGGCCAATCTGTTTAACCCGCAGTTGCTGCCGTCCGGGGTGATGTGGACCCTCAACGCCCTGGTGGCGGGGGGGCTGCTCGGTTTTGTGGCGCTGGTGCAACTGCGGCGGGTGGCGGTGCTGAGACGGTTCAGGCTGCTGGGTTTCTTCTATACCCTCTCCGAGGGGTTGGGCAAGGTGCTGAGCGGCTGGCGTTGCACCGTTATGCAGATGGGGCTGTCGGTGGCCGTGCATCTGCTCTCGCTGCTGGGAATCTTTCTCATCGGTCGCAGCGTGGGGGTGAATTTTGACCTTGGCACCTTTTTGGTCATGATCCCCCCGGCGATCCTGCTGACCCTGATCCCGATCTCACTGGCCGGGTGGGGGGTGCGCGAAGGGGCGATGATCGGTCTCTTTACCCTCATCGGCGGCGACCCGACCGCGGTGCTATCGATGTCGATCCTGTTCGGCCTGGTGCTGATCATTACCAGCATCCCCGGACTCTTTATCTACCTCACCGGCAAACACCGTATCTAATGGAGAACGGATCATGAAAGTTGATACGATGCGGCAGGTCGATTACTACGCCGGGGTGCCGCTCTGTTTTATCTTCACGCTGCTATTCAAGCTGGTCGGTTTGCTGCGCCCCTGGCGCCGCACGGTGCCGCAACGGGTGCTGTTCGTTGAACTCTCGGAGATGGGTAGCGCCATCATCGCCGACCCGGCGATGCGCAAGATGCGTGCGACGGGGGCCGAACTCTACTTTGTCATTTTCTCCAAGAACGCCCCCAGCCTGCGCCTGCTGGGCACGGTGCCGCAGGAGAATATCTTCCTCATCGACGAGAGCGGACTGTTGCCGCTGGCCCTCTCCAGCCTGCGTTTTCTCCTCTGGACGCGTCGGCACCAGATAGACACGGTGATTGATCTGGAGCTCTTCTCCCGCTACAGCGCGCTGCTCACCGGTCTCTCCGGTGCCAATAACCGCATCGGTTTTCATGCCTTTCACAACGAGGGGCTCTATCGCGGTGATCTGCTGAGCCACAAGGTGGCCTATAACGCCCACCTGCATATCGCCAAGAACTTTATCGCCCTGATCAATGCGGCGCTGGCCGAGCAGGCCGAGCTGCCCTACTCGAAGACGCTGATTGGGGATGAGGAGATCCGGCTGGCACAACTCAGCTTCAGCGAGGAGCAGCTGGAGCCGCTGCGCGCCCGCGTGCGGGAAGCGTTTGCCGCCTACGACCCGGAGAAGTACCGCATCGTGTTAATCAATCCCAACGCCAGCGAGTTGCTGATTCAGCGTCGCTGGATGCCGGAGCGCTACGCCGAGTTGATGCGCCGTATTCTGGAGCGCTACGAGGATGTGCTGGTGCTGATCACCGGTGCGCCCGCCGAGCGCGAGGAGGCGGAAGAGTTAAAGGCCGAGGTGGGGCATGAGCGCTGCGTCAACTTTGCCGGGCGGGTGAAATTTGCCGAGCTGCCCCCCCTCTACGCCATCTCCACCCTGATGGTCTCCAACGACTCCGGTCCCGGCCACTTCTCGGCGGTGACCGCGATGCCGAGCTATGTGATCTTCGGTCCGGAAACCCCGGCCCTCTACGGCTCGCTGGGTGACAGCACGCCCATCTACGCCGGGCTCGCCTGTTCCCCCTGCGTCAGTGCCGCCAACCACCGCAAGACGCCGTGTTACGATAATGTCTGTCTGCAGGTGATCGCCGTGGAGCAGGTGTTCGCCACCATCAGGCCACGGCTGGATGGATAGAGGTTCGTTTGTGTCGCGTAATCGTGGAGGAGTGGTATAGATATGCTGGAGACATTTCGCCGCCTCAGTCTGATTGAAGGGCTCTCGCTGCTTCTCCTGCTGTTTGTTGCCATGCCGGCCAAATATTACCTTGATATGCCGGTCATTGTGCCACTGGTTGGCACCACGCATGGTCTGCTCTTCATCACCTATCTGGCGCTCTCCCTGCTGGTCAGCCATCGCCACGGTTGGTCGATTATAAAGTGGCTTCTGGTGCTCTTCGCGGGCGTTATTCCCTTTGCCTGTTTTGTGCTGGAGCATTATCTCAAGCGTGAGGAGCAGGGGCGGTAGCTACTTAACCACTGCGTAACTACTCACACCGGGTATCGCTGTTTCGCAGGAGCGGCTCTGCCGCGATAGAGGGCGAGGGTGCCACCGGCCCATCGCGCCATAGGCGCTCCGGTTTTTATCGTTGCCCCGATGTGGAGGGGTGGTAGCTATGTCAGGGGGTGAGTAGTTACCCCACTGCAGAAAAATCGTGCGTCGTGTTTCATGCAGATAAAAAAACCCGGCACCAGGGCCGGGTCTGTCTTGAGTGCAACAAGCCTACTTGCGAGAGCTTGGTGCATTCACCTCGATGCCGTTACTCATGTAGGTGAGGAAGTACTCCAGCGTGGCATATTCCTGGCTCTGTGCCGGGAACGACTTGGCGCGCACCTGCTCGTTACAGCCACCAAAACGGCGGTGCAGGGTACCCATCTCCCCCCATTTCAAACGATGAACCGGGAAGTGGCTGGGATGACCCAGTGACGGGCTGAGGGTCTCGCTGCGAATGCGGTTGCCGACGTTATCCACATGGCAGTTGGAGCAGCTGAGGTTAAGCTGGCCACGCTTGGTGTAGTAGAACTTCTTGCCACGCTCATAAGCGGCCAGGGCGCGCGGATCATCGGGTATGGTGATGTTGATCTTCTTGCCATTGGAGGTGGAGGCCATATAGGCGGAGATGAATGCAATATCGCCCTTTTTCCATCCCAGTGGTTTTTCGCCATTGTTCACCCGGCACTCGTTGATCTCGGCCTCCAGGGTCTTGATAAGACCACTCTTGCTGTCAAAGTAGGGGTAGTTCTGCCGAATTCCCTTGCCCCCGTTTTTGAAGCAACTGGCGTAGGTTTTGCCGTTGGCAAAGGGGGTGTTGAAGAGCTTCTCCCCCTTGGACAGCGCATCCTCGTAGGGGGGGAACTCTTCGATCCCCTCCCATGACTTGCGGGCGTCCGCGTTGATGGCATAAACCCCGTTCTTGTACTCACTCAACGGAATGCCGGGAAACCGTTTCATGTAGTACTCACGGAAGGATTTAAGATCATCGCTGGGGCTTGCTTGTACAGCGGCCGGCAGGCCTGCAAGCAGGGCCACCAGCGAGGCTGTCAGGGCAATGTTATACATTATTTTGACTCCTTGAGTCCCACCAGGCATATGGTGTATTTGCTGCGTAACAGGGTCGGATCGATCAGCTGACCTTGGCTTCCGAAGAGTCCTTGCCACCGGTGTTGTCCACCCAGCTCATGGTGATGGTGTCGCCCTTTTTCGCGCCGGTGATAATGAACGAAACATAGGGGTTGGTGGAGATGGCGGTACCCCACAGGGCATTGACGACATCCTTGCCGTTGTGCTGGCAGTTCACCTCTTGAATGAAGTGCGCCGGGATCACCTGTCCGGTCTTTTTGTCCTTGCGCAGTCCGGTCTCCATCGGGTGCTGGATTAGTGCCTTGACCTCGCACTCATTGCCTTTGACCTTGGCGCGAATCTTGATTGATGATTTTGACATTGTAGCTCTCTCCTAACGCTTAAAGTATCGTCGATAACAAGGGTTTGGCCGGTAATTAACCGCCACAGCCACCGATGGTGACCTTCACTTCCTTGCGTGTGCTGTAGACCTTGCCGCCCGCCTTGACTACGGCGATGACGTTGGAGGTCTGTCCCATCTTGATACGGGTGGAGATAAAACCCTGCGCAGTGGCGCCCAGGTTGAAGCTGGCGATCAGCGGGGTTTGGTTCTTTTCGGAGATAATGGTAATGGATTCAACATTCGCCATTGTGGCGGTGACCTTGACCGGTACCACGGCACCGTTTTCGGCGATATCGGGGGCATCGAGCTGGATGTCGCCACTGGCCGGCGCGAGGTCGGTGCCGTAAATCCCGTTCATGGCATCATTGACGCTCTTGGCCTCAAAGGCGCTCTTCGGCCAGGCGGCAAGCACCTGACGCGGACTCAGCAGACCGGCGCCTACCGCGACAGCTACCATGCCGCTGGCCAGTGTACCCTTAAGAAAAACTCTACGTTTCATATTCACGTGGAAACTCCTCGGATTTTGATTCAAAAAATACATTTACTCTATGGCGGATTATTACAGGCTGTAAATAAATTCGACAACCTTATCAATCTCCGCCTCGGTCATGATCTCGTAGAGACCAAAGGGGGGCATCATACTGTTGGGGTTTATAGCGGTCGGATTCCAGATTTGGGCACGCAGCGCCCCCTTGTCGGGAAAACGGGTCTTCATGGCCACCAGCGCCGGGCCGATATTACCGGGCAACTCACCACCGACTATGCTGTGACAGGCCAGGCAGTTGCCTCGTTTACGATCAAAGGCGATCTTTTTCCCCTCCGCGATAAGCTCTGCATCCGCCGCCGCCAGTTGTGGCGCAGTGCCCAGCGCACCCAATAGCGTGGTCAGGACGCCCGCTGTAGAGATAAAACGTGCGGTTTTCCGCATTGTATCCTCCTGTTTCATGTTGTCGCTGGTTGCACTAGGCCGATATGTGAAGTCCGCTTCTCGCACGCGGCGTGTCACGCTATCCGATACCGTCCATGCTCCGTCCGTATTTACATAGCAGGCGCTGTTTCGACCTGCAGAGACGATTATCGTAGCATACCGATTAGGGCATGGAACGCAAGAAAAAGTGCAGAAAAACCGTTACATATTAGCATATTAGGAATCCTTCATGAGGGCTGTCACGGAGGGCAATAAGGGTAATCCCTGCTTTCTTTCGTACACAGCGACCACCGGCAGGAGGGCGCCTATTGTTTGGCCATGCGGCGTGCCTTAACCACCGACTCTTCCATCTCCGCGATAAAGGCATCAATACGCGAGGCGTGGTAGAAATCGAGATTCTTTATGCGCTTGGCGATCTTCAACTGTTCAAGGGCGCTGTGCGGCTCCTCGGTCAACCGGTAGTACTCGGCTTGCGCCAGATAGGAGGCGGGTTTGTTGCCCGACTCCGCCTCCAGTTGTGCCAGCAGACGATAGGTGTTTGACGAGCGGGGGTTACGGCGCAACACCTCCTGCAGTGCGTCACGGGCCGGCGCATAGTCGCGCAGGGCGAGGAGGTTTTTCGCTAGCGAGGTGGCCAGCATCTCATTGTGCGGATAGCGCCGCAGCCCGTCGCGATAG
This sequence comes from Gammaproteobacteria bacterium, assembly GCA_026196575.1. Taxonomy (GTDB): domain Bacteria; phylum Pseudomonadota; class Gammaproteobacteria; order Thiohalomonadales; family Thiohalomonadaceae; genus JAPHSX01. The sequence goes on along the minus strand of JAPHSX010000002.1, from coordinate 5,788 downwards.
AGCGTAACCGCCCGGTTGTACTCGCCCTGGGTGTGGTAGAGCTGGCCCAGGGTTTCGCGGTAGGCGATGCTTTCGGGGGCATTCGTCACCAGCTGCCGTAGCCGTTGTTCCGCCTGCTGTGGCTGTTGCAGGGCGATGTGGGTGATGGCACGCAGGTAACTCTCAAGCTCGCGGTCCATTGCTGCCGGCTCTTTTGCACCGGCATCCAGCGTCGTCAGCAGCGCCTCGGCGCTCTTGCTGTGGTGCAGGCGAATCCTCGCCTTGGCTACCTGGTAGGCGGTGGTATCGACGTGCATCTTGCGCGGGTAGCGCGCGGCAGCCGATTGCGCCTCGGCCAACCGGGCCGTGTTCACCGGATGGGTGCTGAGAAACTCCGGTACCCCCTCACCGTAGTAGCGCGACTCCTCCTGCAGACGGGAGAAGAAACCGGCCATCCCCTGCGGGTCAAAGTTAGAGTCGGCCAGCAGCTGTACCCCCACCCGATCGGCCTCGTGTTCGTGGGCACGGGTAAAGTTTAGCTGCAGCTGCTGGCTCGCCCCCATGCTGGTGGCCATCGCGGCATTGATAATGTTCGGATCCCCGCCGCTTAGCAGGATCGCGGCGATCAGCCCTACCGAGAGGGGGAGCTGCATGCGGTTGGCCTGCTCCACGCCGCGTGCCAGATGGTGTTGTGTAACGTGGGCGATCTCATGCGCCACTACGCTGGCCAGCTCGCTCTCACTCTCGCTGGCGAGCAGCAGCCCGCTATGCAGGCCGATGTAGCCGCCGGGCAGGGCGAAGGCGTTAATAGTCGGAGCATCGACGACGAAAAAGGTGAACTCCTGATCGCTTTGGGCATGCACTGCCAGTGCGCGCCCCACCTGCTCCACGTAAGAGGCGATCAGTGGATCGCTGATGATATAACCGGCACGGCGCATACGCTGCACCACCTCGCTGCCGATGCGCCGCTCCTGCTCCGGGGTCAGACTGGTGGCCGAACTGTCACCCAGCTCGGGCAGCGCCGCCTCCTCGGCGGTTGCCGGCAGTGCCAAGAGCAGAAGCAGTAACAACAGATATTTGCGTGTGTGGAGAATCAAGGTAGGTTCCAGCCAAATTGTAGAGGTGACATGCGGTTAGTGGTCGCGGCAGGCAAATTGGTTCAATGCGGGATGACCCGCGATAATACATGCCCCTGGCGCCGTTCCGAAGGCCATCGCCCGATTAATTGACTCCCGCCCCATCGGCGGGGGAGGCGTGAGGGCACGTCCGGCACGGCGTCAGGGGCCATTTGCCATGCCGCATGTCACGCTTTTTGGCTTGCTTTCAACGGGCAGTTGGCATATAAATACGCCACTAAATAGCTGGCACGTCGATAACGACTGTAGAAAATACCGCAACGTATCGCTTGGCCGCCACATCGACGGTTAAAGTGTTTTTTCATCAAAAATCCATTTAGGAGTAGAACAATGGCAAATTTCGATCAAGAGCTTGATGCATCCGGCCTGAACTGTCCCCTGCCCATCCTGCGCGCCAAGAAGACCCTCGGCACCATGGAGTCAGGTCAGGTACTGCGCATCGTCGCGACCGATCCCGGTTCAGTAAAGGACTTTGAGGCCTTTGCCAAGCAGACCGGCAACGTGCTGATGGAATCCGGTGAAGAGGGCGGCAAATTTGTCTTCCTGATCAAGAAGTCCTGATAAAACAAAAAATCACAATAGTGATGGGGGTAAGTTAGATGTCAGATCAAAAGAAGTTGGCCATTATCGCGACCAAAGGCACTCTGGATTGGGCGTATCCTCCCTTTATCCTCGCCTCGACCGCGGCTGCACTCGGTTATGAAGTACAGATCTTCTGGACCTTCTACGGCTTGCAGTGCATGAAGAAGGATCTCAACCTGCAGGTTACCTCACTGGGTAACCCCGGCATGCCGATGCCGATGCCGATGCCGGTTCTTCTGCAGGCCCTGCCGGGCATGCAGAAGATGATGACCGTCATGATGAAGCAGAAGATGAAATCCAAGGGCGTTGCCAGTGTTGAAGAGCTGCGTGAACTGTGTATCGAGGCCGAAGTAAAGATGGTGGCCTGCCAGATGACCGTTGACCTCTTTGACATGAACCCCGCCGACTTCATCGATGGCCTGGAGTTTGGTGGCGCCGCTACCTTCTTCGAGTTTGCCGGCGACGCCGACATCGTGCTCTACATCTAATAGCCCTTCCGCTGTTAAAAAAATCCCCGCTTGCGGGGTTTTTTTTCGCCCGTTGCCATTGATTCTCCAGATCATGAGGCGTAAAGACACCGTAGAGCGGCTCTGGCGCCATTGACCCTCTATCGCGGCAGAGCCGCTCCGAAAGCCCGTCACCCGGAGCGCCTCTGGCGCGATAGGCCGGTGGCACCATTGCCCCTCCATCGCGGCAAAGCCGCTCCCACAAAATGCTCCCACGAAACGCCCATACAAACCATCACTCCCACCTGCACTACACGGCAATCCGGAAGGCACAAAAAACGAGCCGACAGCGCATGGATCTATCTATCATTGCTCTGCCGACACGAGGGTTGTTTAACTATTAGCATATTAGCGAACACTGTATAAGCCGTTGATTATAAACTTATAATTATCGCCGACGCTTGACATCGCCCCGCGACATCCATATCGTTGTCCCACAAAATCAAAAGTGCCTAAAAGTTCAATTTTTATTTAAATTTTATTTATAAGAAGTTAAACAACTTTGCCTCACCACAATAGAAAACCTGCAAGGAGTAAATCAATGAACAATTCCAAGCGTCTGCTTGCCCTGGCCATTTCGGCCGCACTGGCCGTCCCGATGGCGGCTCATGCCACTAACGGCATGAATCTGGAAGGGTACGGTCCCATCGCCATGGGTATGGGTGGTGCCTCCATGGCCTACGACAACGGCACGGCGGCGATGATGAACAACCCGGCTACCCTGGGGATGATGGATGAGGGCAGCCGTCTGGATGTGGCGGTAGGTTTTCTGAACCCGACGGTAACTACCGAGATGGGTGCGACTGACTGGGAATCCAGTGCAACCTCCTTCATGATGCCGGCGCTGGGTTGGGTGAAGAGAGACGGTAAAAATACGTATGGCGTCGGCATGTTCTCGCAGGGCGGTATGGGTGCCACCTACGATGATGGCAGCCCGGGTGGTGCCATGAGTGCCCCGCAGGCAGCGGCGAATATTTCCTATCTGGATAGTTTCGTTGGTGCTCCAGGGATCACTGGTCACGTCTCGATGGATCAGGCGATGATGGGCACTACTACGCTGGACGATTATTCGGCCAGCATTTCCTCAAGCGCTTTAGGTCTGGATGAGAAGTCGGAGGTGGGCGTCGGACGCTTGATCTTCCCTTTTACCCGTAATATGAGCGAGAAATTGACGGTAGGTGGCAGCATCGATTACGTTTGGGCCGGCATGGATCTGCAGATGGCGATGAATGGCGCAATGATGGCGGATATGATGCCTGGTGGTACCCAGACCCCTGGCACCATCACGGGCGGTCTCATCGACGGCATGGGAGGAATGTTCTTTAATCCTGCCGTGAACAACTTTGATGGTTCTTCTGGCATGCCGACCATGAATGACTTCGGTATTAGTGGTCTCAACTACGGTTATTTTGATTTTTCCGATGACAGCGCTTTTACCGGTGAGGCAAAGGGTGCCGGCTTTGCGGGCAAATTGGGTTTGAGCTTTAAGGCCAATGACCAGCTGACGATTGGTGCCACCTACCACAGCAAGACGAGTATGGGTGATCTCAAGACGAGTAACGCAACCGTCAGTATGTCTACCTACATGACAACTCTTGATACCAGTACCGGTACCATGATTACCATGCCTGCGGATGTGGTAATGCTTGGTGATATTGCCGTGCAAGACTTCCAGTGGCCATCTACGATAGCGCTGGGTTTGTCGTTTAAGGCAAACGATAAGCTGATGATTGCCGCCGATGTCAAGCGTGTCAACTGGTCTGAGGTGATGGAGAGCTTCACCATGAAGTTCGATGCTGACAGTATTACCATGGCTGGCATGGATGTAACAGCGATGTTTCCAGAGCTGGACATGACCTCGGTGATGTACCAGAACTGGGAAGACCAGACCGTGATCAGCCTGGGTGCTTCCTATAAAGTGACCGATGCGACCACCGTGCGTGCCGGTTATAACTCTGCCTCCAACCCGGTGCCGGATGAGACGATGAACTACCTCTTCCCGGCGGTAACGGAGACACACTACACCCTGGGTCTTGGCCATGTTATCAATGACAACTCCTCTGTTGATGTTGCCCTGAGCCATGTGCCGGAGGTAACCGGTGGCGGTGACAATGGATTCACCACCAGCATGAGCCAGACCAACTACCAGCTGATGTACAGCTACAAGTTCTAAGCTAAATTGGCGGCGGGGCACGACTACCCCGCCTTCTTTTTTTAGATTGGGTTAGTTGCATTTTAGGGGTTTTCAATGAACGCAATAATGAAAAAAGTTCTGTTGGCCGCGACACTGGCGCTGTTTGCCGTGGGCGCCCAGGCCGCAAGCAAGCGTCTGCAACCATTTGTGATGGCCGAGATCACTACCGGTGATATCGCCACGGTACAAAAGCAGGTGGAGAAGAAACTGACCGATGGCGGTTTTGAGGTGGTGGGTGCCTACGCGCCCTACGCCAACGCCGTGGTGATCGCCTTCACCAATGAGGCGCTCAAGCAAAATGCCGCCAAGTCCGAGTTTGGCGGTTACGGCGCGGCGCAGCGTGTCTCCATCACCAAGGTGGGTAACGACCTGCAGGTGGCCTACACCAATCCGACCTACATGGCACACGCCTACCGTATGGCGGGTGACTTGGCCGGGGTAACCTCTCAGCTGGAGAAGGTGCTGGGCAATCGGATGGAGTTTGGTACCGCCAAGGGACTGCGTGAGAAGAAGCTGCGCAAGTACCACTACATGTTCGGCATGGAGTACTTTGACGACACCAAGGCGCACGAACTGGCGCAGTACCCCAACCATCAGCAAGCCCTCAAGGCCGTTGAGGGGAATCTGAAGAAGGGGTTGGGTGGTGTCACCCAAGTCTATCGTATCGATATTCCCGGCAAGGAAGAGGTGGTGTTTGGTGTTGGCATGAAGCAGCCGAGCGGCGGCGACAAGTATATGGATGATACCTACATCATGGGTATTATCGATTTTACCGAACACAAGGCTACCGCTCACCTGCCCTATGAAATGCTGGTCTCTGGCAAGTATGTCTACCACCTCTATGCCCGTTTCCGTATCGCCATCAATTTCCCCGATCTCTCGATGATGGGTGATAACAGCTTCATGAATATCGTGGAGTCACCCGAGGCCATCAAGAAGGCGCTGACCAAGGTTGCCGGCGGCTCGGTTAAGGAGAGTTACTGGGATTAACGAACTCTGGGGGGAGTACTAACAAGAGGCCGCAAAGGCCCTATTGGGAGCAAGCTCTGCTACCACAGAATGACAGGATGTCCGGAATTTGAAGCCTCGCTCTGCGGGGCTTTTTTCTGTTTGTTACATTCCCACGTCCTTGCGTGGGAATGATAGTGAGGCGCCCCCACGGCTGGCGATGTTGCGTAGGAGCGGCTCTGCCGCGATGGGGGCTGCCCCCACCACCAAACCGTATGCCGAAACAGGGGTGGCTTGCCGCGACAGCGGCATCCCGGCTACCACCGCATCGGGCCAGAGGCGCTCCTACGATCCCGGCGGCGTCGGTGCGTTTCGCCACGATCCCGTTGGTGTGATATGTCGCGGCCACGATCCCGTAGGAGCGGCTCTGCCGCGATGGGGGC
>JAPHSX010000045.1 GCA_026196575.1 Gammaproteobacteria bacterium | reverse complement strand
GTTTACGTGAGAGGACTTCATGACTTCGTCGGGACGTGACCGCACCAAGAACGCCAGACTCCTTGCCTGGGTCGATGAAATGGAAACCCTGTGCCAGCCAAAGGACGTTTACTGGTGCGACGGCTCACAGGCCGAATACGACCGCCTGTGCGAGGAAATGGTCGAAGCCGGAACCCTGATCCGACTGAACGAGAAGAAACGTCCGAATTCGTTTCTGGCGCGTTCGCACCCCAGCGATGTCGCCCGCGTCGAGGACCGCACCTTCATCTGTACGAAAACACCGGAAGAGGCAGGGCCGACAAACAACTGGACCAACCCGACCGAGATGAAGAAATCCCTGCGGGGAATGTTCAATGGTTCGATGAAAGGGCGCACGATGTACGTCGTGCCGTTCAGCATGGGACCACTGGGATCGCCCATCGCCCATATCGGCGTGCAGATCAGCGACAGTCCCTACGTTGTCGTCAACCAGCGGATCATGACCCGCATGGGACAGCCGGTGCTCGACGTTCTGGGCGCAGACGGTAATTTCGTGCCCTGCATGCATTCCATCGGCGCGCCGCTGGCCGAAGGGCAGGCCGACGTGCCCTGGCCGTGCGAACCCGACCCCGAGAACAAGTATATCGTTCACTTCCCCGAGGAACGGGCCATCTGGTCCTATGGTTCCGGTTACGGCGGTAATGCGCTTTTGGGCAAGAAATGCCTGGCGCTCCGCATCGCCTCGGCCATGGCCCACGATGAAGGCTGGCTGGCCGAGCACATGCTTATCGTCGGTCTGGAAAATCCCCAGGGCGAGAAAACCTACGTCGCAGCAGCCTTCCCCAGCGCATGCGGCAAGACCAACCTCGCCATGCTGATCCCGCCGGGCGGTTTCGAAGGCTGGAAGGTCTGGACGGTCGGCGACGATATCGCCTGGATCAAGCCAGGCGATGACGGCAAACTCTACGCAATCAATCCCGAAGCCGGTTTCTTCGGCGTCGCGCCGGGAACGTCATCCAAATCGAATCCCAACGCCATGCGGACGTTGACCGCAAACAGCATCTTCACCAACGTCGCGCTGACCGATGACGGCGATATCTGGTGGGAAGGCATGGACGGGGAACCCCCGGCCCACGCCATCGACTGGCAGGGCAACGACTGGACCCCTGCCTCAGACAAGCCGGCCGCCCACCCCAACGCCCGCTTCACCGCGCCGGCCGAACAGTGCCCAAGCATCGATCCCGCCTGGGAGGACCCCAAGGGCGTTCCGATCTCGGCCTTCATTTTCGGCGGGCGTCTTTCCAGGACCTTCCCGCTCGTTTTCCAGGCTTTCAACTGGGAGCACGGCGTCTATCTTGCCGCCACCATGGGGTCGGAGGCCACCGCCGCGGCGCTGGGCCAGGCGGCGATCCGCCGCGACCCGATGGCGATGCTGCCGTTCTGCGGCTACAACATGGGCGAATACTGGAATCACTGGCTTAACTTCGGCGCAAAGCTGGAAGACTCCCCGCCCATCTTCCGCGTCAACTGGTTCCGCAAGGATGCGGACGGCAAGTTCATGTGGCCGGGATTCGGCGAGAACATGCGCGTCCTGCAGTGGATCGTGGACCGGATCAAGGACCGGGGGCATGGGGTCAAAAGCCCGTTTGGCTGGATGCCACGCTATGAGGACCTCAACTGGACGGGGCTGGACTATGGCAAGGCGCTCTTCAATGACCTCATGGAGATCGACCGCGGCGCAGCGCTGAGCGAAGCCGAAACCCAGACCGATCACTTCAAGCCCTTCGGCAATCGACTGCCCAAGGAAATGGAGCAGCAACGCCAGGAACTGATTGCGCGACTGGAACGAGCCCCCGAGGTCTGGAGCATGCGCGACTAGGATCAGCATTCTGACAAAAAAGGCCGGTGTCGCAAGACATCGGCCTTTTTTGTACGTTTCTTTTCCTACGGAATTGTTTGCGGCCCCTTACGCCTCTTCCTCCGGGTCCTCATCCAACGGTTTCCCACAATGCGGACATGTCGTCTGGGCCTGCTTGCGGGCATGCCGGATGGCGGCCGTCATCGCCTTGGCGTCCGCCGCGTTCAGGTTGAGCTGCGCCAGCAGGCCCTCCAGCTCACCTTCCTCCCTTTCGGTGATGACACCGTCGGCAAGGGCATCCGTAATCCGCTCCCTCAGGACCTCGCGCCGCCGATGCAGGGCGTTGTTGAAACCCGAGGCCAGAATGCCGGCTGGCAGCGCCACCATGCCCAGACCGATCACCCCGATCAACGCGCCGAGCATCTTTCCCATGGGCGTCACCGGCACAACATCGCCGTAACCCACGGTCGTCATGGTGATGATCGCCCAGTACATGGCCGCGGGGATCGAGGCGAAGGCATCGGGGTTCGCCGGGTTGGCCCCATGTTCAACGATGAAGGCAAGGCTGGAGGCTACCACCAGCAAAAGCGCCAGAACGAAAAGGGCCGCCGTCATCGTACGCATTTCCTCGCGGACCACCTGAAAAAGCATGGTCATCGCCGGGGAATAACGGGTCAGCTTGAAAATACGGAGAAGACGCAGAACCCGCAGGAAGCGAAGATCAAGCGTCATCACAAAGGCAAGATAGAACGGTGCGATTGCCAACAGGTCAATAATCGCCATCACCGTTCGCGCATAACGCAGACGACCGAAAACGGGGTGCCGATAGTCCTTGCGCCAGGGGTTGTCCACCGCAGTCCAGACGCGTAGGGCGTATTCCACCGAAAAAACAGCAACGGAAAAAACTTCAAACGCGAAAAAATAGGGCAGCCAGGCAACGCGCAGCATGTGGACGGATTCGAGGATCACCGCGATAACGTTCAGGGAAATAAGCGTAATCAGGCCCACATCGACGATATGGGTCAAAGGATCGGCCTGATCCGCCGAGAACAATACCTCAGCGGTCCGCTTGCGCAGCCGAAGCAACGCGCTATTCCCGTTTTCTTCCGCCATGTGAACAGGTTACTCCTGCGAGGGCCATGCGGCAAAGAATTCCACCCGTTGCCTTTGCGGTATTGGAGGCGCCACATCCGGCGCAAATGACCGATCGGTATTGTAATTTCACCCCGCGCACCCCATCTGGTTGGGAGAGACAATCAAACCCAGGGGTTAGCAATGGAACTACGCGTTGATGGCGAGGGATTTCTCCTCGACCGTGATGACTGGAATGAGACCACCGCCGCCGCGCTTGCCGCGCAGGATGATGTGGATCTTTCAGATGAACACCTTGACTTCATCAAGAAGGCCCGGAGCATGTACGACGAGCTTGGCGTTGTGCCGCCGATCCGCAAGTTCGCCAAGGAAACCGGCGTCAGCACCAAGGAACTCTATGATGTGTTCCAGAAGGGACCGATGAAACTGATCTGCAAATGGGGCGGCTTGCCCAAGCCCACCGGCTGCGTCTGATCGCAAGGAAGGGCCGGGACCACCAAGCGCGCTTCCGGCCACCCTTCCTTTTCCTTCAGCCCCGCCAGAATGTGGGGGTAACGAGGACGAGG
>JAPHSX010000057.1 GCA_026196575.1 Gammaproteobacteria bacterium | reverse complement strand
GTCGCGCCGCCCCAGCAGCTTGAGCATTACCGCGAAGGTGGAGACACACGGCACATAGAAGGTGAGGAAGATGAGGAAGGTGGCGATCTGCACCCAGTCGAGCAGACCCGCCAGCTCCTCGCTGCCCAGCGCCTGGAAGATCATCAGTAGCGAGAGCTCCTTGCGCAGTATGCCGAAGAGGATCGGGATCCCCAGCACCACCGGCAGCCCCAGCCACCAGCTGGTCACCGGGGTGAGCAGGGTGTTGATAAGGGCATCGGCCTGGTAGTGCTGCAGCAGGGCGAGCACGATGCTGCCGCCCACCAGCAGCGGTGTGACGATGGTGACGATATCGTGGGTGCGCTCCCAGGTGCCCTGGAGCAGTGGGCGCAGCCGCGGTATGGCGTAGGCGGGGATCTCCTGCACCTGGCCCGGTGTCGGGTCGGGGTAACGGCGGGTGAGCAACCGCCCCATGATGGCGATGATGGCGATGGTGAGGGCGAAGATGGCGAACACCCCGAGCCCCCCCAGATACTTGCCGGCCAGGGCGAGGATGATCGCCGAGCGTGCCGAGCAGGGGACGAAGGTGATGAGCAAGGATGCGACCACCCGCTCACGCCCGCTGCTGGAGGCGGCGGCGGCGGAGATCGCCGGCACATTACAGCCAAGCCCCAGCAGAAAGGGGACCGCCACCCCGCCGTGCAGACCGAGGTGGTGAAAGCCGCGATCCACCACAAAGGCGATACGTTGCATGATCCCTACCTGCTCCAGCGCCACCAGCAGCATCACCAGCGGCAGCATGTAGGGGATGACGATGCCGACAAGGCCGATGAGACCGTCGGCCACCGCGCGCCCCACTACCCCGGCGGTGCTCCCGGGCTGCCACGGCGCCACCAGCTCAATGAGCCGCGCGGCGGTGACCGAATCGAGCCAGGCACTGACCTCGAACACCACGAAGAGCACCATGGCGAAGACCGCCAGGCTGCCGAGCAGTCCCCAGTGCGGGTGGAGGAAAAACTCATCCAGCCAGTACTGCCAGCGCGCCCCCTCGCTGGGGGCGCCGATGCGGCACACCTGCTCGGCCAGGGTGGCCGAGCGGTGGTGGCGATCGGCGTGCAGCTCCTCATGCAGCGGGCGCGGCAGCACCCGCTCCGCCTCGCGCCGCAGCCGTGTCACCTCGGGCATCAGTTCGGGAAAGTGCTGTTCGAGCTCTTCGAGAAAATAGGGGTCGCCGGCGGCCAGCTGCATCAGCAGGAAGGGGTGGGGGAGGCGAAAGGCGGCGTGCAGTTCCGGGCGGCGCAGCGCCTCGCTCAACGGCGCCACCGCCTCGCAGATGTGGCGGCTGGCGGGCAGGTATAGCGGGCAGGCGCGCTGGCGCGCCGCATCGACCGCCGCCTGAAACAGCTTGCTCAGGCCGTGGCCCATCAGGGCGACGGTCGGCACCACCGGCACACCGAGGCGCTCGCTCAACAGCCGGGTGTTGATGTGAAGCCCCTTGGCGCGCGCCTCGTCCATGTGGTTGAGGGCGATCACCATCGGGCGGGCCAGCATCGAGAGCTCCAGACTCAACTCCAGATGGTTCTCCAGCGCGGTGGCATCGATCACCTGAATCAGTACATCGGGGGCGGCCAGCGGTGCCGGTGGTCCGCCCGCCTCGTGGGTCGAGACCAGCGGGCGGTCATCGCCCCACATCAGATACTTGAGCGCCGCCTCGTCCTGCGGGTCCATATGGTGCAGTGAGTCGATGCTCGGCAGGTCGACCAGGCTCGCCTCGTCCAGCCCCACCTGCACCGTGCACTCCTCGTACTCGCGCTGGGTGCCGGCCAGCGCGCCGCTCTGGATGGAGGTGGCGGAGACCGCCTTGAACAGGGTCGTCTTGCCGCTGTTGGGTTTGCCGATAAGCGCGATACGCAGACGGCGTGCGCCGCGAAAGAGTTGTTTGCTGATGGGGATGGTGATCTCGGTGGCGGCTTTTTTCATCCGGCCATTATTCCCAGCTTGTTACGCTGAGACAAGCTGGCGCGACGGCATGGGGTTATTTTTATCGTCCCCCATGTTCTCGCTCGCCCTTATCCCCCCCCCCCACGCTGTTACCGTCCTGCGATAGCGGCGCAGTGCGCGCTCTTTGCCGGCAACGGTATGAGTCGGCGTTCAGGGGCGCGCCTTTGCCAGAAAGCGATCCAGCTCGTTGGCAAAGTTGCGCCGGTCGGTCTGGTTGAGTGGTGGCGGTCCACCGCTCTGGATGCCGCTGCCGCGCAGGGTTTCCATGAAGTCACGCATTACCAGGCGCTGGCGGATATTCTCCTCGGTGTAGCGTTCGCCACGCGGGTTGAGTACCGCGCCGCCGTTTTTAATCACGTCGGCGGCGAGCGGGATATCGGCAGTGATCACCAGGTCTCCCTGCTCTACCTGCCCGGCGATATAGTCGTCGGCCACGTCGAAGCCACTGCCCACCCGTTTGGTGGAGATATAGGGGGAGCGCGGCACCTGCAGCGGCTGGTTGGCCACCAGTGTCACCGGGATTTTGGCCCGCTCGGCGGCACGGAACAGGATCTCCTTGACCACCACCGGGCAGGCATCGGCGTCGACCCAGATCTGCATGCGGCCTACTCCTCTTCGTCAGCTGTCGCTGCTGCCGCCTCGGCCCGTTGCGACGCCACCAGCGCTGGGCTCTCCAGGCTGATGCGCCCCAGTGCCCCGGAGCGGATGTCGTGCAGCAGGATCTCCGAGGCCTTGTGCAGATCGATCACCCCGCCGGGGCGCAGGCCGCCGCGCCGCCGTCCCACCTCTTCCAGCAGTTCGAAATCTCGCTGCGGCAGCGCCTTCAGCTTGTAGCGCTCCATGAGCGCCTCGGGGTAGGCCTGCAACAGGAAGGCGGCGGCGTAGAGCGCCACATCCTCGAACTCCATCGCCGTGTTTTTCACCGCGCCGCTAATCGCCAGGCGGTAGCCGCAGTTCTGGTCCTCGAAGCGCGGCCAGAGAAAGCCGGGGGTGTCGAAGAGCAGGATGCCGTTGCCGAGGTTGATCTTCTGCTGCTGGCGGGTCACCGCCGGCTCATCGCCCACCTTGGCAATGACCTTGCCGGCCAGCGAGTTGATAAGGGTCGACTTGCCGACGTTGGGAATGCCCATAATCATGGTGCAGATTGGCTTGAGCGCGGTGTTGCGACCGGGAAAGAGCTGGTTGGCCAGCTCCAGTACCCGGCGTGACTGCCCCTTCTGCGTGGCACTGAGGGCCAGCGCCTTCACCCCCTTCTCCCGTTCGAAGTGTTCAAGCCACGCCTGGGTCACCTGGGGGTCGGCGAGATCGCTCTTGTTGAGGATCTTGATGCAGCGGCGCTCACCGCGCAGCTCGGAGACCAGCGGGTTCTCGCTGCTGTAGGGGAGGCGCGCATCCATCACCTCAATCACCAGATCAATTTGCGGCATCGCCTTTTTGATCTGCTTGCGCGCCTTGTGCATGTGGCCGGGAAACCAGTGAACCGCCATGGGAGTACCCTGTGCTGTGTGAGGGCACATTGTAACCATTAATGCCGCGGCTGGCGCGGGGTGGCGAGGTTGGTCCAGGGGGCGGGGCAATAAAAAAGGGCGCCGTGCGGCGCCCTTTTTTGTTTCAGCCCAGAGGATTAGGCATCGAGACTCTGATAGTAATCCATCAGGATCTTGGCCACCTCGGGACGGGAGAACTCCTTCGGCGGTGCAATGCCGTTGCCGAGCATCTCGCGCACCTTGGTGCCGGAGAGCAGCACGAAGTCCTCCTTGGTGTGGTCGGGGGCCTCGCGCATCATCATCACCTTGTTGAGCTTCTTTGAGTAGGCGGTGTGGTCGGCCTCGAAGATCTCGATCTGCATGGCCCCCTTCGGTACCCGCTCGTGGAAGATGGTCTGGGCGTCGAAGGCGCCGTAGTAGTCGCCGACACCGGCATGGTCGCGACCGACGATGAAGTGGGTGCAGCCCATGTTCTGGCGGAAATAGGCGTGCAGTACCGCCTCGCGTGGGCCGGCGTAGAGCATGTCGAAGCCGTAACCGGTGACCATCGCGCTGTTCGGCGGGAAGTAGAGCTCAACCATCTTGCGGATGGCGGCGTCGCGTACCGGGGCGGGGATGTCGCCCTTCTTCAGCTTGCCGAGCAGCATGTGAATGACCAGGCCGTCGCAGCCGAGACGCTCCATCGCCATGTGGCACAACTCTTCGTGCGCCAGGTGCATCGGGTTACGGGTCTGGAAGGCCACCACCTTCTTCCAGCCGCGCTCGGCGATTTCGTTACGAATTTCGACCGCGGTGCGGAAGGTGTCGGGGAAGTCATCCTGGAAGTAGCTGAAGTGCAGCACCTGGATGTCGCCGGAGACCGCGATGCGCCCCTGGCTGTTGAAGGCGGCCACGCCGGGGTGCTCGCTATCGTCGGTGCCGTAGACCTCTTTGGTCATGGTGGCCATCTGCGCATCGCTCACCTCTTCGATGGCGGCGACATCCATGATGGCGAGGACCGGATTGCCCTCCATATTGGGGTCACGCAGGGCGATGCGCTTGGCGCCCTTGATGGCGTCGGCGTTCTCCAGCAGGCAGAGCACCGGCACAGGGAAGAAGGAACCGTCGGTCAGGGTCATCTTTTCGGCCGCGCCCATGGCATCGGCAACATTCATGAAGCCCTTGAGCGGATTGAAGTAACCGGCGCCCATCATCACCGCGTTGCCGGCGGCCTGGGAGCTGATCATCGCTGAGGGGAGCGACTCCGCCTCGCGCATCAGCTGGTGGTGTTTTTCGCTGTCGTAGACAAAGAGGGGGTTCAGCTGGTCGGAACCGATTGGCTTGATCATCGATAGGATTCCTTATCTTGATATTGAGGTGTTTTTGTCCGGCGGATGGTGGCTGGCCGGGGCCGTAAATTTTGGAACCGGCACTATACAACACCCATTTTAAAGGGGGTAATAGGAGCCTTGGATGGGGGTATAAAGAAAAAAGGTACCCACTATATCGTTTGGTAGTAGAGGTTCTGCGGGTGGTTGGCCTGGGCGAAGAAGAACCAGCGCTCAAACAGCAATCCCACATACTGCATGATGAAGGCCAGCAGCAGCATGCCCTTGTTGCCATCCATGCCGGCCCACAGCAGCAGCAGTGGCAGCGGGAAGAGCAGCAGCAGGAAGATCCATTTAATCGACTTGAGGAAGGCGGCGCTCTTGCCGTGAAAGTACTCACGGGTGTTGTATGAGCCGCCCATCATGCCCATTGCCTTTTGCTCGATCCGGTTGTGGCGCACGCCGATGGCGCTTTGCAGGGTCGATTTCCCTTTGAGGCGCGCATTGCGGATCAGGTGCAGACCACGGCTCAGCAGTCCCAGCACGGTGATGATTATCGCCCAGCCGGCGTAGAAGCCGACCAGCTCCGGTGCGGCCCAGGCGGCGTAGGCGGTGGCCAGGGTGAAGCCCGAGGCGCCGCCCAGCAGGATGTAGTTGCTGACGGTGAGGGCGCAGGCCCACTCCTGCAAAAAGCGCACGCTGGCGTAGATCATCGCGGTGCAGATAAAGAGGGCAAAGACCATTACCGTGGTGATGCCGCCGAGGATGAGGGTGAGCTGCCCGCTGACCCCGGTGGTGCCGAAGGGGTTGGCCTCCCAGCCGAGGTAGTGAAACAGCAGATAGAGGAAGATCAGAAACATTACCAGCGGCAGCAGGATCAGCTCACGTGACAGCCAGGAGGTGCGCCACTGGGTGATGCCACGCCAGGCACGGGTGACCATGTAGCTCGGCTTGCCCAGGTGGCCGATTGCCGCCACCAGACCACCGAGGAGAAAGGCGAGGGCGATGAGGCTGCCGGTGACGTAGAAGGCACCCGGCTGGCCCGGCAACAGGTTGACCGAGGCGTAGCTCTGCTCGGTAAAGAGCGCCAGAAACAGCCCCTGGCCGACGCCGATGAGGGTGGTGAGAAAAATGACCGAAAATGTCGGGTGCATCGTAATAACTCCAGCTCTGTACGATAGGGGGCAGTAGGGCGCGCGGCGGTGCTCCCTCTGCCCGGTGCGGTTACATCAACCAGTCATCCAGCGAGACGTTGTCGCGGATCTCGTGACGGATATCCTCTTTCTTCAGCGGATTGTCGACACGCAGCAGCTCATCCTTGTGGATCTTGTGACGGGTCTTGCGCCGTGGCAGGTAGTGGTTGGAGGGCTTGGTGCCCCACTCGGGCATCAACGGGTAGCCGCCGTTCTCGCGGATTGCCACCGAGACCTCGGACTCGGAGTCGTGCACATCGCCGAACAGCCGCGCCGAGGTGGGGCAGGCGAGCACGCAGGCGGGCTTGCGCTCGGCCTCCGGCAGCGTCTCGTCATAGATACGGTCGACACAGAGGGTGCACTTCTTCATTACCTTCTGCTGCTCGTCGAACTCGCGCGCGCCGTAGGGGCAGGCCCAGGAGCAGTATTTGCAGCCGATGCACTTGTCGTAGTCCACCAGTACGATGCCATCCTCGGCACGCTTGTAGCTGGCGCCGGTGGGACAGACCGGGACGCAGGGTGGATCCTCACAGTGCAGGCAGCTCTTGGGGAAGTGCAGCGTCTCGGTGTTGGGGAACTGGCCGATCTCGTAGGTCTGCACGCGGTTGAAGAAGGTGCCGGTGGGGTTTTCGCCGTAGGGGCGGTCATCGAACAGCGGGCCGGCGGCACCCGAGGTGTTCCACTGCTTGCAGCTGGTGACGCAGGCGTGGCAGCCGACGCAGACGTTTAAGTCGATTACGAGTGCTAATTGAGTCATTTAATTGAACCTCTTTTGCCACAGAGACACAGAGGGCACGGAGTCACTGAAATGCATTTCTCGGTGATCTCTGTGCCTCTGTGGCGCATTTGTCTTTAGCTGTTTTTCCCAAACCGTCCTGCGAAGTAACTCTGCCAGCGGCGACGTTTCGGGGTGCCGGGCAGTGGTGGCATGGTGGGGTATTGCGGGAAGGTCTCCCGCACCTCGCCGGGGGCGGCCGGGTAGATGCGGACCATCACGTCATACCACCCCGCCTGACCGGTGACTGGGTCGGAGTTGGAGAGGTGCGCCCCCGCCGCGCTGGCCGGCAGCTCCTCGCTGATCAGGTGGTTCAGCAGGAACCCCTGCTTCGACTCGTTGGCGCTGCCGTCGAGGTTCCAGGCACCGGCGGCCTTGCCCACCGCGTTCCAGGTCCAGACGGTGCCGGGTTCCAGTGCCTCGGTGTAGCGGCAGAGGCAGCGCACCTTGCCGTGCATCGACTCGACCCACATCCAGGCGCCATCCTCGATGCCCGCGGCCCTGGCGGTTGTGGGGTGGACGTAGAGGAAATTGTAGGTGTGGATCTGGCGCAGCCAGGCATTCTGGCTGTCCCAGCTGTGGTACATCGCCATCGGTCGCTGGGTGATGGCGTTCAGCGGGTAGCGCTGCTTGTCGGTGAGCTGCGCCTCCAGCGGTTCGGAGTAGAAGGGGAGCGGGTCGAAGTGGGTCTCGACCCGCTTGCGCAGGTGCGCCGGTGGCTGCTTGCCGTCGGATTTGCCCTGGGCGGCGAGGCGGAACTTCTGCAGCACCTCGGAGTAGATGTGGATGTTGATCGGCTCATCGTAACGGGTGAGGGAGTGCTCCTGCGCCCACTGCAGATAGCCCTGATTCCAGTTGCGCATGTACTGGTAGGACCTGGGCAGGTGGTAGTGGTAGACGCAGTTGTTCTTTTCGTACATCTTCCACTGGTTCGGGTTGGGCTCACCCTTCATGCTCTTTTCGCCCGATTTGCCGCGCCAGCCGGCGAGAAAGCCGATGCCGGAGCCGGGGGCGGTCTCGAAGTTGGTGATGAAGTCGGGGTAGTTTTGGTACTTGCGCGTGCCGTCGGCGTTGACGAAGGGCGGCAGCTTGAGGCGGCTACCCAGCTCGATCAGCACCTCCTGGAACGGCTTGCACTCGCCCTTGGGCGGTACCACCGGGATGCGCACCGAGTCGACCGGGCCGTCGAATTCGGAGATCGGGCGGTCCAGCATCGACATCACGTCGTGACGCTCCAGGTAGGTGGTGTCGGGCAGGATGAGGTCGGCAAAGGCGGTCATCTCCGACTGGAAGGCGTCGGCCACCACCAGGAAGGGGATCTTGTACTCGCCACTCTCGTCCTTGTCGTTCAGCATCTTGCGCACCTCGTCGGTGTTCATGCTGGAGTTCCACGCCATGTTGGCCATGAAGATGAAGAGGGTGTCGATGGCGTAGGGGTCCTGGCGCCAGGCGTTGGTGATGGCGTTGTGCATCAGGCCGTGCACCGAGAGCGGATACTCCCAGGAGAAGCCCTTGTCGATACGGATGGGGTTGCCGTCATCGTCGACGAAGAGGTCGTCGGGGTCGGCCGGCCAGCCCAGCGGCATGCCGTTGAGCGGGGTGTTGGGTTGTACATCTTGCGGCCCGGTACCGGTCTTGGTGCAGGGGGGAATGGGGCGTGGGAACGGCGCCTTGTGGCGAAAGCCGCCGGGGCGATCGATGGTGCCGAGGATCGACATCAAAATCGACAGGGCGCGAATGGTCTGGAAGCCGTTGGAGTGGGCCGCCAGGCCGCGCATCGCGTGGAACGAGACCGGGTTACCGGTGACCGACTGGTGCTCCTGGTCCCAGACATCGGTCCAGGCGATGGGTAGCTCGATCCTCTCGTCACGGGCGACGATGCCCATCTCGTGGGCCAGCCGCCTGATGGTGACGGCGGGGATGCCGGTGATGTCGGCGGCCCACTCCGGGGTGTAGTCCTCGACCCGCTCCAGCAGCAGCTGAAAGGCTGGTTTAACCGGGGTGCCGTCGGAGAGCGCGAACTCACCGAGCAGGCGCGGATCGGCCCCCTTGGCGCGGCAGATCACCGGCTTGTTGCCGTTGCGATCCCACCACAGTTTGTTTTGCGGGTCGAAGCACCCCTCCTCCTCTGGCACCTCGGTGCGCACGAACATGCCGAATTCGCTGGAGTTGGGGTCCATGTTTACCAGTTCGGCGGAGTTGGAGTACTGGGTGAGAAAGTCCCGGTCGTAGAGACCGGTCTTGATGATCTCGTGGATCAGCGCCAGCAGCAGGGCGCCATCGGTACCGGGTTTGATCGGGATCCACTCATCGGCAATCGCCGAGTAGCCGGTGCGCACCGGATTGATGGAGATGAAGCGACCGCCGTTGCGTTTGAACTTGCTGAGCTCAATCTTCATCGGGTTGGAGTGGTGATCCTCGGCGGTGCCGATCATGACGAAGAGCCGGGAGCGCTCCAGATCGGGGCCACCGAACTCCCAGAAGGAGCCGCCGATGGTGTAGATCATGCCGGCGGCCATATTGACCGAGCAGAAGCCGCCATGGGCCGCGTAGTTGGGGGTGCCGAAGTTCTTGGCGAAGAGGCCGGTCAGCGCCTGCATCTGGTCGCGACCGGTAAAGAGGGCGAACCTCTTCGGATCGGTGGCGCGGATCCGCCCAAGCCGCTCTTCGAGGATGTTGAACGCCTCATCCCAGGAGATCGCCTCATACTGGGCCTCCCCCCGCTCACTGCCCTCCTTGCGCCTGAGGGGGCGGGTGAGGCGGGCGGGGGAGTACTGCTTCATAATGCCCGAGGAGCCCTTGGCGCAGATCACCCCCTTGTTCAGGGGGTGCTCCGGGTTCCCCTGTATATAACGGACCTCGCCATTACGCAGGTGAACGCGAATCCCGCAGCGGCAGGCGCACATATAACAGGTCGTGTTCTTGACCTCGGTTCTCCCCTCGGCCAGGGCCTTGGCGGCTTCATGCATAGGTTTTCGCTCTTTGACTTGGACTCCGCGGTAGCGCAACGGCCAGGGCGGCGGGATGGGACTCTCCCCCTCCCTGGCTATTTCGTATTACTACCAAAGAATATAATAATATACCGATAGTGGTAGATTGTTGCCATATTTGGTGGTGTATGGGGGGCGCAGGGTCTACGCTTGGCGCGCCAGCAGGCAATCCATGCGCCCTTATACCGTAATCCACGGTTGCATAATAGTTTAGCAAGATAGAGGGAGATAGCCCCACAAGTTCTGATATAAGGCCATTCTATGGACGCAGAAGATAGTTCTGTTTGGCCTTGTATACGTAAGTGGCTAAGGTAGGCCCTCCAAAAAAACTTAGGGTCTGTTCCGTGGCGCCGTTGGCAGTGAAAAACGGTGGTGGGGCAGGGGATTATAACCAACAAACTGGTTACACAACCGCCTGGCGGTGGTAATTCGAGTTTTTAACTGTAGTTAAAACCATAAGGAGCACTAACAATGCCGACATTTGTACGTACCGACAAATGCGATGGCTGCAAGGGTCAAGATCGGACCGCTTGCATGTACATCTGCCCCCATGACCTGATGAAGCTGGACAAGGACGGTTCTGAAACCGGCCATGCCATGCGTGCCTTCAACCAGGAGCCCGAGCAGTGCTGGGAGTGTTACTCCTGCGTTAAAATCTGCCCGCAGCAGGCGATCGAGTGTCGCCACTATGCTGACGTTGTGCCCCTTGGTGGTTCTGTACAGCCCCTGCGCGGTACCGACTCCATCATGTGGACCATCAAGTTCCGCAACGGCACCCTGAAGCGTTTCAAGTTCCCGATCCGTACCACTCCGGAAGGTTCCATCGATCCCTATGCGGGCAAGCCCGAGGCCGATATGTCGAAGATTGAGGAGCCTGGCTTCTTCAATCACAACGAGCAGAACGGCTACCGTGCAGGCAACCCTGCC
Source organism: Gammaproteobacteria bacterium (assembly GCA_026196575.1). Lineage (GTDB taxonomy): Bacteria > Pseudomonadota > Gammaproteobacteria > Thiohalomonadales > Thiohalomonadaceae > JAPHSX01. The sequence continues at coordinate 60,866 of JAPHSX010000057.1, read as the reverse complement.
GAGCTGATCCGCAAGTAAGCGCGCCGCATTAATTTACTAGAGGAATTTTGAAATGGCTGAATTTGGAAATCCGGACGTCATCGAAGAAGAAGTAGACGTCCTTATGATCGGCGGCGGCATGGCAAACTGCGGTGCCGCTTACGAAATCATGCAGTGGGCCAAGGGCACCGATCTGCGTATCAAACTGGTAGACAAGGCCGCCATGGACCGCTCCGGCGCCGTGGCTCAGGGTCTCTCCGCCATCAACACCTACATCGGTCCCGAGCAGGATCCGGCTGATTACGCCCGCATGGTCTCCAACGACCTGATGGGTATCACCCGTGATGACCTCGCCTACGACCTGGGCCGTCATGTTGACGAATCCGTGCACCTGTTCGAAGAGTGGGGCCTGCCGATCTGGAAGACCGACGAGAGCGGCGAGCGTCACGACGGCTCCAAGGGCATGGCTTCTCTGAAGGACGGCGGCAAGCCGGTACGTTCCGGCAAGTGGCAGATCATGATCAACGGCGAATCCTACAAGTGGATCGTTGCCGAGGCCGCCAAGAAGGCGATCGGTACCGATCGCATCCAGGAGCGCGTCTTCATCGTTAAGCTGATCAACGACAAGAACGACCCGAGCCGCGTTGCCGGTGCCATCGGTTTCTCCGTACGCGAGCACAAGATCTATGTCTACAAGGCGAAGGCCATCCTGCTGGCCGCCGGTGGTTGTGTAAACATCTTCCGTCCCCGCTCTGTTGGTGAAGGTACCGGCCGCGCCTGGTACCCGGTATGGAACGCTGGTTCCACCTACACCATGGCCGCCGAGGCCGGTGCCGAGCTGACCCTGATGGAAAACCGCTTCGTTCCCGCCCGCTTCAAGGACGGTTACGGCCCGGTAGGCGCCTGGTTCCTGCTGTTCAAATCCCAGGCCACCAACGCCGTTGGCGAAGTCTACATGGTGAAGAACAAGGAGCTGCTGGACGACTATCCGCCCTACGGTCAGGCTGCCGTTCCGGCCTCCTGTCTGCGTAACCACCTGATGCTCAAAGAGATGCAGGAAGGCCGCGGCCCGATTTGGATGGACACCGTTACCGCCCTTGGCAAGCTGAAGGAGACCCTCTCTCCGCGCGAAGTTAAACACCTGGAAGCGGAAGCCTGGGAAGACTTCCTCGACATGTGTGTTGGCCAGTGTGGTATCTGGGTTGGTGAGAACATTGAGCCCGAGAAGAAGAACTCCGAGCTGATGCCTACCGAGCCCTACCTGCTGGGTTCACACTCCGGCTGTTGCGGTATCTGGACCTCTGGTCCGACCGACGTGGGTGCCCCCACCGAAGAGACCGCCGAGGGCGTACCTGCTCACCTGCCGTCAGGTTGGAACTGGGGCTACCGTGGCATGACCACCGTCAAGGGTCTGTTCACCGCCGGTGACGGCGTGGGCGCATCTGGCCACAAGTTCTCCTCAGGTTCACACGCCGAAGGCCGTCTGGCCGCCAAGGCGATGGTCAAGTACTGCCTGGATAACAAGGATTACAAACCGGAACTCGACACCTCTGTTGAAGACCTGGTTAATGCAATCTACCAGCCGGTTCGTACCTACCTGGAGTTCAAGGACTACTCAACCGCTATCGACGTTAACCCCAACTACATCACCCCCAAGATGCTGCAGTTCCGTCTGCAGAAGATCATGGACGAGTATGTTGCTGGTGTCGCCACCTACTACAAGACCAACGAGCACATGCTCAAGGTTGCGGAAGAGAAGCTGGAGATGCTGAAGGAAGACGCCGAGAAGATGCGTGCCAAGGACCTCCACGAGCTGCTGCGCGCGTGGGAGAACTATCACCGCATCCTGACTGCTGAAGCGCACATGAAGCACATTCAGTTCCGCGAGGAGAGCCGTTACCCCGGCTTCTACTACCGCATGGACAAGAACTTTGTCGATGAGGAGAACTGGCACTGCTTCGTTAACTCCATCTATGACAAGACCACCAAGAAGTGGACCGTGTTCAAGCGCGCCCACGTCGATCTGGTCGACAAGTCCAAGCTGTTCAAGGCTGCTGCCCACTAAGTAGCGAGCTCTACAGTGCTTCAGGATTCCGGGCGCCTCGTGCGCCCGGTTTCTTTTCCTTCACAGGATTTTTCCGGGTAAGGACCTTACGCTTAACCCCCGTCGCCGACCGGGTTAAGCGCAAAGCCCTCGCCCCGCACAGGGTAGAAGCCGGCGCGCAGACACTATATATTGCGCACTATTGTGTATATTGAAGAATTATTGAGGTAGTCCGATGGTCGATATCGATATCAAGCAGTCCCCCTTCGCCGGCAGTCCGGTGGTGCCAGAACTCTTTGATGGCAGCAAGGAGTTCTCCTTCCGTTGTCACAAGGGGATCAAGTGCTTTAACGCCTGCTGCAGCAACATCGACATCTCCCTCACCCCCTACGACATCATTCGCCTGAAGAACCGCCTGAACATGAAGTCGGACGAGTTCCTGTTGCAGTACTCCTTCCCCTTTGAGATGGAGCAGGGCGGCATCGCCGGGGTCAAGTTCAAGCCGGTGGAAGGGGGCACCGCCTGCCAGTTCATGGAGGAGGAGGGGTGCAGCGTCTATGAGGATCGCCCCACCGCCTGCCGCTACTACCCCATCGGTCTGGTTTCACGGCGCAAGCAGGATGAGTATTTCGATACCAGCGCCTATGCTGTGGTGCGCGAGCCGCATTGCCTGGGCCACAATGAGGATCGCCCGATCACCATTGATGAGTACCGCAAGGAGCAGGGGCTGGAGGAGTACGACAAGCATGGCCACGGCTGGCGCCAGCTGGTGCTGAAAAAGAAGTCTACCGGGCCGGCGGTGGGTAAGCCCTCCAAGCGCAGTCTGCAGCTCTTCTTCATGGCCTGTTACGACATTGATCGTTTCCGCATCTTCATCAACAGTGACGGCTTCAAGCAGAGTTTCGATGTGAGCGAGGAGGAGTACACCACCCTCAACGCCGACGATGTCGCGCTACTGGAGTTCAGCTATCGCTTCCTCAAGCAGACCCTGTTCGCCGAGGAAACCATCCCGTTCCGGGAGGGGGCGCTGGAGGCACGCGTCAACCGTACCGAAAAGACGCTGCAGGAGCTGCAGACCGAGCAGCAGAAGCTGAAGGATGACCCCGATTTCGAGCCAGTCGATATCGCCTGACAGATTGGAGCTGAAGCAGAAAAATGGCCCTCACCGGGTAATGCCGATCAGTTAAGCGTCACGTCTCTTTGTGGGAGCGGCATCTTGCCGCGAAGGGTGCAAAAAATCGCGGCTGGAAGCCGCTCCCGCAACTCTTCTCTTCCTTAACTGATCGGCATTACCTTACCGGGCCATTTTTTATCCAGAGGGGGGGGCATGGCCGGACCATTCGAGTTTGTGCAGATCGGTGTTATCCACTCCTGCTACAAGGAGAAGTTCGCTATCCCGCGCCAGCCCGGCCTGGTCGCCGCACAGACCGCGACCCTGGAGCTGTTGCCGCCCTATAATCGCGCCGAGGCGGTGAAGGGGCTGGAGGGGTTCTCCCACATCTGGGTCAGCTTCATCTTTCACGCCGTGGCGCCGGGCAAGTGGTCGGCGCTGGTGCGCCCGCCGCGCCTTGGCGGCAACGAGCGGGTCGGGGTCTTCGCCAGCCGTTCCACCCATCGCCCCAATCCACTCGGCCTCTCGGTGGTGGAACTGGCGGCCATCGAGAGTAGTGCTGACGGGGTGCTTCTGCACCTTATCGGCGCCGATCTCCTCGATGGTACCCCGGTGGTCGATATCAAGCCCTACATCCCCTACGTCGACAGCATCCCGGATGCCCGCGCCGGTTTTGCGCCAGCGGCCCCCGTGGCGCGCATGCAGGTGGAGTTTGCCGCTGCCGCGCAAGAGCGTCTGGAGCGTGAGCGTGAGCGCCTGCCGCAACTGCAGCAGGTGATCAGCGAGAGCCTGGCCTACGACCCGCGCCCCGCCTACAAGGCCGGTGCCGCAGGGAGTGGCGGGGTGCGACTCTTCGATTTTGATGTGCGCTACGCGATCACGGGTACACGCTTGATGGTGACGGCAATCGTGCCACTAGCCGATGAGTGGGATAAGATGAATCGTCTGCTGGCTAGGGAGTGAGAGGATGTTGCGCGCACAGCTAAAGGGTATTTGCCTCGCTACCGTGATGTGCCTCTGCAGTGGTGTTACCAGCGCCGCCGAGGTGGTCAAGGAGACGGTGATCTTTCTGCAGGAGGACGGACGCCACTACTTCTCCTACACCACCGCACGCACCGACTGGCCGAGCTATGACCTCTATCTGCAGAAGGAGCGCAGCCTGGAGGATTTTCTCTACATCTACCCCAACGACTACCGCTACGACACCAGCAGCGACCCCGGGGCGAACATCCTGCGCTTTGCCCAGTCCGACTATGCCCTGATCCAGCCCGGTAGCTGGAGCGATGAGGTGAGGCAGGACCAGAACGGGGTCTACCGTTTTCGCAGTGCCAGCAACGAGAAACGCGATGACGGCCATTTCGGTTACTGGACCAAACCGGGCAACTTTGCCCAGTTCGTCTATGTCTGGGTGGTTCCCGCCAACTTCGAGATCCTCTCTTACCAGGCCAATCGCAAGGGGGACTGGGTGCAGCGTCACAACACCCTCGCCTTCTACGGCAAGGGGGTGAATGACCTCATCTTTGACATCGCCTACCGCCCGCGCTCGCACGCCACCTTTACCGCGGTGCAGGAGTCTTTACAGGGGCAGGACAGTGAGGTGCAACTGGAACAGCAGCAGTCGGGTGTAAGGGTGACACTGGCGGAGACCCTGCTCTTCCCTGTGGGCAGCAGTGAATTATCGGAACGCGGGAGGCAGGTGCTGGCACGTATCGCCCGCGGACTGAAGCGCCGTCCCGGGGTCTCGGTGATCGTCAGCGGTCACACTGATGATTCACCGATCAAGAGTGCCCTGCGGAAGAGATACCTGACCAACTGGGAGCTCTCCTCCGCCCGCTCCCTTGCCGTGGTACACGAGATGATGAAGAGCGGTTTCGGGGGGGGACGGCTGCAGTCACAGGCCTTCGGCCCCTATCGCCCGCGCGCCGAGAACAGCACCAGCCAGGGGCGCGCGATGAACCGTCGCATCGAGCTGGAGATCGTCGAGTCGAGGTAGACGCCTTGCCCTTCCGGTGATGGCTGAACTCTTTGCGCCCGGCGTGGTCTTTACACCCGTGCGAAGGCACCGACCTTTATCCCATAAGACGAACCGAACAGGAACGACTATGCGTTATCTCTTCTCACTGCTACTGCTTTGCAGCCTTGGCGTTCAGGCGGCGCTCCCCACTCACGACTCGCAGGGCGAGGCATTACCGTCGCTGGCGCCGATGCTCGACCGGACCATCCCCTCAGTGGTCAATATCTTTACCCGCACGCGGGTGGCGGTGCAGCAGAGTCCACTGCTTGCCGACCCCTTCTTTCGCCGATTCTTCAGCCTGCCCGAGGCGCAGCCGCGCGAGCGCACCCAGCAGAGTCTTGGCTCTGGCGTAGTGATTGATGGGGGGCGCGGTTACATCGTCACCAACCACCATGTGATTGATCGGGCCGACGAGATCGCGGTCAACCTGCACGATGGCCGCACCCTCAAGGCGACCCTGGTGGGCTCCGATCCGGAGACCGATATTGCGGTGCTAAAGGTGGAAAATGGCGAACTGGCGGCGCTACCGATGAGCGATTCGGAGCGGTTGCGGGTGGGGGACTTCGTGGTGGCGATCGGTAACCCCTTCGGCCTCGGACAGACCGTCACCTCCGGCATCGTCTCGGCGCTGGGGCGCTCCGGTCTCGGTATCGAGGGTTTTGAAGATTTTATTCAGACCGACGCCTCGATCAATCCCGGCAACTCCGGTGGCGCGCTGGTCAATCTGCGCGGCGAGCTGGTCGGTATCAATACTGCCATCCTCTCCAAGAGCGGCGGTAATGTAGGCATTGGTTTTGCCATCCCGATCAACATGGTGCGCGAGATCATGGGGCAGCTCATCGAGCACGGCGAGGTCAAGCGCGGTTCGATGGGGGCCCAGGCGCAGGACCTCACCCCGGAGCTGGCCGCCGCCTTCAATCTTGAACGCCACCAGGGGGCCGTGGTCACCCAGGTGAGCGGTGGTTCGCCGGCCGCCAAGGCGGGCCTTAAAACGGGTGATGTGATCACCCACATCAACGATCGGCCGGTGAGGGATGCAGCCGATGTGCGCAACCGCATCGGTCTGTTGCGCATTGGTGAGCGGGTGGCACTGCGCATTCTGCGCGACGGCAAGGCGCTCACCCTGCACGCCCTGGTCGAGGAGCCCGAGGTGGTGGCGCTGGAGGGGGAGCAGCTCCACCCGCGTCTGGGTGGCGCAGTGCTTGCCAACGTAGTGGAGGAGACGGTGCGTGGTCGTGTCGAGGGGGTAGTGGTGGCGGCGGTCGCCCCCGGCAGCGCCGCCATGTTGGCCGGCTTGCGCAAGGGGGATCTCATCGCCCAGGCCAACCGGCGCGAGGTGAAAAACCTGGAGGAGCTGCAGGCGGCGGTGTCGGCAGACAGTGCGCTGCTGCTGAATATCCAGCGCCGTGACGGCGCGCTCTATCTGCTGCTGCAATAGCGAGGAGCGGGGTGGCGGTTACCAGTGGTAGCCAAGCAGTAGCCCGGTGTGACCGCCGCCGCCCTTATAGGTGCCCAGATCCATCTCCACATCGGCCACCGAGAGGCGCACGTCAAAGCCGAGGTTAAAGGCGCCAAAGCCCCAGAGGATGCCACCATTGAGCCAGATCCCGGTGCCCTCTCCCTTGTCGTGCTGCCAGGCACCGGAGTCGATGCGCCAGTCGCTCTCCAGGCTGACCAGGGCCATGCCGCCGCCGATATAGGGGCGCATGGTGGAGGCGGTGTCGAAGTAGTGGCGCACCCCGAAGTTCAGCTCGCGGGTGGTCACCTCCTCCTCCACGTGATAGAGGGTTGTGCTGGGGAGGTAATAGACCAGGCCGTCAAAGTCACCGCGTGAGCGCAGCAGGTCGACGGCGATATGTAGCGGCCAGTCGCGGCGGCCGAAGTCGAGCAGGATCCCCGCCTCGCCCTGTTGGTGGGCGAGCCAGTCGCCGTCATCCAGGGATTTGCCACCGAGCAGCAGATTGACATTGCCACCCCAGTCGGAGTCGGCATGGGCCGCGCCGCCCACAACGCCGCCCAGGAGCAGCGGCAATAATAGCCATGGGGCAAGGAGTCGCGTTTTCATCAGGATCACCCAGTAGTTGGACAGGGCGAGATGGCCCCACCTTTTAAGAGATAGCCCAGCGCGGAACGAAGGACAAGTTGGCGGGGGGCGATCGGCCTCAGGGCTGGGTCTGGTCGATGAGCCAGCCTTGCTCCGAGCGGACAAACTTTATCCACTCCCTCCTTGGCAGGGTATCGCCCTTTTTAAAGTTGCCGTAGGCGAGTCCCAGGGCAGAGGCCTCCAGACCGGCGGCGAAGATACTGCCGCTCTGCTGCTGTAGCCGTGCGGCCGCCCCCTGCAGATCGACCAGAAAGCGCAGCTCATACGCCATCTCGGCCTCGTAGTGATGGTTGTCACGGACGATGCCATTCACCTTTTTGAGATTGACCACCTCGAAAATGGCGGCGCTGTGACGTTGCAACAGCGCTGCCGTGACCTGCTGGGCAATTACCTCGTCGTTCGGTTTTGTGCTGCAGGCGGTTAGCCCTATCAGCAGCAGGAGCAGCGCAACTCTCTTCATCGGGATCTCCGTTTTGTGGCCCGTGCCGCTGGTGGCGCGGTGAGGCTATTTTATCACGCGGCCGCGGTTCTCGACGCTGTGGCGACATAATTGCTTTTATCGGGGTGTGCGGTAAGCTAGCGGCCTCGAACAGACACCCAACAAGAGACAAGAGGACAGAGACATGGCTTTGCAAAACAGCTCCACCGAATATGGGCTTCTCTCCAAAATCCTGCACTGGCTGATGGCGCTGATAATCATTACCCTCATTGGTGTTGGCATCTATATGGCCGAGTTGCCTCGGGACACCGAGGAGCAGAAGGCATATGCCTTCCAGTTCTACGGCCTGCATAAATCGTTCGGCGTGCTGGTGATGTTGCTGGTTGTAACGCGCCTGCTCTGGTTGCGCGTCTCGCCCGCCCCGGCCCTGCCGGCGGTGTTTGCGGCCGGTGAGCGCAAGATGGTGAAGGGTCTGCACGCCATTCTCTATGTGCTGATGTTACTGCTGCCGCTGAGTGGCTATCTGATGTCCAATGCCGGCGGCTATCCAATCCACTTTTTCGGGCTGGGTGAGTTGCCGGCGCTCATCGGCAAGAGCAAGGAGTTTGGCGAGATCGCCCACGAGGCGCACGAGGTGATGGGGATTGCCATGCTGCTGCTCATCGTCTTGCATGCGGCCGGTGCGGTGAAACATCGTCTCAAGGACAAGGGCGGCGAAAGCGATATCCTGAAGCGGATGTTGTAACCACGGCACAAGGGAGCGGGGCGAGGAGGGCCGCACCATGGGATCACTGGAGGCGCTCTTCGCCTTTATTGCGCCGCTACTCGACTTTGTTGGCGAGCACCTGGTGGTGCGCGCGGTGGCCGTGGTGCTGCTGGCGCTATTGGCGGCGCTGATTATCGACCGTCTGGTGATGCGTCTGCTCCGCCACCTCACTGCCCGCACCTCAAGCGGGCTGGACGATCAGATCCTCGGCTCTCTCGGCCAGCCCCTCTTTCAGAGCATCATGCTGCTCGGTCTGGCGGTGGCGATCACCGTGCTCAAGCCTGCCGCCAGGGTGGAGGCGCTCGCCTTTTCGCTGATGCAGAGCTATGCGGTGCTGTTGTGGTCGCTGTTTGTGACGCGACTGGCGCGCATGCTGCTGCGCAATATGGCGCAACAGCCGGGGCGTTTTGCTCTGGTGCGCAACCAGACCCTGCCGCTGTTTGAGAATGTTGCCCTGTTGCTGATTATCGGCCTGGCGCTTTACCTCATCTTCAGTGCCTGGCATGTCGACATGACCGCCTGGCTCGCCTCTGCCGGAATCATCGGTATTGCGGTGGGTTTCGCCGCCAAGGATACCCTGGCGAATCTCTTCTCCGGGGTGTTCATCCTTGCGGATGCCCCCTACAAGATCGGCGACTACATCGTGCTCGACTCGGGGGAGCGCGGAGAGGTAACCCATATCGGCATCCGCAGTACCCGCATCCTCACCCGTGGTGATGTCGAGGTGACCGTTCCCAATAGCATCATGGGCAACACCAAGATCCTCAACGAGTCGGGCGGGCCGCACACCAAGTATCGCATCGGTGTCCCGGTCGGGGTGGCCTACGGCAGCGACATCGATCGGGTGCGGGCGGTGTTGCTGGAGGTGGTGCTGGCCGAGGCGGCGGTGTGCGACACGCCGGAGCCACGGGTGCGGTTGCGCCGTTTTGGCAACTCCAGTGTCGATTTTGAACTACTGGGCTGGATTGAGGAGCCCTCACTGCGCGGACGTGTGGTGGATGCCCTGCTGACGGCGATCTATAAACGCTTTATGAGTGAGGGGATCGAGATCCCGTACAACAAGCAGGATCTCTATATCAAGGAGCTGCCCGGTCCCGAATAATGCGGCAAAGGGTCCTAAAACATATATACATTCTATTTGCGCATCGGAAAATTCGATGGAGGATCTAGTGGGCTTTCTGCGCCAGAGCGGGTATCGTGTGCCCTCAATTTTTCATATTAGCGCTAATTCCGCAGTAAACTGGTGAGAAATGCACCTCTTTATCTCGGAAATCGAGCAAGAATTTCACAGAAGGGATTAACCTTGATGGAGGTAATCAATGTCTGAGGTAGTCGCAACCAATGAGACCATTCTGGTCGTGGGTGGCGGTATCAGCGGCCTTACCGCGGCGCTGGAAGCAGCCGAGTGCGGTAAGCAGGTTCTGCTGATCGAAAAAGCCCCCACCGTCGGCGGCCGTGTAGGCCAGCTCTACAAGTACTTTCCGAAGCTCTGCTTCCCCACCTGCGGGCTGGAGATCCAGTACCGGCGTCTCAAGGCGAACAAAAATATTCGCCTGATGACCATGACCGAGGTGGCCGGGATCAGCGGTGCGGCGGGCAACTACACTGTCGAGCTGAAGGTTGCCCCGCGCTACGTCAATGAGAACTGCACCGCCTGTGGTGACTGTGGTCGTGCCGTCGAGGCTGAGGTTGATGATAGCCACAATTACAACATGATGAAGCGCAAGGCGGCCTATCTGCCCCACAACATGGCCTATCCGCAGCGCTATGTCATCGACCCGAGCATCATCGGCACCGCCGAGGCCGAGAAGGCGAAGGCGGCGTGCAAGGTCAATGCCGTGGATCTCGATATGCAGGAGGAGAGTCTCTCGGTAACGGTTGGCGCCATCATCTGGTCCACCGGCTGGAAGCCCTACGATGCGGCGAAGATCCAGCCCTACGGTTACGATCGCTATGACAACGTCATCTCCAACGTCGAATTCGAGCGCATGATGGACCCCAATGGGCCAACCGGCGGCAAGATTCAGCGCGCCGACGGCTCGACCCCGAGCAATATCGCCTTCATCCAGTGTGCCGGTTCGCGTGACCGCAACCACCTGAAGCACTGCTCGCGCATCTGCTGCATGGCCTCGCTGAAACAGACCACCTATGTGGCCGAACAGCTGGGCGATGGCTGCAAGTCGACCATTTACTACATCGACATTCGTGCCATTGACCGGATTGACGATTTCCACCAGAAGGTGAAGCAGGACCCCAACGTCACCTTCGTCAAGTCCAAGGTGGCCAATATCATCGGTGGCAGCAACGGCAACGTCATCCTTAACGGTGTCGACACCGAGGGCTACCACCGCTACGCCAACGAGCATGACCTGGTGGTACTGGCCACCGGTATGGAATCCACCGTTCCCGCCGGTATCTTCCCCGAGGGTACCGTCATCAACGAGCACGGCTTCATCGATGCCGATGAGTCCAACGGCGCCATCTTTGGTGCCGGCTGCTCGTCCGATGCGCTGGACGTAAACCGCGCAGCACAGAACGCCACCGCGGCCGCCCTTCGCGCCATTCAGGTGGTCAATCAGGTTGCAGGAACGGAGGGTTAAGAGGTGGCTGAGATGAAGATCGGAGCGTATATCTGCAAGGGCTGCGGCATCGAGGAGCGCCTCGACGCCGGTCAGCTCGTCAACACCGCCAAGCGTGACGGCAAGGCGGCCATTGCCAAGGATCACGAGTTTCTCTGTAATGCCGATGGCGTGAAGATGATCCAGGACGATATTACCAACGAGGGCGTGAACCGCGTCGTTATCGTCGGTTGCTCACGCCGCGCCAAGACCGAGGCCTTCTCCTTTGAGGGGGTTACCCTCTCCCGCGCCAACATCCGCGAGGGGGTTATCTGGGTTCGTCCCGATACCGACGAGGCGCGCGAGACCACCCAGGAGATGGCCGACGACTACGTGCGCATGGCCTGTGCCGAGGCGAAGTTCATGAAGGTTCCTGCCGCCTCCGGCGAGCAGGGTCTGACCCGCTCCCTGCTGGTGGTGGGCGGCGGTCTGGCCGGCCTTACCGCCGCCATTGAGGGTGCCAGGACCGGTTACGCCGTGGAGCTGGTCAACGCCAGCGGCGAATTGGGCGGCAGTGCCATTCGTGAGTACAAGCGCATTCCGCATAAAAACGGCCTGCAGGGGCCGGTCGAGAATGATATCGGCCAGTTGATCGCGGCCGTCAATGATGACGCCAGGATCACTGTGCATCTAAACACCACCATCAACAAGACCGATGGTGCACCGGGCCGCTTCAGCGTTGAGCTCTCCGACGGGAAGACCATCACCGTCGGCGCCATTGTCCAGGCAACCGGTTCCAAGCCCTACGACATGGGCAATCTGCCCGAGTTCTCCCCCGAGAACCCGGATGTGATGGACCAGTCCCAGTTCGAGGCGATGGTCAAGGCCAACAACGGTGCCATCAAAAAGTCCGACGGTTCCGAGGCCAAAAACGTCGTCTTCGTCCAGTGCGCCGGGCAGCGTAGCGAGAAGCCGGGCCACCTGCCCTACTGCTCCGGTCACTGCTGCATGACCTCCATCAAGCAGGCCCACTATGTAAAGGCGGCCGGTGGTGATGCCACGGTGATCTTCGATGAACTGCGCACCCCCGGCGCCACCGGTGAGGACTTTTACCGCTCCGGTCAGGAGGCGGGCGTCACCTTCTCCAAGGGCGAGGTGGCCAAGGTCGCTGCTGCGGGGAATGGTCTTGCGGTGAGCTATAACGACAAGATTCTGGCCGAAGATTCCACTATCAACGCCGACATCGTGGTGCTGGCCACCGGTCAGATCCCCAACTCCGGGCCCAACCCCTACCTCGCCCTGGAACTGGGCGCGGCCAAGGAGGCGAAGAACGACGAGCTGGTGGCCAAGATCGAGGCCGAGCTGGCGGTGCAGCCGCAGCCGATCCTCAACCTCAACTACCGTCAGGGTACCGACCTACCGCACCTGAAGCACGGCTTTAACGACAGCCACTTTATCTGCTTCCCCTACGAGACCCGTCGTACCGGCATCTACGCCGCCGGTCCGGTGCGCCGTCCGATGGATGATCAGCAGGCGGTGGAGGATGCCACCGGTGCCGTACTCAAGGCGATCCAGGCGTGTGAAAACTCGGCCCTCGGTCGCGCCGCCCACCCGCGTTCCGGTGACCTTAGCTTCCCCAGTTTCCGCAAGGATGGCTGTACCCAGTGCAAGCGTTGCACCGTGGAGTGCCCCTTCGGCGCGATCAACGAGGACGAGCAGGGTTACCCGCAGTACAACGAGGGGCGCTGCCGCCGCTGTGGTACCTGTATGGGTGCCTGTCCGGTGCGTGTCATCTCCTTCGAGAACTACTCCATCGATAGCGTCGGTCAGCAGCTCAAGGCGGTCGATATCCCTGATGAGTTCTCCGAGAAGCCGCGCATCCTGGTGCTGGCTTGCGAGAACGATGCCTACCCGGCACTCGATATGGCCGGCATGAATCGCACCGAGTACAGCTCGTTTGCCCGTATCATTCCGGTGCGCTGCCTTGGCTCGGTCAACGTCATCTGGATCACCGATGCGCTGAACAGCGGTTACGACGGCATCATCCTGCTGGGTTGCCAGAAGGGTGACAACTACCAGTGCCACTTCGTCAAGGGCTCCGAGATGGCCCATATTCGTATGAGCAAGGTCGACGAAACCCTGAAGACCCTCAACCTCGAAAAAGAGCGCGTAGGAACCTACGAAGTGTCCATCACCGATGTCGACAAGATTCCCCAGATCATCAACGATATGGAGAAGACTATCGAGCAAATCGGCATGAGCCCATTCAAGTTCTAAGGAGACATCACCATGAGCGAAATGAATCAGGCGATGATCGAAAAATATCGCAGCAACTTCCTCAAAGAGGTCGAGGCCAACGTCGAGGAGGGGCACTGGGTCAAGATGTGCATGCAGTGCGGCGTCTGCTCCGGCTCCTGCCCGATGCAGAACCACTGGGAGCACCCGCCGCAGGAGCTCTTCATGATGATTCGCGCCAACAAGCGCGAAGAGGTTCTGAGCAGCACCTCCATGTGGATGTGTACCTCCTGCTACAACTGTATCGCCCGCTGCCCGCGTGGGCTGCCGATCACCCACATCATGCACGGCCTGGCCAGCTACGGTAAGCGCCTGGGGCTGGCACCGAAGGAGCAGCCGACCGTCAAGTTCGGCGACATCTTCTGGAAGTCGATCGTCCAGAATGGCCGCGTCAACGAGCTGAAGGTTGGTCTTGGTCTTTACTTCAAGGATGGTTTCTCGCAAGGGATCAAGAACGCCTTGGCCGGCAAGGAGCTCGGCCTGGCGATGATAAAGACCAAGCGCATGAACCCGATGGAGTATTTCGGCGGCCACAAGTGCAAAGACCGTTCCGGCATTGCCAAGATGCTGGCCAGGGCCGAAGCGTTCGAAGCTGAACACGTTGCCAAATACGGCAAGTAGGAGAGAGATAAATGGCCAAGAAAGAGTATTCCTTCTACCCCGGTTGCTCGTCGCAGAGCAAGGCATCGGCGGACAACTTTATGCACTCCGCCAACGCCATGTGCGACGCGCTGGAGATCCAACTCAACGAGATCGATGACTGGAACTGCTGCGGTGCCTCTATCGGTTATGCCGGCGGCAGCGAGATCCCGCGCCTCTCCCTCTCGGCACGCAACATCGCCCTCTCCAAAGAGCAGCAGGGCGACAAGGATATCGTCGCCCCCTGCGCCGCCTGCTGGATCGCCACCCGCGAGGCCGAAGATCGGGTCAACGAGAACGCCCATGTCCGCGAGGGGATCAACGTCGCCCTCGGCGAGATCGGCCTCAAGGTCGAGCCACAGCAGATGCCCAAGACCCGCCATATGGTCGAGGTGCTGATGGAGGATATCGGCATCGACACCATCGCCAGAGGCGTGCAGAAGCCGCTGGAGGGTATCACCATTGCCGGCTACGTTGGCTGTCAGACCAACCGCCCCTTCGGCATTGCCGGCGAATCGTTCGAGAACCCGCAATACCTCGATCAAATGATCGAGGCGTGCGGTGCCAAGGCGGTCAACCGCTACGAGAAGAAGGTCTCCTGCTGTTCGGGCGCGCTGATGTTCTCGGAGCCCGAGAAGGGCCAGGCACTGGTCAAGGACATTATCGAGGCAGCCTACGACGGCGGTGCCGACATGATCGTCACCCCCTGCCAGCTGTGCCAGATGAATGTCGAGTCCTATCAGAGCAACATCAACAAGAGTTTTGGCACCAAGTTCAACATTCCGGTGGTCTACTACTCGCAGCTCATCGCGGTGGCCTACGGCAAGTCGAGCCAAGAGGCCGCTCTCGGTGGCCAGATCATTCGTGCCAAGCAGCTGGAAGAGTTGGCGAACAAGTAGTTAACAACTCCAACAGAAAAATCAGAGCCCCGCGGAGCGGGGCTTTTTTTTGCGTGTGCCAGGCATGGCGCGCAGCGCCTTGACGGGCGCTGTTGCGGTCACGGTGGGGGTGGCTGAAAGTAACTTATTCTGATCCCATTGCTTCGCATACGTCACGGAGTGAAGCTCTGGGGTCAGCATAACGTGATTTTTCTATAATCGGCAAACGCTCTCACCGCCCCAGCGTGGCTTTGCTAGAATAGCCCTCACTATTCACCATGGAACCACTACCATGAATGCACTGTGGGTTCTCGCCTTTCTTATCGTGCTCTCCGCCTTTTTTGCCTTGGCTGAAATGGCGCTGGCCTCGGCCCGCCGCTCGCGCCTGGCGCAGATGGCCGAAGAGGGTGACCAGCGCGCCACCCTTGCCATCGCCATCAAGGATCACCCCAGCCGCCTGTTGGCGGCCACACAGACCGGGATCACCGCCGCGGCCCTGCTGATGGGGGTTTATGGTGAATCGGCACTCTCCACCGTATTTGAACGCCTGTTGGTCGGCACGGTGCCGCTGCTTGCGCCCTGGGGCGAGGGGCTCGCCTTTGCCATCACCATTCTCCTCGTCACGGCGCTCTCTATTGTGCTGGGTGAGATTGTGCCCAAGCGCATTGCTATCGCCCACCCAGAGCGTGTTGCCGCCTTCTGCGCACCATCCATGTTGATCTTTATTCGCCTGCTCTCGCCCGCTATCCACCTACTCTCCTGGCTGGCGGATCGCATCCTGGCCCTGCTGCCGATTGACCATGCGCCGGCGGTCACCAGCATTGAGGATATCCTCGCCTTTGTCGATGAGGGTGAGCGCTGCGGTACGCTGGCCCCGGAGGAGAGTCACCTGGTCGGCAATGTGCTGCGCCTCGATGATCGCCGTCTGGCCTCTATCATGACACCCATCGGCGATGTGGCCTGGCTCAACCTCATTGCTCCGCGAGACGACAACCTGCGCATCCTGCGTGAGGCACCGCACTCGCAACTGCCAGTATGCAAGGGCGATCTGCAGCATGTGATCGGCATCGCCGAGAGCCACGACATTTTACAGTCTGCCCTTGCCGGCGCCATCGACTTTGCCGAAATCCCACTGGCCCAACCGCTGTTTGTGCCCACCACGCTGACCCTTATCGATTTGCTGCGCACCTTTCGCCAGCAGAAATCTACCATCGCCCTGGTGGTGAGCGAGTTCGGCCACACCGAGGGGATCGTCACCGTCGATGACCTGATGCTGTCGCTGGTCGGTGAGATGATGCCGTTGGGCGACGATCCGGATGATGCCCTCGCCGTGCGTCGCGCCGACGGCTCGTGGCTGCTCGACGGGCTGCTGGCGATCGAGGATATGAAGGACAAGCTGGAGATCAGCAGCGTGCCGCACGAGGAGCTGGGCAGTTTTCACACCGTCGGCGGTTTTGTGCTTGCCTCACTGGGACGCATTCCGCGCAAGACCGAGCGCTTCTCCTGGTCGGGCTGGGACTTCGAGGTGGTGGACGTGGATCGCAACCGCGTCGATCAGGTACTGGCCACGCAGTGGCCGGAACCCTCAGCAACACCGGAGGCGGGGGGCTGAGAGAGGAACCCCGTTGTCACCTCCATCATTGCTTACTCCAGTCGAGTAGAACCGTTTCAGTCACCTGTGACGGCGTGACTCGATCATGCCTGAACAATAGCGTGTGGTGTATCGCGCAGCACGCTGTTGCGCCCCAACATGGTGCGATTGCCCGCAACCCTTGCACCCATCTGTATCGTGCGTCCTCTTGCGGGATTGCCATTTCCCCTCGCCTCGCTACGTCCAACACGTTGAAAAAACTGATGAAATTATTTGTAGCGTGAGTTGGCACACCCCGTGCTCTAACAGAGACAGCAGGAAGAGCGCTTTTTTGATTCACGATGAGGTACGGGCGATGACAAACAGGGTAAGCGTATTTACCGGAGAGACACGGCGTCGCTCCTCTCTGCAACGGGGCGCACTGGCGATAGTGATGGCAGGCGTGCTGCTCGGCACTCAGGGGCTTCTCAGTGGCAGTGCCGCCGCTGCGGTCGGTGCTGCGGAAAAGGATGAGCTGAGGTTCGGCTTCATCAAGCTCACCGACATGGCGCCGCTGGCCATCGCCTATGAGAAGGGTTACTTCGAGGATGAGGGGCTCTACGTCACCCTGGAGGCGCAGGCCAACTGGAAGGTGCTGCTGGACCGTGTCATCGACGGCGAGCTGGACGGGGCGCACATGCTGGCCGGTCAGCCTCTGGGCGCGACCATCGGCTTTGGCACCCAGGCCGAGATCATCACCGCCTTCTCCATGGACCTTAACGGCAACGCCATCACCGTCTCCAACAGTGTGTGGGAGGCGATGAAGCCCCACATTCCGCACCAGGATGGCAAACCGCTCCACCCGATCAAGGCCGATGCGCTGAAGCCGGTGATCGAGTCCTACAAGGACAAGGGCAAGCCGTTCAAGATGGGGATGGTATTCCCGGTCTCCACCCACAACTATGAGCTGCGCTACTGGCTCGCCGCCGGCGGCATCCACCCCGGTTACTACGCGCCGCACAAGGGCGACAGCAGCGGCACTCTCAAGGCCGATGCCCTGCTCAGCGTCACCCCGCCGCCGCAGATGCCGGCCACCATGGAGGCCGGCACCATCGACGGTTACTGCGTCGGTGAGCCGTGGAACCAGCAGGCGGTATTCAAGGGGATCGGTGTGCCGGTGGTCACCGACTACGAAATCTGGAAAGACAATCCGGAGAAGGTGTTCGGGGTCTCCAGGAAGTGGGCCGATGAAAACCCCAACACCCACATTCGCGTGGTGAAGGCGATGATTCGTGCCGCCAGGTGGCTGGATGAGAACCACAACGCCAACCGCCCCGAGGCGGTGAAGATCCTCGCCAAACCGAACTATGTCGGGGCCGACTACGAGGTCATTGCCAACTCCATGACCGGTACCTTCGAGTACGAAAAGGGCGACAAGCGCGAGGTGCCCGACTTCAACGTCTTCTTCCGCTACAACGCCACTTACCCCTACTACTCCGACGCCATCTGGTACCTCACCCAGATGCGCCGCTGGGGCCAGGTGAGCGAGCAGAAGCCCGACTCCTGGTACATGGAGGTGGCGAAGAGGGTCTACCGTCCCGACATCTATGCCCAGGCCGCGCAGGCGCTGATCGCCGAGGGTAAGATCGCCGCCAGCGAGTTTCCCGATTTCAGTAAAGAGGAGGGCTTTCGTGCACCGCAGCCCCACTTTATCGACGGCATTACCTACGACGGCAGGAAGCCCAACGACTATCTGAACAAGTTCAGGATTGGTCTCAAGGGCAAGGAGAAGATCTAGTTGTTGAAGGAACGCCCCGGGGCGATCTCCCGGGGCAACTTAACCAACATGAGGCTTACCATGAACGCAACCATCATCAATCCCCGCAAGAGTTTTTCCGTCGCCCGGCTGGACCGGTTTCAGGCGGCAATTCAGGGGGACAAATTTCTCAAGCTGACCGCCGGGATGAGCAGGCATCTCTTCATCCCGCTGTTTGCGCTCCTCATCTTCCTCGGTGCCTGGGGCACCGCGGCAAAAAATATCGAGACCTCGCTCGGGCTGCTGCCCGGCCCCGCGCAGGTGTGGGAGCAGAGCGTCTCGCTGTGGCACGAACACCAGGCCGAGCGGCAGAAGGCGGTCGCCTTCTACGAGCGCCAGGAGAGGCGCAACGCGGAGAAGCTGACGAATGATCCTGATGCCGAGGTGAAGATTCGCCCCTACACCGGCAAGCCCACCTTTATCGATCAGATCCTCACCAGCCTGATGACCGTGGGCGTCGGTTTTCTCTTCGCCTCGCTCATCGCCATCCCCATCGGCATCCTTACTGGTATGAGTGCCTCACTCTATCGTGCACTGAACCCGATCATTCAGGTCTTCAAACCGGTTTCGCCGCTCGCCTGGTTGCCGCTGGTCACCATGGTGGTGAGCGCGGTCTACGTCAGCGACGAGCCGATGTTCGACAAGGCATTTCTCAACTCGGCCATCACCGTCACCCTCTGCTGCCTCTGGCCGACCATCATCAACACCACGGTCGGCGTCTCCTCGGTGGACAGGGATCTGCTTAACGTCAGTCGCGTGCTGCGTCTCGGCTGGCTGACCAAGACCGTGAAGATCGTCATCCCCTCTTCGCTGCCGATGATGTTCACCGGCCTGCGCCTCTCGCTCAGCATCGGCTGGATGGTGCTGATTGCCGCCGAGATGCTGGCGCAGAACCCCGGCCTCGGCAAGTTTGTCTGGGATGAGTTCCAGAACGGCAGTTCCAACTCGCTGGCGCGCATCATGGTGGCAATTTTCGTCATTGGCATCATCGGCTTTCTGCTCGATCGCGGCATGTTGCTGCTGCAGCGCAAATTGAGCTGGGACAAGAGCGCGGTGCTGCGCTAGGGGAAAGAGAATATCTGTGGGAGCGGCGTCTCGCCGCGAACATCGGCCCGAGACGGGCCTCCCACAGAAAAATGATTTTAGGAGAGGGAAAATGAACAGTTATTTAAGTCTGGAAAACCTCGGCATCACCTTCGATACCGACAACGGCCCGCTCAATGTCCTGAACGATGTCTCACTGCGGATCAATCAGGGTGAGTTCATCTCCCTCATCGGCCACTCCGGCTGCGGCAAGTCGACGGTGCTCAATATCGTCGCCGGTCTGCTCAATGCAACCCAGGGCGGGGTGCTGCTGGAGAACAAGGAGGTGGATGAGCCGGGGCCGGATCGCGCGGTTGTCTTCCAGAACCACTCGCTGCTGCCGTGGCTCTCGGTCTATGACAATGTGCGCCTCGCGGTGGATCGGGTATTTGCCAAGTCAAAGAGCAAACAACAGTGCCACGAGTGGACCCTGCACAACCTGGAGCTGGTGCACATGAGCCATGCCCTGGGGCGTCGCCCCAGCGAGATCTCCGGTGGCATGAAACAGCGCGTCGGCATCGCCAGGGCATTATCAATGGAACCCAAGGTGCTGCTGATGGACGAGCCCTTCGGCGCGCTCGACTCGCTCACCCGCACCCACATGCAGGACTCGCTGATGGAGATCCAGCAGGACCTCAACAACACGGTGATCATGATCACCCACGATGTGGATGAGGCGGTGTTGCTTTCGGACCGGATCGTGATGATGAGCAACGGCCCAGCGGCCACCATCGGCGAGGTGCTCGCTATCAAACTGGAGCGACCGCGTCACCGTTTGGAGCTGGCCGCGGCCCCCGCCTACAACCACTACCGGGCCGAGGTGTTGCGCTTTCTGCACGAGCGCCACGCGCAACCCGATGTGCCGCATAGTCGCAGCAAACCGGTCAGCGCGCCGCGGCTCAAGCTGGCCACCATTTAGGGCGAGGAGGAATAGTGTGATGAAAGAGAGACTGATCCTGATTGGCAACGGCATGGCCGGGGTGCGCACGCTCGAAGAGCTGCTGAAACTCAGCGCCGACAGTTACGACATTACCGTCTTCGGTGCCGAACCCCACGGCAACTATAATCGCATCATGCTCTCGCCGATGCTCAGCGGCGAGACCACCCTCGATGCGATCATGCTCAACACCCCCGAGTGGTACGCCAAACACAATATCACCCTGCATCGTGGCAAGGAGATTATCCGCATCGATCGCAAGCGGCGTATCGTCACCGCCGCCGATGGCACCGAGGCTGGCTATGATCGCCTGCTGCTCGCCACCGGCTCCACTCCCTTTATCCTGCCGGTGCCCGGCCATCAGCTGGAGGGGGTGGTCGGCTTTCGCGACGTCAAGGATGTCGAGACCATGCTTGCCACCGCCAAAAAATACAAACACGCGGTGGTGATCGGCGGCGGCCTGCTTGGACTAGAGGCGGCCGACGGCCTGCAGAAACAGGGGATGAAGGTGCGGGTCGTCCATCTGGGCGACACCCTGATGAACCAGCAGCTCGACGCCGAGGCGGGGACACTGTTGCGTCAGTCACTGGAGGCGCGCGGCGTGGAGTTTCTGATGGGCGCCAGCACCAAAGAGATCATCGGCAAGCGGCGGGTGCAGGCGGTGAGCTTTGAGGATGGGCGCGAGGTCACCGCTGACCTGGTGGTGATGGCGGTCGGCATTCGCCCCAATATCGCGCTGGCCGAAAAGGCGGGGATCTACTGCGGTCGCGGCATCGTGGTCAACGACACCATGCAGAGCTACGACCCGCGCGTCTACGCGGTGGGCGAGTGCGTGCAGCACCGCAACCAGTGCTACGGCCTGGTGGCGCCGCTGTTCGAGATGGCCAAGGTGGCGGCCAACCATCTGGCACGCCTCGGTTACGGCCGCTATGAGGGCTCCGTCACCTCCACCAAACTCAAGGTGAGCGGCATCGATCTCTTCTCCGCCGGCGACTTTCATGGCGATGCGCAGTGCGAGCTCATTCTCTACCGCGACCCCGCGCGCGGCGTCTACAAAAAGGTGGTGCTGAAGGAGAACCGCATCCAGGGGGCGGTGCTCTACGGCGCCACCCAGGACGGCCCCTGGTACTTCCAGCTGATGCGCGACGGCTCCGATGTTGGCGCCTTCCGTGACACCCTGCTGTTTGGGCAGGGGCACCTCGCCGACTCCGGCCACGGTGGCGCCACCAGCGTGATGCAGATGGCCGATGATGCCGAGGTGTGCGGCTGTAACGGCGTCACCAAGGGCGATATCGTCAGGGCAATCCAGACCGAGGGGCTCTTCACCCTGGATGAGGTGAAGGCGCACACCAAGGCCTCCGCCTCGTGCGGCGGCTGCAGCGGCCTGGTGGAGCAGATCCTCGCCGCTACCGTCGGCTCCGACCTCTCCCATCCCAAGATCAAACCGATGTGCCCCTGCACCGACCACAGCCATGACCAGGTGCGCGCGGCGATCCGCAACGAGGCGCTCACCACCCTGCGGGCGGTCTTCAGCAAGCTCGACTGGCGCACCCCCGACGGCTGCCCCAGCTGCCGTCCGGCACTCAACTACTACCTCCTCTCATCCTGGCCCGAACAGGCCGAGGATGACCCGCAGGCGCGTTTCATCAACGAGCGGCTACACGGCAACATCCAGAAGGACCGCACCTACACCGTGGTGCCGCGCATGTGGGGCGGCGTCACCACCCCCAAAGAGTTGCGCGCCATTGCCGATGCGGCGGAGAAATACAACGTGCCGATGGTGAAGGTGACCGGCGGCCAGCGCATCGACCTGGTGGGGGTGCAGAAGGAGCAGCTGCCCGCCATGTGGCGCGACCTCAACGCCGCCGGCATGGTCTCCGGCCACGCCTACGGCAAGGCGCTGCGCACGGTGAAGACCTGCATCGGTTCGCAATTCTGCCGCTTTGGCACCCAGGATTCGGTCGGCCTCGGCGTGGCACTGGAGAAGCTGAGCTGGGGCTCGTGGACCCCACACAAATTCAAGATGGCGGTCTCCGGTTGTCCGCGCAACTGTGCCGAGGCGACGATCAAGGACTTCGGCGTGGTGGCGGTTGACTCCGGCTACGAGCTGTACATCGGCGGCAACGGCGGTATCAAGGTACGCGTTACCGATCTGCTGACACGGGTCGAGACCGATGGCGAGGTGTTGGAGTACGCCGGTGCCTTCATGCAGCTCTACCGCGAGGAGGCGCGTTACCTGGAACGCACCGCCCCGTGGATCGAGCGGGTCGGCCTCAGCTATGTGAAGCAGCGCGTGGTGGAGGATGGCGCGAATCGTCAGGCGCTGCATGCCCGTTTCCTGCTCTCGCAGCAGCGCGCGCAACACGACCCGTGGCAGGAGCTGAGCAAGGAGGAGCATCGCCTGCAGTTTGTGCCGATGAAGACCTTTAACACTGACGACGACAAGGTCGTCGCCAACGGTTGATTCCGTTTTCGCGCCAAGGCGCCAAGGGTAAAGACGCCAAGGCTAAACAGCCTGGTAGCTAACACTATAGAGGAGAAGTCCCATGTCACAGTGGCTTGAAGTTGGAAACCTTGACGACATCCCGCGCCTCGGTTCGCGCGTGGTCAAAACCGGCGGTGAGGAGATCGCCATCTTTCGCACCGCGGACGATCGCCTCTTCGCCCTGCGCAACGCCTGCCCGCACAAGGGCGGGCCGCTCTCCGAGGGGCTGGTGCATGGCGAGCGCGTTGCCTGCCCGCTGCACAACTGGAACATCGATCTGGAGAGTGGCGAGGCGGTCGCCCCCGACAAGGGGTGCACGCGCCGCTACGAGGTAAAGCTGGAGCAGGGGCGTGTGCTGCTGGGCGGCGTGGGGTGAGCCTGGCCGCCGGTTAACAGCCGGATAGATTCACCCGGCGCCGCAGCCGCATGTGGAGCTCGATCATGCCGCCGACCTCTCCACTAAGGTAGGCATCGAAGCCCCGCGCGATCAGCTTGTGCAGCAGGCCGCTGACGAAGATCCAGGTATCGAGCGCCAGCGCCGCCGGTTGCAGCCCGGCAGCGAGCGAGCCGTGTAGCGCGGCGCGGTGGTAGACCCGCTCCACCTTCTGTAGAAAGGCATCGCCGGGGCGCTCCACCTCCGCCTGCAGCGCGACCAGCTCATCGACCTGTTCACAGCGCAGCACCATGATTTCCAGCACCTGGCGCAGGGTCGCCGACTCGTCGAGCACGAGGAACAGCTCCCGCAGCGCGGCCTCGATGGCATCGAGCGGATCGGCATACCCCTCATCAAACAGCACGGCATCAACCCGGCCGATCATCGGTTCGAGCACATCGGCCCGCATCGCGTGAAACAGCTCGCTCTTGTTGCGAAAGTGCCAGTAGACGGCGCCGCGGCTCAGCCCGGCGACGTTCGCCACCTGCTCCAGGGTCGATTGCGCCACGCCATGGCGCTGGAACACCGTGCGCGCCGCCTCGATGATCTGCTGGCGCGTCTGCTCTGCCTCCTTCTTGCTCTTTCTGGCCATCGCCCCTCACACCTGAAGATTTCTGTTTGACCGCTTTTGTCCCGCGAACCGCTGCGCTATTATACATACACGTCTGAATGTATAAACCCGCCACCCCTGCCAACGGAGTCCCTTCATGTCACGCTCACCACTGCCGGGCCACCCTGCCCATCCGCTGCCCCTGCTTGCCGTTCCACTGCCGGGCCTGTTGCCGGGACTGTTGTTGGGCCTGCTGCTGGGAGTGGCTGGCTGTTCGGAGGGGGGCAAGCCCGCTGCCAACGCTGCCCAGGCACGTCCCCCGATGACGGTGACGGTACTGGCGATGGCGCCGCAGAGCCTGCCGGCAACCATCGAGGCGGTGGCCGAGACCGAGGGGCTGCGCGAGGCCGAGGTGCGTGGCCGGGTGGGGGGGATCCTGCTGCAACAGCTCTATCGCGAAGGGGAGGTGGTGCAGGCGGGGCAGCCACTCTTCCAGATCGATCGCACCACCCATGAGATCGCCCTGGCCGCGGCCAGGGCCCAGGCGGCGCTGGCGGCCAGCGAGGTGAAGCGGCTGAAGGAGCTGCTGGTGCAGAAGGTGGCGAGCCGCCGCGACTACGACAACGCCATCTCGGCCCAGGCGGTCGCCGAGGCGGCGCTGAGCCAGGCCGAGCTCAACCTCTCCTGGACCACCGTCACCGCCCCCATTGCCGGGGTCGCCGGGCGTGCCCTGCTCGCCGAGGGGAGTCTGCTCTCGCAGGGGGATCCCCAGCTGCTGACCTCGATCATCCAGTCCGACCCGATCCGGGTGCGCTTCGCCCTCGCCCCGAGCGAGCTGGCAGCCCTGCCGCAGGGGCGCCTGGAGGCCGCCGCGATCCATGGCGTGGAGCTGCTGCTCGCCGATGGCTCGACCTATCCGGCGCGTGGCGAGATCGACTATATCGCCGCCACTGTCACCCCGCTGCTCGGTACCCGCGAGCTGCGCGCCCGCTTCCCCAACGAGACGCGGCAGCTGGTGCCGGGGCAGTTTGTGCGGGTACGCCTGCTGCTGGCGGAGCGGACGGGGCTCTTTCTGGTGCCGCAGAGCGCGGTGTTGCAGTCCGACAAGGGGCGCTCGGTGATGGTGCTGGGCGAGGGGAACAAGGTCACGCCGCGTCCGGTCGAGACCGCCGAGTGGCACGGCAAGGAGTGGGTCATCACCTCCGGCCTGAAGGCGGGCGATCAGGTGATCATCGACAACCTGATCAAGCTGCGCCCCGGCATGGTGGTCGCCCCCAAGGGGGCGGGTGAGCCACCGGCCCCCAGCGCCAGCCACTGAGAGGGGCCGCCATCATGACCTCGAAATTTTTCATCTCGCGTCCCATCTTCTCCTCGGTGATCTCGATCGTCATCGTGATCGCCGGGCTGGTGGCCGCGCAGTCACTGCCCATTGCCCAGTACCCGCAGATCGCCCCGCCCACGGTGATGATCTCGGCCAACTATCCGGGCGCCTCGGCCGAGACCCTGGCACGCACCGTCGCCGCCCCCATCGAGGAGCAGCTGAACGGCGTGGAGGGGCTCTCCTATTTCAGCTCCACCTCCGCCTCCAGCGGCGCCATCACCATCACCGCCACCTTTGAGGTCGGCACCGATGTGGACAAGGCGACGCAGGATGTGAACAACCGGGTGAAGAGCGCCGAGGCGCGCCTGCCCGAAGAGGTGCGGCGCAACGGCGTGGTGGTGATGAAGCGCAACACCGATATCCTGATGGTGGCCGCCCTCTTCTCGCCCGACGGCAGCCAGGACCGCCTCTTTATCTCCAACTACTCCAGTCTCAACGTGGTCGATGAGTTGAAGCGCCTCTCCGGGGTCGGTGATGTGATGATCTTCGGCGCCCAGGACTACTCGATGCGCATCTGGCTCAAGCCCGACCGCATGGCGCAGCTGGGGGTGACCACCAGCGACATCGCCGCCGCGGTACGCAGCCAGAATGCGCAGAATGCCGCCGGCAAGATCGGCGAGGAGCCGGCACCGGCAGGGCAGCAACTGGTTTACACCGTCACCGCCAGGGGGCGGCTGCTGACCCCCGAGGAGTTTGGCGACATCATTATCCGCGCCGGCGGTGCCGAGGGGGTGCTGCGCCTGAAGGACGTGGCACGGGTGGAGCTGGCGGCCTACAGCTATGACCAGAGCGCCACCGCCGACGGCAAACCCACGGTGGCGCTGGGCATCTTCCTGCAGAGCGGTGCCAATGCCCTGGATACCGCCGAGCGCACCCGCGCCAAACTCGAAGAGCTGAAGGGGCGCTTCCCCAGCGGGGTCGACTACATGATCCCCTACGACACCACGCGCTTCGTCGCCGCCTCCATCGATGCGGTGGTGACGACGCTGATGGAGGCCGCCCTGCTGGTGGTGGCCGTGGTCTTCCTCTTTCTGCAGAGCTGGCGCGCCACCCTCATCCCGATGGTGGCGGTGCCGGTCTCCCTCATCGGCACCTTCGCCGGGCTGTGGCTGTTCGGCTTCTCCATCAACACCCTCACCCTCTTTGCCATGGTGCTGGCCATCGGTATCGTGGTGGACGATGCGATCATCGTGCTGGAAAACGTCGAACGGCATATGGCGGAGCAGAAGATGTCGCCCTACCAGGCGGCGGTGGCGGCGATGCATGAGGTATCGGGCGCGGTGGTCGCCATCGTGCTGGTGCTCTGTGCGGTGTTCGTGCCGGTCGCCTTCCTCGGCGGTATCGCCGGTGTCCTCTACCAGCAGTTCGCCGCCACGGTGGCGGTGGCGGTGGTGATCTCCGGCGTTGTCGCCCTCACCCTCACTCCGGCGCTCTGTGCCCTCATCCTCAAGCCGGGGGACGGGGAGCCGCATTTATTCCGCCCCTTCAACCGTGGCTTCGCCGCCTTCACCCGCGGCTATACCGGTGCGGTGCGGGGGATTGTGCGCCGCGGTTATCTCGGCGGCGCGGTGTTGCTGGCGGTGATCGCCCTGCTGGTGGTGCTCTTTCGTCTGGTGCCCGGCGGCTTCGTCCCCTCAGAGGACCAGGGGGTGGTGATCTCCGCCCTGATGCTGCCGGACAACGCCTCGCTGCAACGCACCAGCGCCAGCGGCGCGCAGCTGAGCCAGATGTTTGCCAGTAACCCGGCCACCAACCATGTCTTTGTCATCAGCGGGCGCGATATTATCGGCGGCAGCAACAAACCCAACGGCGGTACTGTCTTCACCACCTTCAAACCGTGGGAGGAGCGCAGCGTCGGTGCCGAGGCGTTGGCCGGCCAGTTCATGGGGATGGGGATGGGGCTGAGTGACGGCATGGCGCTGACCTTCAACCCGCCGCCTATTCGCGGGCTCGGTGCCGCCGGCGGCTTTGAGGTCTATGTGCAGAACCGTGCCGACGGTGACCCGCTGAAGCTGCACGAGGTGACCCAGAAGCTGATTGCCGCGCTGACCGAGCACAAGGAGTTTACCCGTGTCAGCACCTTCTTCCGCCCCACCTCACCGCAGCTCTTCGTCGAGGTGGACGAGGCCAAGGCGATATCACTCGGCATCCCGCTCGGCAGCATCTACGAGACGCTGCAGAGCACCATGGGGGCGCTCTACGTCAACGACTTCAACATGACCGGGCGTGCCTACCGGGTGCAGCTGCAGGCCGAGCCCGACTATCGCATGCAGCCTGCCGATATCGGCAAGGTCTATGTGCGTAGCAGCAGCGGCAAGATGATCCCGCTGGCGGCGGTGATTACGCTCAAGGATGTGATCGGCCCGGAGCAGCTGGAGCGCTTCAACGGCTTCGTCTCCGCCAAGCTGATGGGGGCCTCGGTGCCGGGGGTCAGCTCGGGCGATGCCATTCGCATCGTCGAGGAGGTGGCCGCCGGTGTGCTGCCTGCCGGATACCAGCTGGCCTGGTCGGGCGAGGCATTCCAGCAGTTGCGTAATGCGGGCTCCTCGGTGCCGGCACTGCTGTTCGGGGTGGTGATGGTCTTTCTGATCCTCGCCGCGCAGTACGAAAAGTGGTCGCTGCCGCTGGCGGTGATCCTCTCGGTACCGTTCGCCATGGCGGGGGCGCTGGCGTTGGTCTTCTCCCGCGGCATGCCCAACGACATCTACTTCCAGATCGGGCTGGTGGTACTGCTCGGGCTGGCGGCGAAAAACGCCATCCTGATCGTCGAATTTGCGGCGCAGAAGATGGCCGCGGGGATGAGCGCCAGCGAGGCGGCGATTGAGGCGGCGCGACTGCGCTTTCGCCCCATCATCATGACCTCGCTGGCCTTTATGTTCGGCGTCGCCCCGCTCGCCTTCTCCAGCGGCGCGGGGGCGGCGGCGCGCCAATCGATGGGCAGCGGGGTACTTGGCGGCATGCTGGCGGCAACCTTTATCGCGCCACTGTTCGTACCGCTCTTCTTCAAATGGCTGGAGCGCGGCGGGCAGGCGGCGCCGGTGGGGGACGATAAAACATAGCGCCATGCCAGATCGTCGCCTTGCAAATGGCAGCCGGGCAGCCTATTGCTTTAACCTGTCAGCAAACAGGGAGGGCAGCTCATGGCACAGCATCACATCGCGATCCTCGGCGGCAGCGGCTTTGTCGGCCAGCGGCTCAGTACCACGCTCCTGGCGCAGGGGCAGCGGGTAAGGGTGGTGAGCCGCGGTGCCCGGGCGTATCCGTGGCTGTCGCAGCAACCCGAGCTGGAGCTGGTCGAGTGCCAGATGGAGGAGGGGGAGGCGCTACGGCAGGCGCTCGCCGGCTGCGACGTGGTGATCAACCTGGTCGGTATCCTGAATGAGCGCGGCCATCACGGCGAGGGGTTTCGCCGCGCCCATGTGGGGCTGGCGCAAGGGGTGATCGCCGCCTGCCGCGCCAATACCATTCAGCGCGTGTTGCACATGAGCGCCCTGGGGGCCAGCCTCGACGAGGGTGCCAGCCTCTACCAGCAGAGCAAGGCCGAGGCGGAGGAGCTGATGCACAGCTGCGATGACCTGCAGGTGACCAGTTTTCGCCCTTCGGTGATCTTCGGCCCCGGCGACTCCTTCCTCAACCGCTTTGCCCGGCTGCTGCGGCTCACCCCGTTCCTCTTTCCGCTGGCCTGCGCCCAGAGCCGCTTCGCCCCGGTCTATGTGGGGGATGTGGCCGAGTGTTTTGCCCGCGCCATCGACAATCCGCTCACCTACCATCAGCACTACGAGTTGTGCGGGCCGCAGAGCTACACCCTGCAACAGCTGGTCGAATACACCGCCCGAGAGCTTGGCCTGCGCCGTCGGGTAGTGCCGCTGCCCGACTGGGCCGCCCGGCTGCAGGCAAATCTGCTGGAGTGGGTGCCAGGCAAGCCCTTCTCCCGTGACAACTATCGCTCACTGCAACGCGACAACGTCTGCCACGGCGAGTTTCCAGCCCTCTTCGGTATCACGCCGCGCCGCATCGAGGAGGTGGTTCCCAGCTACCTCAACGCCACGGGACGAACGGCGCACCGTTAGCGCACCGGGGGAATTCCACACAAAAAATGGCGGGCCAGTCGGCCCGCCTCACTTACCGTATAGAACAGGATCAGACCGCCTGGCTGCGCAGGTAGTCCTCATAGCTGCCGCTGAAGTTGACCACCCCCTGCGGGGTGAGTTCGATGATGCGGGTCGCCAGTGAGGAGACGAACTCGCGGTCGTGGCTGACGAAGAGCAGCGTGCCCGCATAGTTCTCCAGCGCCCCGTTGAGTGACTCGATCGACTCCATGTCGAGGTGGTTGGTCGGCTCGTCCAGCACCAGCACGTTGGGCTTTTGCATCATCATCTTGCCGAACAGCATGCGCCCCTGCTCGCCACCGGAAATGACACTCACCTTCTTGTCGATATCCTTCTGCGAGAAGAGCAGGCGCCCGAGATAACCGCGTACTACCTGTTCATCGTCGCTCGGCTGCTTCCACTGGCTCATCCATTCCAGCAGGGTCATCTCCTCGACAAAGTCGGCGGCGTGATCCTGGGCGTAGTAACCGATGTTGACGTTCTCCGACCACTTCACCAGGCCGCTGTCGGGACTCAGACCACCGCGTTCAGTTCCTACCAGGGTGCGCAGCAGGGTAGTCTTGCCGATGCCGTTGGGGCCGATGATGGCAATGCGCTCGCCCACCTCGACCATCAGGTTGAGGTTGCCAAAGAGCGGCTTTTCGCCAAAGCCCTTGCTCAGCCCCTCCACCTCCAGTGCCAGGCGGTAGAGTTTCTTCTCCTGTTCGAAGCGGATGAAGGGGTTCTGGCGGCTGGAGGGCTTGATCTCGTCGAGCTGGATCTTCTCGATCTGCCTGGCGCGCGAGGTGGCCTGCCGCGCCTTGGAGGCGTTGGCGGAGAAACGGCTGACGAAGGATTGCAGCTCGGCGATCTGCGCCTTCTTCTTCGCATTGTCGTTAAGCTGCCGCTCGCGCACTTGGGTGGCGGCGGTCATGTACTCATCGTAGTTACCCGGATAGACGCGCAGCTCGCCATAGTCGAGATCGGCCATGTGGGTGCAAATACTGTTCAGAAAGTGGCGGTCGTGCGAGATGATGATCATCGTCGAGTTGCGCTCGTTGAGCACACCCTCCAGCCAGCGGATGGTGTTGATATCGAGGTTGTTGGTCGGCTCGTCGAGCAGCATGATATCGGGTTCGGCGAAGAGCGCCTGTGCCAGCAGCACGCGCAGCTTCCAGCCGGGGGCGATGGCGCTCATCGGTCCGGCGTGCTGTTCTACTGGGATATCGAGACCCAGCAGCAACTCGCCGGCGCGCGACTCGGCGGTGTAGCCGTCCAGCTCGGCAAACTGCACCTCCAGCTCGGCCACCTGCATCCCCTCCTCTTCGCTCATCTCCGGCAGCGAATAGATGCGGTCACGTTCCTGCTTCACCTGCCATAACTCGGTGTGGCCCATGATCACGGTGTCGAGTACCGAGTAGTTCTCATAGGCAAACTGATCCTGGCGCAGCTTGCCGACCCGCTCATTGGGGTCGATGCTGACGTTGCCGGAGCTTGGCTCCAAATCGCCACCGAGGATCTTCATAAAGGTCGACTTGCCGCAGCCGTTGGCGCCGATGAGGCCGTAGCGGTTGCCGTTTCCAAACTTGACGGAGATATTTTCGAACAGGGGCTTGGCCCCGAACTGCATGGTGATGTTGGCTGTTGAGATCACAATCTATTCCGGAAAAAAATGGGTAACTAAAAAAACAGTATGGCGTGCACACCCGGTAACGATACCGGGATAGGGATGACGCGGTGTCGGCCACTCAGGCCGCATGGTATCGCATAGCGTGGCGGCGGCGGGGTTAAGCGCCCCGCGCTGGCGGGTGGCTAGCGCCGACCACCACGACCCTTGGGTTTGGGCTTCTCGTCGCGCACCTTGAGCAACTTGTCCTTGTACAGCTTGCCATCCAGCGCACTCATCGCGGCGCGTGCCTCGTGCCCCTCCATACCGATAAAGGCAAAACCTTTATTGCGGCCGCTAAAGATATCTCGCGGGAGTTCAATCTTGCGCACGACGCCATACTGCGAAAACAATTCTAGGACCTCCTCTTCAGTTGCTTCGGGGGGGAGATTGCCAATGAACAGAGTCTTCATGTTCGTATCCTTGTCTGTATGGATGCAACGCCGAGAACGGCGCGGCCCTGGATAATAAATAAAAAACCGGGCCGGGGCTTGCCTGCACAAATGCAGAGCCCCGACCCGGTTTTTTTCGAGGGTAATGGTGTGACGCCGGGAAGCGTCTACGCCATCAGCTCCTCAGTGGCGTTACTTCGCAACGACGTTGCTTGCCTGCGGACCCTTGGGGCCATTCTCAACGTCGAAGCTAACGGCCTGACCTTCGGCCAGGGTTTTGAAACCCGAGCCCTGGATGGTGCTGAAGTGTACAAACACGTCCGCGCCGCCATCGTCCTGGGAGATGAAACCAAAGCCTTTCGACTCGTTAAACCACTTAACTGTACCTGTAGCCATGATCTGTTACCTTTTAAAAATGAAGCAAATAGTAGGGTTGTGCATACAGGTAATGAGGAGGTGAATCTAGAAGTAACCGAAAGGAACTGCTGGAACTGCCTTAAAACAATATCTGTAGCTGCGGGGCACTATAGGCCAATATTCCATGTAAAGCCACAACTATCTTTATGCGCGCGCGTTCCCACGCAGGGGCGTGGGAACGCCGGTGTGCTCTTCACTCTTCAAAGCGCAAAAAGCGCGCGTAGGCGGGATTCCCATCCTCCTGCCACCAGGGGTAGCCAAGCTGCTCCAGAAAGGCGTGGAACTTCTGCAGATCTGCATCGGGCACCTGAATGCCGCACAGCACGCGGCCGTAGGCGGCGCCGTGGTTACGGTAGTGAAACAGGGAGATGTTCCAGCGTCCGCCCAGGGTGGTAAGAAAACGCAGCAGCGCCCCCGGGCGCTCGGGGAACTCGAAGCGCAGCAGCCGCTCGTTCGCAGCATTGGCCCGCCCGCCGACCATATAGCGGATGTGCAGTTTGGCCATTTCGTTTTCGCTGAGGTCCTGCACCGGCAGTGCCTTTTGCGCCAGTGCATCGAGTAGCTGATCCTTCTCCTCGCGCCCGCCGCTCAACTGCACACCGACAAAGATGTGGGCATTGGCGCTATCGGCGTAGCGGTAGTTGAATTCGGTGATGTTGCGCGTGCCGAGGGTCTCGCAGAAGCTGAGGAAGCTGCCGGGGCGCTCGGGGATGGTGACGGCAAACAGTCCCTCGCGCAGCTCCCCCAGCTCGGCCCGCTCGGCGACGTGGCGCAGGCGGTCGAAGTTCATGTTGGCGCCGGAGTCGATGGCGCAGAAGAGTTTCTCCTCCACCCCCTCACGGGCGATATATTTCTTCAGCCCGGCAACGGCCAGGGCGCCCGCCGGCTCGGCGATGGAGCGGGTCTCCTCGAAGATATCCTTAATCGCGGCGCAGATCTCGTCGGTGGTGACCAGGATCACCTCCTCCACCAGGTCGCGGGCCACGCGAAACGGCTCCTCGCCCACCTGCCTTACCGCCACACCGTCGGCAAAGATGCCGACCTGATCGAGCACCACCCGTTCCCCCGCCTTGAGCGCCGCGTGAAAACAGGGGGCATCCTCCGGCTCGACGCCGATCACCTTCACCTGCGGATAGAGCGCCTTGATGTAGGCGGCCACCCCGGCGATCAGGCCGCCGCCGCCGACCGGCACAAAGACCGCCTCCAGCTGTTCCGGCTGCGGATGCTGGCGCATCATCTCCATCGCCACGGTCCCCTGCCCGGCGATCACCACCGGGTCATCGTAGGGGTGGACAAAGGTCAGGCCGCGCTCATCGGCCAGCTTGCGGGCGTGCTGATAGGCCTCGTCATAGGTGTTGCCCGCCAGCTCCACCCGCGCGCCGCGCGCGGCGACGGCGCGCACCTTGATCTCGGGGGTGGTCATCGGCATCACGATGGTGGCATCGATGCCGAGCTTGCGCGCCGACATCGCCACCCCCTGGGCGTGGTTGCCCGCCGAGGCGGCACAGACCCCGCGCGCGCGCTCCGTCGGGGTGAGGCTGGCCATTTTGTTGTAGGCACCGCGCAACTTGAAAGAGAAGACCGGCTGCAGGTCCTCGCGCTTCAGCCACACCTGGTTGCGCAGGCGCAGGGAGAGGGCCGGGGCCGGCTCCAGCGGGGTCTCGATCGCCACGTCGTAGACGCGGGCCGTAAGGATACGTTTCAGATAGTCATTCAGCATGGGCCTACATTAAGCAGGTCGCCAAAAAGTTACAAGCGGTTCGGTCACTATCGCGCCCACCCGCCGCAAACTGCTAGAATCAACTCATCGCAATCTAAAAAAAACAGAGGATAGAGCTTCCATGGGCATGACTCAGGACGAAATGAAACAGGCGGTAGCTCGGGCGGCGCTCGAACATGTGGTCACCGACACCATTATCGGGATCGGCACCGGCTCCACCGCCAACTTCTTTATCGACGCGCTGGCCGGGATCAAGGGCCAGATCAAGGGCACGGTGGCCAGCTCAGAGGCGAGCGCCGCGCGCCTGCGTGGTCACGGTATCCCGGTGTTCGACCTCAACTCGGTCGACGAGATGTCGGTCTATATCGACGGCGCCGACGAGACCAACCGTTACGCCCACCTGGTAAAGGGTGGCGGCGGCGCGCTGACCCGCGAGAAGATCGTGGCGGCGGTGGCGAAGAAGTTCGTCTGCATCGTCGATGAGAGCAAGGTGGTGGAGGTACTGGGCGCCTTCCCGCTGCCGGTGGAGGTGATCCCGATGGCGCGCAGCTACGTCGCCCGCGAGCTGGTGAAGCTGGGAGGCGAGCCGGTCTACCGCGAGGGGTTTGTCACCGACAACGGCAACGTCATCCTTGACGTGCACACGCTGCAGATCATGAACCCGGTGGAGCTGGAGCAGAAGCTCAACAACATCACCGGCGTGGTTACCAATGGCCTGTTTGCCCTGCGTCCCGCCGACGTGGTGCTGGTGGGCAGCGCCGCGGGTGTGACCACCCTCTAACCCGGTTCGCGCAGAGGAGCAGGCATGCCGTCTACCCCGCAAGAGCCGAGTGCCGTCACCTTTCGCATCGATGACGAGCTCTATCTCGACGTCCAGCCGCTGGGGGTGGAGGAGGGGGACGAGGCGCTGGCCTGGCGTCACGACACCTCCGGCTTTTGTGACGGCCTGATCCGGCTGCGCGAGATCGGCCTGCAGTCCGGCCACATCCTTGCCGCCATCCGCAAGCACCACCCCGATATCGGCAACTACCTGGCGCTGCTCGACAAGAAGATCGATATCCTGGCACAACTGGTGGGTACGGTCGGGCTGGGCGGTGAGATCACCCCCACCCACCGGGTTAGCCTGGGGGTGCAGGGGATGAGTTTCGACAGCACTACGGCACTGGCGCCGCAGAGTGCGCTGGCCCTCAAGCTGGTGCTCTTCCCCTCACACCTTTGCCTGCATCTGCAGGCAAAGGTGCTCAGTTGCGAGGCGAAGGGGGCGGGCTATCGGGTGGAGCTGGAGTTCGGCCAGATGGACGAGATCGAGCGCGAGGCCCTCATCCGTCATTTGCTGGAGACGCAGTCGGCGGCGCTGCGCCGCCGGCGTGATACCTGAGAGGTTACAGCAGCACCCGCTCGATCCCGCCCTGTTTCACCTCATCGATAAATTCCCGTTGCCACTGCTCGCCGTGCAACTGGCGCGCCAGTTCGACCACGATGTAGCCGGTATCGACACCGGTGGTATCACGGTAGCGCGCCAGCCCCTGCTGGCAGGCGGGGCAGGAGGTGAGAACCTTGACGGGCGCGCTGCCTCCTGGCGCGCCAGGAGGCAGGGCGGCGATCCCCTTGCGCAGTTCCTCCTCCTTGCGAAAACGCACCTGGGTGGCGATATCGGGGCGGGAGACGGCGAAGGTGCCCGACTCGCCGCAGCAACGATCCGAGAGCGGCACCTCCTGCCCCATCAGGGTGGCGGCCACCTTTAGTGGATTGTGGCGCTTTATCGGGGAGTGGCAGGGGTCGTGGTAGAGGTAGCGCTGCCCCGGCACGCCCTCAAGCTGCACCCCTTTCTCCATCAGGTACTCATGGATATCGAGCAGTCGGCAGCCGGGAAAGATCGCCTCGAAGCGGTATTTCAGCAGCTGATCCATGCAGGTGCCGCAAGAGACGATCACCGTCTTGATGTCCATGTAGTTGAGGGTGTTGGCGACACGGTGGAACAGCACCTGATTGTCGGTCGAGATGCGCTTGCCGGTGGGGTCGTCGCCGCCGGCGCTCTGCGGGTAGCCACAGCAAAGATAGCCGGGCGGCAGCACCGTCTGTGCCCCGGTTTTATAGAGCATCGCCAGGGTAGCCAGCCCCACCTCGCTGAAGAGGCGCTCGGAGCCGCAACCGGGGAAGTAGAAGACCGCCTCCTGCTCCTCGGCGCTGGCACGCGGGTCGCGCAGGATCGGGATCACCTTGTTGTCCTCCAGCCCCAGCATGGCGCGCGTGGTCTGGCTCGGCAGACCGCCCGGCAGTGGCCGCTTCACAAAGTTGATTACCTGCTCCTTGAGGTGCATCTTGCCGGTGGTTCCCCGCGGGCGGCGTTTGTCACGCAGCAGCCCCAGGCGCCTGGCCAGGGTGTAACCCAGACGCTGCCCGGCGTAGCCCCAGCGGATCATCGCGGTGCGCATCAGCTTGATGGTCGACGGATCGGTAATGTTGAGGAACAGCATCGCCATGCGGGTGCCGAGGCGCGAGCGCTTCTGCCCGTGCCGTCGCAGCACGTTGCGCATTCGCACCGAGACATCGCCAAAGTCGATATTCACCGGACAGGGTTTGACGCAGCGGTGGCAGACGGTGCAGTGGTCGGCCACGTCGTTCATCTCGTCGAAGTGGCGCACCGAGATGCCGCGCCGGGTCTGCTCCTCGTAGAGAAAGGCCTCGACGATGAGGCCGGTGGCGAGGATCTTGTTGCGCGGCGAGTAGAGCAGGTTGGCGCGCGGCACATGGGTGGTGCAGACCGGTTTGCACTTGCCGCAGCGCAGACAGTCCTTGACCATGTCGTTGAGCTCACCGAGCTCGCTCGCCTCGAGGATCAGTGCCTCCTGTTGCAGCAGGCGCAGCGACGGGGTGTAGGCGTTCTCCAGCCCCGATCCGGCCAGCAGCTTGCCGCGATTGAAGTGGTGCGCCGGATCCACCTGCTGCTTGTACTCGGCAAAGGCCGCCACCGCCTCGGGGGCGAGGAACTGCATCTTGGTCAGACCGATGCCGTGCTCGCCCGAGATCACCCCGCCCAGCGCCTCGGCCAGGTGCATGATGCGCTCCACTACCCGCTCGGCCTCGTGCAGCATCTCATAGTCGTTGGAGAAGACCGGGATATTGGTGTGTACGTTGCCGTCGCCCGCGTGCATGTGGGTGGCGACGAAGAGGCGGCGCGGGCGCAGTTCGGCATGGATCGCATCAAAGCGGTCGCGTACCCCCTGCAGCTCGCGCCCGGAGAAGATCTCCTTGAGCGGCCGCTCTACCTCGTCACGCCAGGAGATCCGCAGCTCCCGGCGTAGCAGCAGGGCAAACACCGTCTCGCCGCCCGCCGGCTCATCCGCCGCGTCCGCCAGCGGTCGATCCAGCCCCTGCAGCAGTGCACGCCAGCGCTCGGCAGTGGCGGCCAGATGGGCCTCGGCCGCCGCCAGTTTGGCGGCAATGATGGCGGTATTCTCCGCGCTCTCCTGATAGTCGAGATCGCTGCCGCGCTCGGGCAGGCCGCCACGCAGACAGGCGGCCACCCGGCCGATGATCTGCAGCTTGTTCTGAATCGACTGCTCGATGTTAATACGCTCGATCCCCTCGGCGTAATCGGCCAGGCGTTCCAGCGGGATCACCACATCCTCGTTGATCTTGAAGGCGTTGGTGTGGGCGGCGATGGCTGCGGTGCGTGCGCGATCGGCCCAGAAACGGTGGCGCGCCTCGGGACTGGTGGCGATAAAGCCCTCCGCCTCGCGGGCGTTGGCCATGCGCACCACCATCGAGGCGGCCTCGGCCACCCGCGCCTCATCCTCACCCACGATATCGGCCAGCAGTACCATCTTCGGCAGGTCGGCGCGCGGCGCCTTGGTGCTGTAGTTGACCGCCTTGATATAGCGGTCGTCCAGGTGCTCCAGCCCCGCCAGCATCACCCCCTCCAGGGCATCCAGATAGTCCTTGGTCTCGACGATGGCAAGCACCGAGCGGCGCAGCTCGCTGCCGAAAAACTCCAGGCAGACGGTGCGGGTAAAGCGGGGCATGCGGTGCAGGATGAAGACCGCCGAGGTGATGATGCCGTCACACCCCTCCTTCTGGATGCCGGGCAGGCCACCGAGAAACTTGTTGGTCACATCCTTGCCGAGACCGCGCTTGCGCAGCTGCTCGCCGGGGATCGCCAGCAGCTCCGGCTCGCCCTTTAAGGTTTTCCCATCGAGGCCGTAGCGGCTGATACGAAACCGTGCCTGCGCCACCTCGTGGATCTTCCCCAGATTGTGGTCGAGCCGCTCCACCTCCAGCCACTCGCCGTCCGGCATCACCATGCGCCAGGAGACCAGATTGTCGAGCGTGGTGCCCCACATCACCGCCTTCTTGCCACCGGCATTCATCGCGATATTGCCGCCGATGCAGGAGGCATCCTGCGAGGTGGGGTCGACGGCAAAGACATAGCCCGCCGCCTCCGCCCGCTCCGAGACGCGGCGGGTCACCACCCCGACGCCGACCTCGATGGTCGCCACCTCCGCCGCCACCCCGGGCAGGCGGCGCAGCGTTACCGCCGAGAGGTGCTCCAGCTTTTCGGTGTTAATCACCGCGCTGTCGGCGTGCAGCGGCACCGCCCCGCCGGTGTAACCGGTGCCGCCGCCGCGCGGGATGATGGTCAGCTCCAGCTCGATGCAGGCACGCACCACCGCGGCCACCTCGGCCTCGTTCTCCGGGGTGAGCACCACCAGCGGGTACTCCACCCGCCAGTCGGAGGCGTCGGTCACGTGGCTCACGCGGGCCAGCCCGTCGAACTGGATATTGTCTCTGCGCGTCACCTTCAGCAGGCGGCGGCGCACCTCAATGCGCTTCTCCCTGACGCAGGGGAGCCACTGCTCGAATTTCTTCACCGCCTGACGCGTGGCGGCGGCCAACGCCAGCGCCTGGGGATTCTCATCGGCCCGCTGTTCGATCTGGTCGAGGCGGTGATAGAGGGCGTGTACCAGCGACTCCCAGCGCTTGCGGTTTTCAATCAGGTCGTCCTGAATGAAGGGGTTGCGGCTGATGACCCACATATCTCCCAGCACCTCAAACAGCATGCGCGCCGAACGACCGGTGACCCGCTCGCCGCGCAGCAGATCAAGCACCCGCCACATCTCCTCGCCGAGGAAACGGATCACGATCTCGCGGTCAGAAAAGGAGGTGTAGTTGTAGGGGATCTCGCGAATGCGGACCGGGGAGTCGCTGCTCATGCTGCTCATGTCGCTCATGGAGGGCCTAGCCCGAATGTTTCACAAATCACGCATGCCCTCGCTTGTCTCTTGATTGCACAGCGAATTTTCCTCAGTCGGGTGTATGAATAACTACACCGCTCCTTCCAAAAATCCACTCTGCAATCAATATACGGCGCGATCATCATGCGTCTTCATGAAACATCCGGGCCAGGTCGTGGTACGAAAAAAGGCGATTAGTGTAGCACGGCGCTAGATACCGGGGAGTGTGTTGATGTCGATGGGGTCGATCTGCTCGGGTGCGAGATAACTGTCGGCGTACTGTTGATAAATCCGGGCCTGGATGAAGAGGCGGAACAGGTCGGGGTCGATGTGGTGCTCCTCGCTCATCAGGCCGAGGATGCGCAGCGCCTCGGAGAGCTTTTTTCCCTCCTTGTAGGGGCGATCCTTGGCAGTGAGGGCCTCGAAGATGTCGGCGATGGCCATGATGCGCGCCTGCAGTGACATCTGTTCGCCGGTGAGGCCGCGCGGGTAGCCGCTGCCATCCATCTTTTCGTGGTGACCGCCGGCAAACTCCGGTACATGGCGCAGATTTTTCGGGAAGGGGAGGGCCTCCAGCATCTTGATGGTGGCGACGATGTGGTTGTTGATCACCTCACGCTCCTCGGGGGTGAGGGTGCCCTTCTGAATGGTGAGGTTGTAGAGCTCATCGTCGCTGAGCAGTGGCCGCTGCTGGCCGCCCTGCTGCCAGCAGCGCCGGCCAATCTGCCGTACCCGCTCCTGCTCTGCCTCCGACATGAACTCGCCGCCACTGTTGCAGCGGCGCAGAAAGTCGAGCTCCGCCTCGAGTTCATCGGCGTGTCGTTCGTACTGCTGGCGGGCGGTGAGCCGTTGCGCCTCGTCGGCGCACTCCAGCTGCCGGCGCAGCAGGGTGATCTCGGCGTCGCGCTTGAGAAGCTCGAAGCGGGTGGCGACGACCTCGATGCGATCGTAGATGGTCTCCAGTTTGGTCGCCTTATCGACCACCGCCTCGGGGGTGGTGATCTTGCCGCAGTCGTGCAGCCAGGCGGCCATGCGCAGCTCATAACGGTCATCCTCGCTCATGCGGAAGGCCTTGAACTGCCCCTCCGCGTGATGTGCCGCCTCGGCCAGCGCCATGGTCAGCTCCGGTACCCGCTTGCAGTGGCCGCCGGTGTAGGGGGATTTTTCGTCGATGGCGGTGGCGATGAGCTGGATCAGGGACTCCAGCAGGTTCTTCAGGTCGTCGATCAGGCGGCGGTTGGTCAGCGCGATGGCCGCCTGCGAGGCGAGCGATTCGGCCAGCTTCTGTGCGGCATCGTCAAAGGGGATGATGCCGCCATTCTCCTCCTGGGCGTTGAGCAGTTGCAGTACGCCGATGATCTCCCCCTCGTGATCCTTCATCGGCACGGTGAGGAAGGAGGTGGAGCGGTAGCCGGTGCTGGCATCAAAGCTCTTGGTGCCGGAGAAGTCGAAACCGTCCGCATCGTAGGCATCGGGGATATTGATGGTGCGGTCATTGAGCACCGCATGGGTCACCACCATGTGGTGGTTGGGTTGGCCCGCGGCATCGTACAGCGGGATCGGGGCGAAGGGGATGGCCTTGCCGGTGGTGCCGCCCATGGCAAAGTTGAGCGAATCGGTGCGCACGATCTCCATCTTCACCGTGCCATCCTCCTGCACCGAGTAGAGGGTGCCGCCGTCGGCATGGGTCAGCCGCTTGGCGCCGAGCAGGATGGTCTCCAGCAACCGCTCGGTATCGCGCTCCGCCGAGAGGGCGGTACCGATCTCGGTCAGTTTCTCTATCTGCTCAAGCAAGTGGCGGGAGTGCGACATCTTCTTTCTGTCTGAAGAGGAATGGTTGATTGTAGATCGAACCGGTAATGCCCGGTACCCTCACTTGGCCGCCGCGCCCGTTGCGGGTTTATGCGGGGCGGGACACTGGATATAATCCCGCAAGCCCCGGTGAACGGCGCGCGCGGGAGAGGCGCGATATTTTTATGGAGGGAAGAGGCCATAACGGGCACCACCTTTGCGGCAGGGGGGCCTCGATGGGGGAGAGTTATCATAAGGAGAGTTATGTGCAAATTGACCGTTAAGGTGCTGGCCGTCATGCTGCTGTCAAGCGGGTCGCTGGCCGCTACCCTCGATGAGGCGGCGGTGCTGATCGCGGCGGGCAGCCATCAGGCGGCGCTGGAGCGGCTGGCCGACGGCCCCGCATCGGCGCGCGCGCGCCTGCTGCGCGCCACTGCGCTGGCCGGGCTGCGGCGCGACGATGAGGCGGAGGTACTCTACCTGCAACTGATTGAGGAGTTGCCGCGGGATCCCGCCCCTTACAACAATCTTGCCGCCCTCTACGCCGCCGACGGGCGGTTGCAGGAGGCGAGCGAGCTGCTGACCCGGGCGATGAAGAGTGACCCCCGTTATGCCGCCATCTACAAAAATCTGAGCCGCGTCTACGTGGAGATGTCCAGCAACTCCTACGCCAGGGCGTTACGCATGAGCGAGCAGCAGCAGGGGCTGCAACTGCTCCCCCTTGATTATCACGAGGCGCCCGCGACGCCGTCGCCACCGCCGCGCTCCCCCTCCGGTGACGAGGCGATTGCCGCGCTGAAGCAGTGGGCCGCGGCCTGGTCGGCACAGGATGTGGAGGGCTACCTGGCGGCCTACGATGCCACCTATCGGCCGCCGCGCGGCCTGACCCTGGCGCAGTGGCAGGCGCAGCGGCGGTTGCGGTTGCGCAAGCCGGGCGTGATCGAGGTGGCACTGGAGGGGTTCGAGGTGAGCAGTGGCGACGGTGGCGCACTGCTGGTGAAGGCGGTGCAACGCTATCACTCCGACCACTATCGCGACCTCACGCGCAAGGGCTTTGTATTGCTGTCGCGTGATGGCGCGTGGAAGATTGGTGATGAATACACCATTGAGGTGCTTGAGTAGATGAGGTGGCGACTCCTGGTTATTCTGCCCGTGCTGCTGCTGGCGCTACCGCTGGTGATCTCGGCCCTGCCGCAAAGCGGTACGGAGCCGGTTGGGACGACACCGCTCACTACCATCGTGGCGCGTGGCGAGCTCTATCGGCAGGCCCGGCAGCGGCTGCGCCAGCGCCTGCAGCGCTATCCGCAGGATCACGAGGCGAGCCTGCTGTTGGCGTTGCTTGAGTTCAAGTCGGGTCTCTTTGATGAGGCGCTGGACGAGATCGGCGCGCTGCTGCAGCGTGAGCCCAAGTTTCACCTGGCTCATCTGATTCAGGGCGATCTGCTGCTGGCACAGACACGGGTGATTAGTGATATCGGCGCCAATCCGCCGCTTGCCGATCCGGCGCAACAGCAGGAGCTGGCACTGCTGCGCCAGGAGGCGGAGGCGCGCCTCAATGGCTATCTGGAGACCCTGCCGCAGGGTCGCCTGCCGCGCGCCCTGCTCGCGCTGGACGCGGGGGTGAAGAGCGCACTGCTGGTGGATAAGCGCAGCCACCGCCTCTATCTCTACACGCGCGAGGCCGACGGTACCCCGCGTCTGGTGCAGGATTTCTATGTCAGCACCGGCAAGGCTGATGGCAATAAAAAACTGAGCGGCGACCTGCGCACCCCCGAGGGGGTCTACTTCATCACCCGCCATATCCCCGGTGAGGAGCTGCCCGATCTCTACGGTACTGGCGCCTACCCCATGAACTACCCCAACGAGTGGGATCGCCGCCTTGCAAAGACCGGCCACGGCATCTGGCTGCACGGCACCGAGGCGGCCTACTACAGCCGCCCGCCGCTCGACAGCGAGGGGTGCGTGGTGTTACCCAATATCGACCTTGATGCGGTGGCCGGGTATCTACACCCTGGCGTCACCCCCATCATCGTCAGCGACAGGGTGGAGTGGTTGGAGCGTGAGGCCTATCTTGCCCTGCGCGAGGAGGTGCAGGGGGCGCTTGAGGCGTGGCGTGCCGACTGGCAGAGCGGTGATGTGGAGCGCTACCTCTCTCACTACGATGAGCAGTTCTGGAGCGGCGGCCACAATAAACAGAGTTGGCAGCAGCGCAAGCGCCAGGTTGCCCAGGGCAAGCAGTGGCAGCGGGTGGCGCTGAGCGGACTCTCCCTCTTCGCCTATCCGCGTGCCGCCGGTGAGGGGCGCGAGATGATGGTGGTCAACCTGCAACAGCAGTATGACTCCAACAACTATCAGGGCGAGATGAAAAAGCGTCTCTATCTGGTGAAGGGTGATACCCAGTGGCGGGTGTTGTATGAGGGGGGGCAGTAGGGGTTGCGCCCGGTGTGAGGCATCGCCTGTTTATGGAGACCTCCAGGCGTCATTCGCGTATCGCAGTAAAGTAGGGTGGGCACGGCCCACCGGTTCTGCTTAGCCGCTACCGTTGTGGTGGGCGGTGCCCACCCTACATGGCAGCCTCGAACTCTTCACTCACTTCCAGCCACTGCTCTTCGGTGGCCGCCAGTGACTGGTCGACCTCGCCCTTGTTGCGTAGCAGTTGCTTGAGTTTCTCTTTATTGGTGTCGTTGTAGATCTCGCTGGCGGCCAGTTGCGCGTCCAGGGCGTCGCGCTGTACGGTGAGTTTATCCATCTCCTTTTCCAGCTGTTGCAGCCTCTTCTTCAGCGGCTGCAGCTGCTGGCGCCTCTCTGCGTCGAGGCGGCGCTGATCCTTGCGCGAGACGCCGTCGCTACTGGTGTTCTCCTCCGCGGCAGTGGCCTCCTCCTTCTGCTGGGTGGCAAGCCAGCGGCGGTAGTCGTCGAGGTCGCCGTCAAACTCGACGGCCTTGCCGCCGTCCACCAGCAGCAGGCGATCGGTGACGCTGCGCAGCAGGTGGCGGTCGTGCGAGACCACCACCAGCGCCCCCTCGAAGCCCTGCAGCGCCATCGCCAGGGCGTGGCGCATCTCGAGGTCGAGGTGGTTGGTTGGCTCGTCGAGCAGCAGCAGGTTGGGGCGTTGATAGACCAGCAGCGCCAGCACCAGCCGCGCCTTCTCGCCGCCGGAGAAGGGGGCGACCGGGGAGAGGGCGCGCTCGTTGTTGAAGCCGAAGCCGCCGATGAAGTCGCGCAGCGACTGCTCGTCCGCCTTGGGGTCGAGCCGCTGCAGGTGCTGCACCGGGGTGGAGTCGGCGTGCAGCTGCTCCAGCTGGTGCTGGGCGAAGTAGCCGACCTTCAGATCCCTGGCCGGTTTGATCTCTCCGGCACGCGCCGTTAGCTCACCGGCGATCACCTTGATGAGGGTCGATTTGCCGGCACCGTTGTGGCCCAGCAGGCCGATGCGATCGCCCGGGTAGAGCGAGAGGGTGACCCCATTGAGAATGAGCTTGTCATCGTAGCCGACATCAATCTTGTCCAGCGCCAGCAGCGGGTCGGGCAGCTTCTCCGGCGGGCGAAAGGCGAAGTGGAAGGGGGAGTCGATGTGCGCCGGGGCGATCTGCTCCATCCGCTCCAGCGCCTTGATGCGGCTCTGGGCCTGGCGCGCCTTGGTGGCCTGGGCACGGAAGCGGTCGACGTAGGACTGGATGTGTTTGATCTCGCGCTGCTGCTTCTCGTAGGCCGACTGCTGGTTGGCCAGGCGCTCGGCGCGGATGCGCTCAAAGCTGCTGTAGTTGCCGCCGTAGAGGGTGATGCGCTGCTGCTCCACGTGCAGGATCTGGTTGACCACATCGTCGAGAAAGTCGCGGTCGTGGGAGATGAGGAGCAGGGTGCCGGGGTAGGCGCGCAGCCACTCCTGCAGCCAGATCACCGCATCGAGGTCGAGGTGGTTGGTCGGCTCGTCGAGCAGCAAGAGATCCGAACGGCACATCAGCGCC
The DNA here is from genome assembly GCA_026196575.1 of Gammaproteobacteria bacterium. Taxonomy (GTDB): domain Bacteria; phylum Pseudomonadota; class Gammaproteobacteria; order Thiohalomonadales; family Thiohalomonadaceae; genus JAPHSX01. Next base: position 16,508 of record JAPHSX010000057.1, on the reverse strand, counting down.
TGCGCCAGGTTGAGGCGCATGCGCCAACCGCCGGAGAAGGTGGTGACGGCGCGCTCCTCCTCGCCCGGTTTGAAGCCGAGGCCATGCAGCAGGCGGGCGGCACGGGAGCGGGCGGTATAGCCGCCGATTGCCTCCAGGCGGGCGTAGAGTTCACCCTGTTTATGACCATCATCGGCCTCAATGGCGGCGGCCAGTGAGGCCTCGACCTCACGCAGCTCCGCATCGCCGTCGAGCACATAGTCGATGGCGCTGATAGCGGTGGCGGGGGTCTCCTGCGCCACGTGGGCGATCACCCACTTCGGGGGCATCGAGAAGTCGCCACCGTCGGCATGGAGCTCGCCGCGCAGCAGGGCGAAGAGGCTCGATTTGCCGCAGCCGTTGGCCCCGGTGAGGCCCACCTTGTGGCCGGGATGGATGGTAAAGCTCGCCTGTTCAAATAACAGACGCGGGCCGCGGCGCAGGGAGAGATCGGTAAAGTTCAACATGGCGGCGCAGTGTAGCAGTGGTGAGGAGAGGCAACAATTGAGCGGGTGGGAGAATATCCCCTCACCCTAACCCTCTCCCTGGGGGAGAGGGGATTTGATTAGCAGCAGCCGGTGCCACCGCCGGGTTTCACCGCCTCGATGGTGGCGGAGACCACGTAGTCGGTGATGTTGGTCCCCGGTGCCCACTCCTTGATGAACTCCCGCGACTCATCCTTGGGCTGGATACGGATCTGCTCGAATCCCGCATCGGCCATCATCACTTCCAGCTCCTCGATGAGCGAGGCATTACCCATGCAACCGGCGATGAGTCCGGCGTCGTTGCGCATCGCCTCGGGCAGCTCGACGGTGGCGACCACATCGGAGATGGCGAGACGCCCACCGGCCTTGAGCACGCGGAAGGCGTCGCGGAACACCTGCGGCTTGTTGGGCGAGAGGTTGATGACGCAGTTGGAGATGATGACGTCGGCGCTCTCGTCGGCGATCGGCAGGTGCTCAATCTCGCCGAGGCGAAACTCCACGTTCTCGAACATCCCCTTCAGCGCGTTGGCGCGCGCCTTGGAGAGCATGTCGGGGGTCATGTCGACGCCGATCACATGTCCCGTATGGCCCACCTCGTGGGCGGCGAGGAAGCAGTCGAAGCCGCCGCCGGCCCCCAGGTCCACCACCATCTCGCCGGGCTGCAACGCGGCGATCGCCTTGGGGTTGCCACAGCCGAGGCCCATGTCGGCCCCGGAGGGAACGAGGTCGAGCTCCGCCTTGCTGTAGCCGAGGCGGGTGGAGATGAGGGTGTTGATGGCCCCGTCATCCGAGGTGCCGCAGCAGCTGGCGCCGATGCCGCACCCCTCGCCGGCGTTGTTGGCCTGGGCCACCTGGGCATAGGCCGAGCGCACACTCTGACGGTGCTGGTCGTGGTCGGCGTGGCTGGGGTTCTTCGCCGTTTGCTCTTCGGGGGCGCAACAGCCGGAGGCGGGGGGGCAACAGTCGCTCATGGTTCTCTCCTGTGGAAATGTGTTCGGGGTTATTCGGTGGTGGTGGGGGTGAAGAGGCCGGCCAGCTCGCCGAGGGTGGCGGGCTCGACCCAGCAGATCACCTGCTTGCCGCGCCGCTCCATCTGCACCAGCCCGGCGCGGTTGAGCTCCTTGAGGTGGTGCGAGAGGGTGGAGGGGGCGATCTCCAGCCCCGCCCCCAACTCACCGACACTCAGCCGCGAGGCCTCGGTAATGGCGCAGGCGGTGCCGGGGGCGCAGCAGTGGGTGAGACGCTGAAACAGCGCCAGGCGGTGGGGGTTGCTCAGGGCCTTGAAGCGCTCGGCGTTACGCTCGATAGTGTTTCGATAATTCGACATGTTTCGAACTATGGGGGTGGTGGCGGCCTATGTCAAGGGCGCAGCACGCCTTGGCAGTCGAGCGCGGTGACCTCGCCGCTCTCCAGCTGTAGCGCGGTGAGCGTGCCACCCCACAGGCAGCCGGTATCGATGGCGTTGACGTTGTGCTGGCGGTAGAGCCCCAGGGCCGACCAGTGACCGACCACCAGGCGCTGCTGGCGGCTCTGGCGCTGCGCCAGCTCGAACCACGGCCGGTAGCCGGCGGGGGCATTGTCGAGTTCCCCCTTGTATTTGAATTCCAGCTGGCCATCCTCGCTGCAGAGGCGCAGGCGGGTGAAGCAGTTGACGATAAAGCGCAGGCGATCCCATCCAGTCAGCCGGTCAGACCAGCGCGCCGGCTTGTTGCCGTACATGTGGCCGAGAAACTCGTGAAAACGCTCGCCGCGCAACACCGCCTCCACCTCGGCGGCGCGGGCCAGCGCCTCATCCCTGCTCCATTGCGGCGGCAGACCGGCGTGCAGCATGGCGTAGTCGAGCGCGGCGTCGTAGTGCATCAGCGGCCGTTGACGCAGCCACTGCAACAGCTCCTCGCCGTCGGCGGCCGCGAAGATCGCCGCCAGGGTGTCATCGGCCTTGATGTGTTTCTGCTGGTGTTGCCACACCGCCAGCAGGTGCAGGTCGTGGTTGCCGAGCACGGTGATGGCGCGCTCCCCCAGCCCCTTGACGAAGCGCAGTGTCTCCAGTGATTTGGGGCCGCGGTTCACCAGGTCGCCGGTGAACCAGAGGGTGTCCCTGGCTGGGTCGAAGTGGAGCTGTTGCAGTAGTTGTTGCAGCTCGTCGTAACAGCCCTGAATGTCGCCGATGGCGTAGGTGCTCATGATGGGTGGTTCCGTTTTTTGCCCGCCATTGTAACAGCTGGCTACGACTAGGGCGTGACCGGTGGCTCCTCCTTGCGCAGCTCCAGGCGGCGAAACCAGCCACCAAGCAGGGCGGCCTGGTCGCTCTGCACGTTGAGGCCGGGGCAACACTTCAGTACCTCTTCAAATACCACATCGGTGCGGGTGGCAATGTGGCGGCTAAAGAGGTTGAGGGTGCGGCGCAGTGGTGCGCGGGCACCGGGGCGCAGGAATTTGTCGAGCAGCAGAATGCGTCCGCCGGGGCGCAGTACGCGGCTTGCCTCGCGCAGTGCCTGCTGTGGTTGCGGCACCACGGCGAGGATCAGGTGCATCACCACGATGTCGAACTGTTCGTCGGCGTAGGGCAGGGCCATCACGTCGCCCTCGTGCAGTTCGATGTCGTTGCGCCCGGCGGCGCGCAGGCGCGCCCGGTCGAGCATCGCCGGGGTGAGGTCGATGCCGGTGTAGAGGTGGCCGGCGGGCAGGTGGGGGATATCGAGGCCGCTGCCGATGCCGGCGATGAGCACCTCCAGCCCCTGCGGGTCCGGGTCGTGTAGTGATTTGAGATTTTCGGCGCGCACCGCCTCGCTGGCGGCGGCAATAAGCAGATCGTAGATCGGCGCGAACAGGGTGTAGCTCTGTTTGAGTCCCATCAGTGCAGGCTGTGCGATTGGGTCAGGGTGAATGGCGGGATGGGGGCGTCGAAGTGACGGTCACCGTCGATCACCATTTGGTCACTTCCCTGCATGGCGTCGCCGGGGCCGATGTACGGCTGTTCGCCCACCACCCCCTCGCCATGCACCTGCTGCACCGTGTTGTCGCCGTCGGTGATCACCTTGTGGCGGGTGAGCAGTTTGGCCGTCACCTTACTGTCGTTGTGAATGGTGAGGGGATAGGCGAAGACGAAACGGTCCTCGGCTGGCAGGGACGCCTCGGCAATATAGCGGGTTTCTATCGCAATGCCGACAGGGCTGTTGTCGGTGGGGTTATTAATGGGTATGGTCATGGGGCCCTCCGGTAATGAAACCGCCCTGCCTGCTAGTGTTCACGGTTACGCTCGGTCACGGTACGCACCGCGGTCAAGACCGCCTCCTGGATGTCACGCTGCATCTTCTCGCGCTCACGGGTGGTGAGGAAGAAGGCCATGTCGACATCGTGGCGCACATAGCGGGCGGGCAGCTGGTTGAGGGCGAGGCAGACGATATCCTCCAGTTCATCCTCGCTGTTCCCCCTCTCCCTGGCGACGGTGTTCATCACATGCTCAATCACCAGTGATTCGTAGTAGTTGTGTATCGTCTCGAAGTTCATCTCATCTCCCTGGCGTTATCGGCGGCGGCGTGCGCCTGCCTGTGTCCCTGAGCTTAGCCAGCCGGCTGCAACTGTTCAACCGCATGGTGTCGGACAGGGAGTCCGGACGGCATGAGGGCGGATTATTCCCGCCGCTGCTCATGCAGCGCATCGGCGAGCTGCACATACTCCGCCAGGCTGAGGGTCTCGGGACGGCGCCCCGGATCGATACCGAGCGCGGCGATGGCCTCGGCGTCGAGCAGTTTCTTCAGGTTGTTGCGCAGCGTCTTGCGCCGCTGCTGAAAGGCGAGGGTCACCAGCTCCCTGAGCAACTGCTCATCCTGTGCCGGGATGGGGGGTGTCTCGTAGGGGGTGAGGCGCACGATGGCCGAGTGAACCTTGGGCGGCGGGTCGAAGGCCTCCGGCGGCACGGTGAAGAGCTTCTCCACCCGGCAGTGGTACTGCACCATGATGCTGAGGCGGCCATAGTCGCCGCCGCCGGGCACGGCGGCGAGGCGGTTTACCACCTCCTGCTGCAGCATGAAGTGCATGTCCTGAATACAGTGCGCCTCTTCCAGCAGGTGGAAGATGAGCGGGGTGGAGATGTTGTAGGGGAGGTTGCCGACCACCCGCAGCGGCCGCCCGTCGCCGGCCAGCGAGCAGAAGTCGAATTTGAGGGCATCGGCGTTGTGCAGGGTCAGCCCCCCCTGCAGCGCAAACTGCACCCGCAGCCCGGGGATGAGGTCACGGTCCAGCTCCACCGCATCCATCCTCTTGCAGCCATCGAGCAGCGGCTCGGTTAGCGCCCCCATGCCGGGGCCGATCTCCACCAGATGTTGCCCCTCACGCGGGCGAATGGCGGCGACGATGCCGTGGATCACCCCCTGGTCATGGAGGAAGTTCTGGCCGAAGCGTTTGCGTGGTTTATGATTCATGGCCGCGACGATACACAAAAGGGGGGGAAAGGAACAGGTGGCAGGTGGCCGATGGCCAATACCCTGATCTCCTATCTCCTCCCCCCCATCTCTGCCGCCACCTCGATGGCGTACTCCAGACTCCCCGTCTCGGCGCGGCCGCTGCCGGCCAGCGGCAGGGCGGTGCCGTGGTCGACCGAGGTGCGGATGAGCGGCAGCCCCAGGGTAATGTTGACCGCGCGGCCGAAGCCCAGGTGCTTGAGCACCGGCAGCCCCTGGTCGTGGTACATCGCCAGTACCGCGTCGGCCTCACTGAGGTAGCGCGGGGTGAAGAGGGTGTCGGCGGGGAGCGGGCCGAGCAGGTTCATCCCCTCGGTGCGCAGCCGCTCCAGCAGCGGGGCGATGATCGCGATCTCCTCGTGCCCGAGGTGGCCACCCTCACCGGCGTGGGGATTGAGGCCGCAGACCAGGATGCGTGGATTGGCGAGGGCGAAGCGCTGGTGCAGATCGCGGTGCAGGATGCGCAGCACCCACTCCAGCCGCTCGGCGGTGATGGCATCGCTCACCGCGCGCAGCGGCAGGTGGGTGGTGGCCAGCGCCACGCGCAGGCCAGGTGTGGCAAGCATCATCACCACCCGTTCGGTGCGACACAGGCCGGCGAGAAACTCGGTGTGGCCGGTGAAGGGGATCCCGGCGTCGTTGATGTTGCCCTTGTGCAGCGGGCCGGTGACCAGGGCGGCGAACTCGCCGCGCAGGCACCCCTCGGTGGCGCGGCGCAGGGTGTCGAGGATGTAGCGGGCATTGCTCGGGTCGAGCCTGCCGGGGGCGCGACTGCCGGGCAGCGGCTGATGGAGCACCACCAGCTCACCCGCGATACCGGGGGTGGGCGGGGTTGCCGGCGCGTAGTCGCGCAGCCGCAGCGCCAGGCCGAGGGTGGCGGCGCGCTGTTGCAGCAGCTCCCGGTCGGCGATCACCACCAGTTCATGAGCGCGTGGCTGCTGTGCCAGCTGGATCGCCAGGTCGGGGCCGATCCCCGCCGGTTCTCCGGCGGTGTAGGCTAGGCGCAGGACGGTCATTCGAGGTGGATGTCGATGTAGGCCTCGTCGCGCAGGTTGCGCAGCCAGTTTTCGGTCTCATCGGCGGTCTTGCGCTCCTGCAGCGCCTCGAAGGCGCGGTTGCGCGCCAGCTCATCGGTGTTGTCGTGGTCGCGCCACGCCTCGACCTGCAGGATGTGCCAGCCGAACTGGCTCTTGAAGGGGGCGGTGATCTCCCCCGGTTGGCTCTGGGCGATGGCGTCGCGGAAGGCCTCGACGTAGATCGCCGGGTCGGCCCACCCCAGCTCGCCGCCCTTGGTCGCGGAGCCGGTGTCATTGGAGTGGACGCGCGCCAGCTCGGCAAAACTCTCGCCGCCGAGGATGCGCTCGCGCAGGCGCTCCAGGCGCTGGCGTGCCTCCTGATCGGAGATCAGCGCGGAGGTGCTGATGAGGATGTGGCGGGCATTGACCTGGCGTACCAGGTGACGCTGTTCGCCGCGCCGCTCCAGCAGTTTGAGCAGGTGAAAGCCGCTGGTGCTGCGCACCGGCTTGCTGATCTCTCCGGCATTGAGCCCCTTCAGCGCCGCGGCAAAGGAGAGCGGCAACTGTGCCTGGCGCCGCCAGCCGATGTCCCCCCCCTCCAGCGCCTTGGGGCCGGCGGAGTGGCTGATGGCGACGGTGGCGAAGTCGGCGCCGGCCCGCAGCTCTGCCAGCAGTTGCGTCACCTTGTCGCGTCCGGCGGCGATCTGCTCCGGCGAGGCGTCGGCGGGCAGGCTGATGAGGATGTGTTGCAGGTGCAGCTCCTCGTTCTGCGACTGGTCGCGCCGCTCAGTCTCCAGCAGGTGGTCGATCTCCTGCGGTGAGACATCGATGCGCTTGGCCACCTGGTTGCTGCGCAGGCGGGTGATGATCACCTCCTTGCGGATCTCCTCGCGGAAGGTGGCAAAGGAGATTCCCTCCTCTTGCAGCGCCTCGCGAAATTGCAGCAGGGTGAGTTTGTTCTGTTCGGCGATGCGGTCGATCACCTTGTTCAGCTCCTCGTCATCGACGGTGATCCCCAGCTGTTTGGCCTGCGCCAGCTGCAGCTGCTCGATGATCATTCGCTCCAGCATCTGGCGCTGCAGCACTGCCAGCGGCGGCAGTGGCGTGCCCTTGGCGCGCAGCTGTCGGGTGATGGTCTGCAGGCGGCCTTGCAGCTCGGCGCGGGTGATGACATCGTCATCCACCACCGCGGCGATACCGTCAATCTCCTCGACGGTGACGTTGCGCGGGGCAGCGGCGGCAGCGGCGGCGTGGAGCAGGCCCAGCAGCAGCAACAGGGGGAGGAGGTGCACTTTTTTCATCGTCATGGGTAACCGTCTATTGATAGGTGAGAAGATCCCCGCCCAGGGTCTCTTCAATGGATTTGCCGAGGCTGGCCAGCCCCTTGAACTGGAAGGTGAGATAGATGCCGCGACGCATTGCCTCGTCGACGGTGTCGCGCCGATGTTGCCCCATCAGGCGCAGCGACCAGCAGCAGCTCTCGTATTCGACACCGGCCAGCAGCTCAAGGTCCTCGCCCTGTTCGAGATCATACCGCCATCGGGCCAGCCACTGCCATTGCCGCGCCAGGGGCCAGAAGAGCAGGGCATCGCTCTGGCGCAGCAGCGGGCTCTCATCATAGCGGTAGTTGAGGTTCAGCAGGCGCTTGGCATCGGGCTGGTAGCGCAGGCGCGCGCTGAGCTGCTCGTTGCGGTCGCGCTCGGTGTCGTGGCGCCCATCGATACCGATGCGCAGCCGCTCGCTGGGCTGCAGCGCCAGTTCGGCGAAGAGATCGGAGTAGACGGCGGTCTCGTCCGGTTCGCTGGCGTTGAGGGTAACCTGGCGATCGGCAAGGTAGTGGATGCGGCCAATGCTGACGCGCAGCCGCTCCCTGCCGCTCTCATCGTCGAGCAGGCGGCTGGTCAGCGCGGTGGTCAGTTGCCGGGCATCGCCCTGGCGGTCGGCGCCGCTGAAACGGTTGTCGCGAAACAGCTGGCTGAAGCTGGGGGCGGCATCGGCGCTGTCGAACAGCGGGAGGTCGTCCTGCTCGACATAGGGGACCGAGAGGTAGAAGAGGCGCGGTTCCAGGGTCTGGGTCATTGCCCGGCCGCCAAGGCTCGTCTCGCGCTCGAAGAAGAGGCCGCTGTCGAGGCTGAGGATGGGGAGTGAGCGGCTAAGGTGCTCGCCCGCCGCGTGGTCGTTCAGAGTGTAGTCGGTATGGCGCCAGGCGGCGCTCGGCGTGAGGAACCAGGCGTCCCCCTGTAGCGGCAGGGTGACGGCGGGTTTGAGGTCGAGCCGCTGGCCGGTGGGGATCGTGCTCTCGTGGGCGAAGTTGACCGCCTCGCCCTGCAGGGTGAGCTGCGGCCGGTTGGGGCGGCGCGTGCTTTGGCCGTTGAGTTGCAGCTGTGGCAGACGCTGGTAGGGCTCGGCGCCGCTCAGCGTCTGGTAACTCTGGGCGCGGGCAAGAAAGTTCCAGTGGGCGTCGCGGTAGTTGAGGTCGAGGCGGCGCTCCAGATGGGTGGTGCTGCTCTCCCCATCCGCGCCGAGATCGTCAAGGTAGAGCGGGTCGGAGACGTCACGCAGCAGCAGGGTGCTGCTCCAACCCTGGGCGAAGCGCGAGGTGTGGTCGAGCGCCAGATAGTGACGATCGTCGCCGAATATCTTGTCGTTGCCGAGGTAGTCGGCGTGGATCTGACTCTCGCCCTGCTTGCTGAGGTGGCGAAATTCGCTCATTAGCATCGGCCCGCGGGCGGTGAGGTTACGCGGGGTGAAGGTGGCGTCGGCGTTGGGGGCGATGTTCCAGTAGATGGGCAGGCCGATGTCGGTACCGTTGCTGTCGGAGGTGCCGATCAGGGGAAAGAGCAGGCCGCTCTTGCGCCCGGCCAGCGGAAAGTTGAGGTAGGGGCTGTAGAAGATTGGCACCCCCTTGAAGCGCAGCACCGTCTGAAAGGCCTCGCCGGTGTTGCCCTGCTGATCCAGCCGCAGCTCGCTGGCGCTGAGCAGCCAATCCTCCTGGCCGGGGTTGCAGGTGGTGTAGCGCACCCCGCGCAGGGTCGAGTGGTCGGCGTCATCGAGGGTGAGCAGGTTGGCGCTGCCGAAGGCGTGCTGCGCCGGAAGGTAGAAGCTGGCCTCCCTGAACTCGCCGCTCTGCTCCTCCATACGCATGCGGGCACTCTCGCCCTGCATCAACACCCCCTCGCCGTGAAACAGCACATGGCCCTCGACCGTCACCTCCCGGCTCTGCTGATCGTAGGTTGCGCGGTCGCCCTGCAGGGTGCGCCCGTCGCGCTGCACCACCACATGGCCACGAAACTCGCTGCTGCCCCCCGCCTGCGAGGTGGCCTCGTCGGCGGTCAGTTCGGTCTGTCCCGGTTTGGCGCTGCTGGCGGGGGGGGCGGTGGTGTAGAGAGGAGGCGGCGGCGGACAGACGGCCCAGCGCCCCGACTCCGTGTCCGCACCGGCGCGAAGGAGCGGGGCGAACAGCAGCCCCGTGGCCAGCAACAGCGGCACGGTGGCGAAGGGTGGTCGGTGTTGCGGATGGGCCACGGCGTGATATCGGTTGGTGGTGGTTTAAAGCGGGCTAAAATCGCATAGAATGATGCTGCCTTCAAACATAATCGACAAGCCATGATCCTGCCGCCCACCCTCACGCCCCGCCATTTTCTGCTGTTGCTGGCGTTGGGCGCCGCCTTGATCTCCCTGGTGATTATCTCCCGTCCGCAAAAGGTGGCCCCGTTGCGCCCCCCCATCATCCCCGCTGTGGTGGTGGTCGAGGTGCGCCAGGGCGAGGTGCGCCCCACCCTGCAGCTGCACGGGCGGTTGCAACCGCGACGCAGCGCCACCCTCGCCGCCGAGGTGGCCGGGCGGCTGGTGGCGCGCCAGGCCGAGCCGGGGCAGCGGGTGGTTGCCGGCACGCTGCTGTTGCAGCAGGAGGAGGGGGACTATCGCGACGCCCTCACCCGCGCCGAGGCGCAGCTGGAGCAGGAGCGCGAGGCGGTGGCCCGCGACCGGCGCCTGCTGGCGCTTGCCCGCCAGGGCCGTGAGCTGCAGGCGCAGGAGCTGGCGCGCCAGGAGCGCCTCGGCAGCGAGTCACTGAGCTCGGTGTCGCGCCGTGACGAGGTGGCACGGCAGCTGTTGCAGCTGCAGGCGGAGGAGGCGCGCCTTGACTACGCGGTGGCGACGGCGCCCTCGCGTCTTGCCCTGCGTGCTGCCGAGCAGGAGAGTGCCCGGCGCAACCTGGCGCGTTGTCGCATCGTTGCCCCCTTTGAGGGCACCGTCAACGCGGTGCTGGTGGAGGAGGGGGATCGGCTGGCGCCCAACCAGCCGCTGCTCTCGCTGATCGACCTGGAGGAGATGGACTTTTATGCCGAGCTGCCTGGCGATGTGCAGAGCGATTTGACCCTGGGTCAGGAACTCGCTGTCGAGATCGACGGGGTGGCGCGCATGGGCGAGCTGGTGTCGCTGCAGCGCGAGCCGGAGCGCACCACCCATACCCTGGCGCTGCGCGTCCGTCTGGCGGGCGAGGGGCTGAGCCCCGCCGCCCTGGCCACGACGGTGGTGCCGTTGCGCCCGCTGGCTGATGTGTTGCTGGTGCCGGTGGCGGCGCTGTTGCGCGAGGACGGCAAGGCCTACCTGTTCGTGGAGCAGGGGGGGCGGCTGGCGCGCCGCGAGGTGCAGACCGGCGGACGCGATGGTGATGCCGTGATCGTCGGTGCCGGAGTGGCGGCGGGCGAGCGGGTGGTGGCCCGCGACGTGGCGGCGCTGAGTGAAGGCCAGCAGGTGCGGGTGGTGAGCGAATAACAGCATGTTCCTGATCCGCTTCTCCATCAACAACCCCCTTATCGTCAACCTGCTGCTGGTGCTGGTGCTGCTGCTGGGGATCTTCTCCTGGCAGAAGATGCCGCAGGAGATGTTTCCGCTGGTGGAGCAGGATGTGGTGCGCATCACCACCCTGTTCGAGGGGGCCTCGCCGGAGGAGGTGGAGCGTCAGGTGACCCTGCCCATCGAGCAGGAGTTCGACGGCCATGCCGACATCGAGACCATCAGCTCCACCAGCAGCGAGGGGAGTTCCGCCATCCTCATCGAGCTGAAGGCGGGCAGTGATGTCGATGAGTTTATGCGCGACGCCGATGCCATCCTCGACCGTATCAAGGACCTGCCGCCGCAGGCGGAAAGCCCGCAGCTGGTGCGGCTGGAGACGCGCTTTCCGGTGATCAGCCTGTCGCTCTACGGTGAGCTGTCGCGGGCCGAGCTCTACGAGATTGCCGAGCAGGTGAAGCGTCGCCTGTTGCAGCTGGGCGATGTGGCCAGCGTCGGCACCGCCGGGGAGCGCGAGTGGGAGCTGTGGGTGGTGGTCGACCCCAACCGCCTGGCACTGCGCGGGGTGACGCTGGAGGTGGTGAAGCAGGCGCTGCTCGCCAACCTGCGCGACCTGCCCGGCGGGGCGATCCGCGCCGCCGAGGGGGATATCCTGCTGCGCGGCATCGGCACCCGCCCCGAACCCGAGGCCATCGCCGCCATTGCCCTGCGCACCAACGTCCGTGGGGGGCGCCTCACCCTGGGGCAGGTGGCGCGGGTGGAGCGCCGCCTGGAGGAGGCGCAGACCCTGGGGCGCTTCAACGGCCAGCCTTCGGTCAACCTGACGGTCAACAAGAGCGCCAGCGGCTCCACCGTGGAGCTCTCGGCGCGGGTGCGGGCGCTGGCCGAGGAGCTGCGCGCCGAGTTGCCGCCCAGCGTCTCGGTGGGGCTCTTCAGCGACCTCTCCGTCTACGTCAAGAACCGTCTGGAGACGGTGAAGTCCTCCGGCTTCATCGGCCTGGTGCTGGTGCTGCTCTCGCTCTACCTGTTCCTCAATTTCCGTGTGGCGCTGGTGACGGCGCTGGGTATTCCGGTCGCCTTTCTCATCGCCACGGTGCTCATTGAGCAGTCCGGCTACACCATTAATATGGTCTCGCTCTTCGCCTACCTCATCGCGCTGGGGATGATCGTCGATGATGCGATCATCGTGAACGAGAACATTTACCGTCACATGGAGCTGGGGGTGCCCCCGCGCGAGGCGGCACTGCGCGGCGCGCGCGAGGTGTTCTGGCCGGTTATCGCCTCCACCCTGACGACGGTGGCCGCCTTTTTGCCGATGTATGCCATCGGCGGCACCATGGGGGCCTTTATCGCGGTGATCCCGGCGGTGGTCACCTTCTCCCTGCTCGGCTCGCTGTGGGAGGCCTTTGCAGTGCTCCCCTCCCACGCCACCGAGCTGCTGCGCCCCGCGCCAAGCTCAACTGCTGGACGCATCGACTGGGGGGCGCTGTTGCAGCGCTACACCCGCGGTCTCGCCTGGTCGCTGCGCAACCGCTACTTTGTGGCGCTTGCCACCGTGCTGCTGCTGATGCTGGCCTTCGCCGTGGCGGTGACACGGCTCCCCTTCGAGCTGTTTGGCAACGTCTCGACCGGGCAGTTCTTCATCAACGTCGAGGCGCCGCGCACCAATACCCTGGAGGAGACGGCACGCCTGGCCGGGCGCATGGAGCAGGCGATCTTCGATGAGCTGGGGGAGGAGGAGCTCTCCAGCCTGCTCACCAATGTGGGCGTCACCTTCATCACCTTTAACCGGGTGCGCTTTGGCAGCAATCAGATACAGATGATCGTCGACCTCAAGCAGGAGGCGCCGCGCGGCTTTGTCGAGCGCTGGGTGACGCCGCTGGTCAATCTGCGGTTCGGTGAGGAGGGGAGCCGCGAGCGCGACACCGAGGTGATCATCAACCTGCTGCGCGGGCGTCTGGCGGCGCTAAGCGGCATCGAGCGCCTCTCCATCCTGCGTGCCCAGGGAGGGCCGGGCGGGGCCGATATCGAGATCGGCATCAGCGGCCCCGACCTGCAACAGCTGAACCGGATCGCCGGGGAGCTCAGCGCCACCCTGCAGCGCCTGCCGGGCACCCACGATGTCAACCACGACCTGGAGGAGGGGAAGCTGGAGTACCGCTACAGCCTCAACGAGCGCGGCCGCCTGCTGGGGCTGAGCCAGGCGCAGCTGGCCGACGTGGTGCGCGCCGGCTATCAGGGGCTGGAGCTGCTCTATCTCAACTGGGGCGACCGGCGCATCCCGCTACGGGTGATCTATCCTGAGGCGCTGCGCGAGGATGCACAGAGCCTGGCGCGGCTGCGCCTCACCCTGCCGGACGGCGGCAGTGTCTATCTGGGCGAGGTGGCCACGATCGAGGTCGATCGCGGGCTGAGCAGCATCAACCGGCGCGACCAGCGCCGCCTGGTGACGGTGCAGGCGGAGGTCGACCCGGAGGTGACGACCGCGCTTGAGGTGACGGCACAGGTGCAGCAGCAGTATGCCGACTTTGCCGAGCGCTACCCCGGTTACGAGCTGCTCTGGCTGGGCGAGAAGAAGGAGACCAGCGATTCGATGCGCGACCTGTTCCGTGCGCTGCTGCTGGCGCTGCTGCTGATCTTCTTCATCCTCGCCGCGCTCTTCAAGTCACTGCTTGATCCGCTGGTGGTGATGTTCTCCATCCCCTTTGGCCTCATCGGCGTGGTGAGCGGCCACTTTCTCTTCGACTACCACCTGCAGTTTCTCTCGGTGGTTGGCTTTCTCGCCCTCTCCGGCATTGTGGTCAACGATTCGCTGATCCTCATCGACTTTGCCAACCGGCGCCATGCCGAGGGGATGGGGCGCGAGGCGGCGCTGATCGAGGCGGGCCGCATTCGCGCCCGCCCCATCCTGCTCACCAGCATCACCACCTTTCTCGGGGTCTCGCCGCTCATCTTCTTTGCCAGCGGCCAGACCGCCTTTCTCTCGCCGATGGCGGTGAGTCTGGGTTTTGGTCTGCTCTTTGCCACCGCCCTCATTCTGCTGACCCTGCCCTGCTTCTACCTCATCGCCGATGATCTGCGCGAGTGGACCCTGGCGCGCTGGCGTAGGCTATAGTAAGCCTATGTGAAACGGGTGAGGCGGTTCGCGGTTGCCGGATCGCGGTTCTTGACATATTGTGGGTTAAATTAATTGTTTACCGAGGAGAAGAGCGAATGAAACGGGGAAGTCTGGCGGTTGTACTGGGTGTTGCCATGGGGTTTGCCGCTACGTCGGCATCGGCGGCGGATGATATTAATAACCTCGCGGCACTGACGCAGGCCGAATTCAAAAAACTCTCCGAGGATCTGGCCTCGGCTACCAGCTACAAGGGGCTGACCCCGGCCGAGCCACTGGGGATCACCGGTTTTGATATCGGCCTTGAGGTGACCGACACCTCGCTGCAGTATGATGATGCGTTTGACAAGGCGTGTAGCGGCTGCGGTCTGGACAACCTCGTCATCCCCAAACTGCACCTGCACAAGGGGCTGCCGCTGGGCTTCGACGTGGGGCTGATGTACGCCTCCACCTCCAATACCAACGTCACCCTTACCGGCGTGGAGCTGCGCTACGCCAATATCGAGGGGGGGCTCAGCATGCCCGCCGTCGCCACCCGCTTTAGCTGGTCGCGGCTCGACGGGGTGGATGACCTTTCGCTGGAGAGCAAGGGGATCGATGTCAGCGTCTCCAAGGGCTTCGCCATGTTCACCCCCTACGTGGGTATCGGTTACAACTGGGTCACCAGCGAACCGTCGGCCTCCACCGGTCTGGATGACGAGGATTTTACCCAGACCAAGTACTTCGTCGGCATGAATATCAACACCGGCTTCCTCAACTTTGACCTGGAGATGGATGAAACCGGCGGCGCCCAGACCCTCGGCGCCAAGGTCGGCTTCCGCTTCTAGGCCATACCTCCCCCTGCCCGATGCCGGTGGCCGCAGCGTGGCCACCGGCATTTTTTTGTCTCACGAGACGCATCAACAATTATTCGCGCCGCCCTTATGTCCTATAATGGCCGTCCCGAGAATGAAGGAACCCCGCTGTGCCGCACCGTCTTGAGCAACTCCGCCATTGGCTCTCCGCCGAGCTTCGTCTGCCTGATTATGAGCTCGCCCCCGCCTCCGCCGACGCCAGCTTCCGTCGCTACTTTCGCGTCAGTTTTGACGGCGAGAGCCGCATCGCCATGGACGCCCCCCCGCAACAAGAGGAGAGCCGCCCCTTCGTTGAGGTGGGTGAGCTGTTGGCCCGCAGCGGTCTCCACGTGCCGCAGATCCTGGCGCACGATCTGGAGCAGGGTTTCCTGCTGCTCAGCGACCTCGGCTCCCGGCCCTACCTTGACGCCCTTGATGATCGCACTGTCGATCGCCTCTACGGCGACGCGCTGGGGGCGCTGGCGGTGATGCAGGCCTGCGTCCCGGCCGACGACCTGCCCCCCTATGACGAGGTGCTGCTGCAGCGCGAGATGGCGCTCTTCCCCGAGTGGTTCCTCACCACCCATCTGGGGCTTGACCTGAGCGAGGCCGAGCAGCAACTGCTGGCCGACACCTTCGATTTACTGGTGCAAAGCGCCCTGGCGCAGCCGCAGGCCTTCGTTCATCGCGACTACCACTCGCGCAACCTGATGGTCTGCCCGCACAACCCCGGCATCCTCGATTTTCAGGATGCCGTGCGTGGCCCCATCACCTACGACCTGGTCTCGCTGCTGCGTGACTGCTACATCGCCTGGCCACGCGAGCAGGTAGAGGCGTGGGTGCAGGGCTACCACGACATCGCCCTGGATCACGGCATCATCCGCGCCCCGATGAGCGCCCAGTTCCTGCGCTGGTTCGACCTGATGGGGGTGCAGCGCCACCTCAAGGCGATCGGCATCTTCGCCCGCCTCAACCACCGCGACGGCAAGCCGGGCTACCTCAAGGATATTCCGCGTACCCTGGGTTATGTGGAGGAGGTGAGTGCTCGCTATCCCGAGCTGCAGCGCTTTGCCGCCTTTATCAAGGAGCGGGTGCGCCCGGTAATGGCTTAGGTGCTGATTATCGGCCCGGGACGGGCCTCCCACACCCTAGGCCAAGGTTTAATCCTACATTTGTAGGGACACCCTGTGGGAGTGGCGTCACGCCGCGACATAATGTTTGACAGGGGCACTGTGGTTAATTTTGAACGAAGGCAACATGGAGGTTGTTTATGGCAAAGATCGTCACCCCGGGTTACAGGGCGTTGCGCAAAGGGCGCTATAGTGAGGCCGGTCGTCCCTATCTACTAACCACCACAACCGTTGAGCGAAAACCCCTCTTTCGAGAGTTAATAGCTGCCCGAACGGTGATATGTGCCATGCGCTTCCAGCATGAACAGCAGCGCATAGAGTCCCTCGCTTTCGTGGTTATGCCCGATCACCTGCACTGGCTTGTCGTATTGCGAAGAGCTGTTGAACTCGAAAAGGTCATGCATAGCTTGAAATCCTATTCAGCTCACACGCTTGGTGGTGGGGAGGTGTGGCAGGATGGGTTCCATGACCGTGCGCTGCGTAAAGAGGAGAGTATTCGAGACGCGGCCCGCTACATCATCGCCAACCCTTTGCGTGCCGGCCTCGTTCAACACATTGGCGACTACCCGCATTGGGATGCGGTTTGGCTTGAATGAATCGGCCCGGGACGGGCCTCCCACACCCCAGCCCCTTTGTGGGAGCGGCGTCTCG
>JAPHSX010000053.1 GCA_026196575.1 Gammaproteobacteria bacterium | reverse complement strand
GGGTGCTGGCGACAAACATCTTGTCGACGAAGTCCTCATCCTTGGTGGCGGTGGCCGACTTGCCACGGCCGCCACGTTTCTGCGCCCGGTAGTCGCTGAGCGGCTGCGCCTTGGCGTACCCCTCGTGGGAGAGGGTGACCACCACATCCTCCTCGCTGATGAGGTCCTCCAGGGTGAGGTCCAGGTGGGAGGCAAGGATCTCGGTACGGCGCGCATCACCAAACTGGTCACGCACCGCCACCAGCTCCTCGCGAATCACCTCGAGGAGGCGGGTAGCACTATTCAGAATCTCAAGCAAACCCTCAATAGTTTGAAGTAACTCTTTGTATTCACTGATTATCTTATCCTGCTCAAGACCGGTCAGGCGGTGCAGGCGCAGATCCAGAATCGCCTGGGCCTGGGTCTCGGAGAGGTGGTAGCCATCCTCCGCCAGACCGAACTCCCTGCCCAGCCCATCGGGGCGGGAGGCATCGGCGCCGGCGCGTGACAGCATGTCGACGACGACCCCTGGCTGCCACCCCTGGGCGAGCAGACCCGCCTTCGCCTCGGCAGGACTGGGGGCCGCCTTGATGAGGGCAATGATGGGGTCGATATTGGCCAGCGCGACGGCCAGACCCTCCAGCACATGGGCACGCTCACGCGCCTTGCGCAGTTCGAAAATGGTACGGCGGGTCACCACCTCCTTGCGGTGGCGGATGAATGCCTCCAGCATCTGCTTGAGGTTGAGCAGTTTGGGCTGACCGTCGAGCAGTGCCACCATATTGATGCCAAAGACGCTCTGCATCGCGGTCTGCTTGTAGAGGTTGTTAAGCACCACCTCGGCCACCTCGCCGCGCTTCAGCTCGATGACCAGGCGCATCCCATCCTTGTCAGACTCATCTCGTAGCTCGGAGATCCCTTCCAGCCTCTTCTCCTTCACCAGCTCGGCGATCTTCTCCACCAGCCGCGCCTTGTTGACCTGATAGGGCAACTCGGTGACGACGATACGCTTGCGCCCCGACTCCATCTCCTCCATCTCGACACGGGCCCGCACATAGATGCGACCGCGGCCGGTGTGATAGGCCTCATGGATGCCGCTGGCACCGTTAATGATGCCGGCGGTAGGGAAATCGGGGCCCGGTATGTACGCCATCAACCCGGCAATATCGAGCGCGGGGTTGTCGATCAGCGCCAGACAGCCATTCACCGTCTCGGTCAGGTTGTGGGGCGGGATATTGGTCGCCATCCCCACCGCGATCCCGGCAGAGCCGTTGATCAGCAGGTTGGGCAGTTTGGCGGGGAGTACCGCAGGCTCGCTCTCCGACTCGTCGTAGTTGGGGATGAAGTCGACCGTCTCCTTGTCGATATCGGCCAGCAGCTCGTGGGCGATCTTGGCCATGCGCACCTCGGTGTAGCGCATCGCCGCGGCAGAGTCGCCATCGATGGAGCCGAAGTTGCCCTGGCCGTCGACCAGCATGTAGCGCAGCGAGAAGGGCTGGGCCATGCGCACGATGGTGTCGTAGACGGCCGAGTCGCCGTGGGGGTGGTATTTACCGATGACGTCACCGACCACGCGGGCCGACTTTTTGTAGGGTTTGTTCCAGTCGTTGCCCAGTTCGCGCATCGCATAGAGCACACGGCGGTGTACCGGCTTGAGGCCATCGCGCGCATCGGGCAGGGCGCGACCGACGATCACGCTCATGGCGTAATCGAGGTAAGACTGCTTCATCTCCTCTTCGATGTTAATCGGGAGGACTTCTTTGGCGAACTCAGTCATTGAAAGGCGTTGTCCTTACTATACCTGTGGCAAGAGATTATTGCGGCGAAAAAACAGGCCAATGATAGCACACCCTATCCAACCCCTGCATCTGCCATAAAAACGACGAGAGGCCCGTTTAGGGCCTCTCAGCACTACATCATCCAATAAATAGTCTACTTTGCCATCATGGCGGCCATCTTTTCGGGGGTCGGGTTCAACACCACCCCCTTTTCGGTGACGATGGCGTCGACCAGCGCCGCCGGGGTGACATCAAAGGCGGGATTCCACGCCTCCGCCCCCTCGGCGGCGATACGCTGACCGCCCAGAGCGAATACCTCATCGGCGCTGCGCTGCTCGATGGGGATGAGGTCGCCGTTGGCCAGCGACATGTCGACGGTGGAGGTGGGGGCCACCACCATAAACTTCACCCCGTGATATTTGGCCGCCACCGCCGCGCTGTAGGTGCCGATCTTGTTGGCCACATCGCCGTTGGCGGCGATGCGGTCGGAGCCGACCACCACCCACTTCACCCGCCCCTGCTGCATCAGTGCCGCTGCCGCGCCGTCGGCCAGCAGCGTCACCGGGATCTGGTCTTTCACCAGCTCCCAGGCGGTAAGGCGCGCCCCCTGCAGCCAGGGGCGGGTCTCATCGGCGTAGACGCGGCTGATCTTCTGCTGGGCAAAGGCGGTACGGATCACCCCCAGTGCGGTGCCGTAGCCGCCAGTGGCCAAGGAGCCAGTATTGCAGTGGGTGAGGATGCCGTACCCCTGCTCCTCGATTAGCGCTGCCCCCAGTTCGCCCATCCGCTGGTTGGCGGCGATGTCCTCCTCATGAATGGCACGTGCCTCGGCCAGCATCGCCGCCACCACATCGCTCCCCTCGGGCAGGTCAAACAGCACCCTGCCCATCCGCTCCAGCGCCCACGCCAGGTTGACCGCGGTGGGGCGAGCATCGGCCAGGTGGGTAAAGTCACGCTCCAGCCGCTCGACGACATCCTCACCCCCCTCGGCCAGGCGCCGGCGCACCGCCAGCACCACCCCGTAGGCGGCGGTGATGCCGATGGCCGGGGCACCACGCACCACCATGTCGGTAATGGCCCGGGCCACCGCATCAGAATCCTGATACTCGTTATAGATCTCCTGCGTCGGCAACAGGCGCTGATCCAGCAGCTTGAGCTGGTCGTCCTCCCACAGGACGGCGCGAATGGTGTCGTGTAGTGCGCTCATGTTGATTCCATATTGGTCATATTCAAAGCCGCGCAGTCTAGCGCAAATCGTGCCGTCCGTCCCTCCGTGCAACCACCGGGTCGTCACAAAAGGTTCACCCAACTGTCATCTCCCTGTCAGGGATTTGTCACAAATCGGGGCAATACTGGCCGCGTTATTTAGATATTTTTTTTCTTCAACACTCTGGAGTACGCCATGCAACACAAGAATGCCCTGATTGCTGCAGCAATCACCGCCGCCCTCGCCGTCTCTGCCAACGCCAGTGCCGAGGTGAATGTTTACGGCAAGATTCACACCTCTGTCGCCTCGGTCTCCGAGGATACCGGCACCAGCGATACCAGCTCGATGGAGATCAAGAGCAACTCCTCCCGCTTTGGCATAAAGTCCGCCAAGAAGCTGGAAAACGGCATGGAGTTCAAGGGGCAGTTCGAGTTTGAGGTCGATGCCGCCGGCGACACCCAGAAGTCCAGCACCGATCTCATCAAGCTGCGCAACACCTATGTCGGCCTGAAGGGCGGCTTCGGCGAGGTGCGTATCGGCAACCACGACACCCCGCACAAGATTGCCACCGCCAGGCTCGACCCCTTCGGCGACACCTATGCCGACTACAACAACATCATCCAGAATGACAACCGTGTAGGCAACGCTATTGCCTACCTCAACAACTTCGGCCCCATCGGTCTTGCTGCCGCCTACTACGCCGGTGATGATGAGGTGGATAACGAAAACAACGCCGATGCCACCAGCATCATGGTCAGCTATGAGGCGGGTGCCCTCTACCTGGCCGCTGCGGTAGAGAGCTTTGCCGCCGATGACACCGCCGATGCCGACGAGATGGAGAGTGCCAGCAAGTTTGGTCTCGGCTACAAGATTGGTGCCTTTGACCTTGGCCTGGTCTACGAGACCCTCGCCTACGAGACCAGCAAGGACGTAACCGAGAGCTACCTCAGCGCCAAGTTCAAGATGGACGACAAGAACACCCTGAAGGCGGCCTACGGTATGCGTGATGACGGTGTCTCGGCCACCGATGATGAGGTGCTGACCGCCATCGGCATTGACCACAAGATGGACAAGCAGGCCTCGGTCTACGCCCTCTATGCCGCCGGCACCGATGGCGGTCTTGACCATAAAGGCAAGTTGGGTGGCGACGCCTCCGCCCTGAGCGTTGGCTTCGTCTACAAGTTTTAACCAAGGGCAGCAGGTTGGCAGGGAGGCTGCAGGGAGGTTGTTCCGGCATGAGGCCAGAGAGGGACATTTTACGATTTAGGGATACCCGTCAGGGATGATGGCAGGAGAGGGATTTCCAGATTTTTGGATCACAGTTCTCCTAACTGATATCGACACTTGGGCGCATGAGGCGCCCTTTTTTTCGTCCCGACTGTCAGCCCCGCGGGTCAGGCGGCGGCGGATTGGTGTATGATTGCGCGATTCCCGAGACAACCGACCTGGATAGAGCTATGGACCTGACCGCACTTACCGCCATCTCCCCCATCGACGGCCGCTACGGCGCCAAGACCGAGGCACTGCGCCCCATCTTCAGCGAATATGGGCTGATTCGTCACCGTGTGCTGGTCGAGGTGCGCTGGCTGCAGAAGTTGGCGGCGACCGCCACGATTAGCGAGGTCCCTCCCTTCTCCGAGCACGCCACCAAGCTGCTGAATGATATCGTCGAGAAGTTCTGCGAGGCCGACGCCCAGCGGGTGAAGAAGATCGAGCGCACCACCAACCATGACGTGAAGGCGGTGGAGTACTTCTTGAAGGAGAAGATCGCCGGCAACAGCGAACTGGAGGCGGTAAGCGAGTTTATCCACTTCGCTTGCACCTCGGAGGATATCAACAACCTCTCCCACGCCCTGATGCTGCGCGAGGCGCGCACCGGGGTGATCCTGCCAGCGCTGGACGAGGTCATCAAGGCAGTGCGCACCAAGGCGCACGACTACGCCGCGCAGGCGATGCTCTCGCGCACCCACGGCCAGCCCGCCTCCCCCACCACCGTGGGCAAGGAGTTCGCCAACGTCGCCTACCGCCTGATGCGCCAGCGCGAGCAGCTGGTCGCGGTGCCGCTGCTGGGCAAGATAAACGGCGCGGTGGGCAACTACAACGCCCACCTCTCCGCCTACCCGGAGCTCGACTGGGAAAAATTCGCCGAGGAGTTTGTCACCTCGCTGGGACTGGAGTGGAACCCCTACACCATCCAGATCGAGCCACACGACTACATCGCCGAGTTCTTCGATGCCCTGGCGCGCTTCAACACCATCCTCATCGACTTTGACCGCGATATCTGGGGCTACATCTCCAACGGCTTCTTCAAGCAGAAGACGGTGGCCGGCGAGATCGGCTCCTCCACCATGCCGCACAAGGTCAACCCCATCGACTTTGAGAACTCCGAGGGCAATCTGGGGCTGGCCAACGCCCTCTTCGACCACCTCGCCGCCAAGCTGCCGATCTCGCGCTGGCAGCGCGACCTGACCGACTCCACCGTGCTGCGCAACCTCGGTGTCGGTGTCGGCTACTCGCTGATCGCCTACTCCTCGACGATGCGTGGCATCGGCAAGCTGGAGGTCAATCCGGCCGCACTGGAGGCGGATCTCAACGCCAACTGGGAGGTGCTGGCCGAGCCGATTCAGACCGTGATGCGCCGTTACGCCATCGACCAGCCCTACGAGAAGCTCAAGGAGCTGACCCGCGGCAAGCGCGTCGATGCCGCCGGCATGGCCGCCTTTATCGACACCCTGGAGCTGCCCGAGAGCGTCAAGGCTGAGATGAAGAGCTGGACTCCGGCCAACTACATCGGCAACGCCATCACCCAGGCCAAAAAGATTTAATTCTCTAACCGCAAAGGTCGCTAAGTAACGCAAAGTAATGAGAGGTTTAGTTGCAAACGTGCATAACTGAAGTTAATACACATATTTCAACTATCCCCATACATCTTTATCCTTAGCGTTCCTTCGCGTCCTTTGCGTCCTTTGCGTCCTTCGCGTCCTTTGCGGTTGAATTTACCCCATGAAGACTCTCCCACCTTTAGGCGATATCACGGTCGAGCAGTTTCTCTCCAAGTACTGGCAGCAGAAGCCGCTGGTGATTCGCAAGGCCTTGCCCGACTTTGTCTGCCCGGTAACTCCGGAGGAGCTGGCCGGTCTGGCAATGGAGGATGAGGTGGAGTCACGTCTCATCCTTGAGAGGGATGGGGCCACGCCGTGGGAGTTGAAGAGTGGCCCCTTTACCGAGGAGGCATTCACCTCGCTGCCCGCGAGCCACTGGAGATTAGAGGTGGCGGAGGCAAATCAGCACATCCCCGCGCTGGCACTGTTGCAGGAGCGCTTCGCCTTTCTGCCCAACTGGCGCCTCGATGCGGTGATGGTGAGCTTCGCCCCCGAGCACGGTACCGTCGGCCCGCATACCGATGGTCGCGACCTCTTTCTTGTCCAGGGGCCGGGGCGACAGCGCTGGCAACTCAGCCATCAACCGGACGGCCCCGAGCATCGGCTCCCCGACCTGCCGCTGCAAATCCTTGCCGATTTCCAGCCCGAGGAGGAGTACATCCTTGAGGAGGGGGACATCCTCTACCTCCCCCCGGGGGTGGTACATCACGGCGTGGCGCTGGAAGATTGCCTCACCATCACCATCGGCTGTCGCGCCCCGGTCATTGCCGAGCTGGCCGCCGCCTGGTGTGCCGATACCGTCTCGCGGATTGATACCGAACACTACTACAACGATCCCGCCATCGAACTGCGGCCACACCCCGGACTCATCACCGCCCATGAGCTCGCCCGGGTACGAGAGACTCTGCGCGAGACTTTGCTACGCGATGATGAGGAGATGGCGCGCTGGTTTGCCTCCTTCACCACCGATGTCAAACCGGGCCACTACCTGCCAGAGCCGGAGCAGGATCTCGACCGCGAAACACTGCTGGCGACACTGCAACAAACCGGCGAGCTGTGGCGCAGCGAATATGCCCGTTTTGCCTACATTGAGGCGCGCGGTCAGACCCTGCTCTACGTCGCCGGCGAAGAGATCCCGCTGCACGATACCCTCGTCTTCGCCGCCCCGCTGCTCTCCGGGCAGCGCCGCTTTGCGCTGGCAACCCTGCGCCCCCATCTTGACACCGTGGGCTTCGCCGAGCTGCTGGTGACACTCTATAATCTTGGCGCGCTCTATTTCCCCGAAAGCGACTGACCCCGGTCGGCAGGGCGCGGCCACTCCTGTTACTGGAAGCCCCACAATACTATGATTGGGAAATGAGACGTGGCGATAACAACGGAGAGAGGCGATGGATTACACACTGGACGACGAACGAAAAGAGATTGTGCTGACCGGCGCGGAGCAGAATCGCGAATTGGCGCTGGCGCTGGCACAACGGGCACGGCGTGAGATCCTCATCGCCAGTTACGATCTCGACCACCGCCTCTACAGCAACCAGGAGTTCGTCGACGCCCTCTCTGCCTTTGTACGCGCCCACCGCTACGCCCATGTGCATATTCTGGTGTGGCGTCATGAACCGGCCGTCAAGCAGGGACACCGCCTGATCGAACTGGCGCAACGGCTCGGCAGCCGCATCAAGATCCATGAACCCGACCCGGTACATGGCGAACTTATCGAGTCCTATATGGTGGTTGATGGCATCGCCTATTTTCGCCGCCCGCTGGCCGACCGTTTTGAAGGGATCGCCTCTCTTCACGCCCCCATCGTCGCCCGAGATCTACGGGAGCAGTTTCTTGCCATGTGGGAGCGCTCCAGTCCCTCCTCGGAATTTCGCCGCCTGGGGATCTAGGCGTCATCCACGATGTAAAAATTCGGGTCAATTTCCTCTCCAACCAACGGTTTATCCACGCCATGCAACAACACTCCGTACACTACCGTGTCGTACCGGCCGATCCGGCTGCACACCTCTTCGAGATCCAGCTCACCGTCATCAATCCGGTCGCCACAGGTCAGATCTTCTCACTGCCGGCTTGGCTCCCCGGCAGTTATATGATCCGCGACTTTGCCAGAAACATTGTCACCATCAAGGCTGAATGCGCCGGCCAGCCGGTTGCCCTCACCAAGCTCGACAAACAGAGCTGGCAGGCCGTCCCCTGCCATGGTGCGTTGATCCTCAAATACACGGTCTACGCATGGGATCTCTCGGTGCGCTCCGCCCACTTCGACCAGTCGCACGCCTTCTTCAACGGCAGCAGCCTCTTTCTGCGGGTGCATGAGCAGGACGACAAACCGTGCAGCGTGGAACTGCTGCGCCCAAAGGGCCGAGAGTACAAACCGTGGCGCGTCGCCACCACCCTGCCGCTAAATGGCGCCGCGTTGTGGGGTTTTGGCGGCTATCAGGCCAACGACTATGACGAGCTGATCGACCATCCGGTGGAGATCGCCGACTTTACCCTGATTGAATTTGAGGTGGGGGGCACTCCGCACGCCATGACCATCAGTGGCAAACATTACGCCGACAACGGGCGTCTGGCTGTTGATCTGAAAAAAATCTGCGAGACGCAAGTCGCGCTCTTCGGTGAACTGCCGCCGATGGCGCGTTATCTGTTTCTGGTGCTGACCGTTGACGAGGGTTACGGTGGGCTGGAACACCGCCACTCCACCGCCCTCATCACGGCGCGCGATGATCTGCCGCAACGCGGCGAGACGGTAATCAACAACGGTTATCGCCGCTTCCTCGGCCTCTGTAGCCACGAATACTTTCACACCTGGAACGTCAAACGGATCAAGCCGGCGGCCTATCTCCCCTACAATCTGCAAGCCGAGAGCCACACCCCGCTGCTCTGGTTCTTCGAGGGGGTTACCAGCTACTACGATGACCTGTTGCTTCTGCGCAGCGGCTGCATCGATCGAACCGGCTATCTCGAACTGCTCGGCCAGCAGATCACCCGTCTGCTGCGCACCCCCGGACGCCACCACCAGAGCGTCAGTGAATCGAGCTTTGATGCCTGGACCAAGCTCTACAAGGCGGATGAGAATGCCGCAAATGCGACGATCAGTTATTACAACAAGGGGGCGCTCATCG
The DNA here is from genome assembly GCA_026196575.1 of Gammaproteobacteria bacterium. Classification (GTDB taxonomy): domain Bacteria; phylum Pseudomonadota; class Gammaproteobacteria; order Thiohalomonadales; family Thiohalomonadaceae; genus JAPHSX01. Next base: position 71,268 of record JAPHSX010000053.1, on the reverse strand, counting down.
CCCTCTGTCTTGACCTGACGATCCGTCGGGAGAGCGGTGGCCAGCTCTCACTGGATGATGTAATGCGCGCCCTGTGGCAACTGCACGGCAAGCCGCTTATTGGCGTCACCAGCGAGGGGCTGGAGCAATTTATCGAAGAGACGACGGGCGTCAATCTCAAGGCATTTTTCGCCCTCGCCCTGCGCACTGCGCAAGAGTTGCCGCTGTCCGAATTGCTTGGCGGGTTTGGCATCACCCTTAACCTGCGCCCCAGCGAGGGGGCAGAGGACAAGGGGGGAAGGCCGGGTAACGGTAAAACCCCACCCTACTACACGGGTATGCGCCTTGCCGCCGATCCGGTAGGTGCCAAGGCCAGTGTTGTCCTCAACCACTCGCCCGCCCACCAGGCGGGGATCAGCGCAGGTGACCTGGTAATGGCCGTTGACGGCATGAAAACCGACAACAGCCGGCTCGACAAACAGCTCTCCCGTTTCCAACCCGGTGACAGGGTGACGCTACATGGCTTTCGCCGCGACCTGCTGCAACAGTGGCAACTGACCATCACCACTCCCGTCGCCGATACGGCATGGTTGAGCGTGGCCCATGAACAGCAAACCGGAAACTGGCTCCCACATCAGGAGGACGGGGAAAAATAGCAAGGACACCTATTAAGCCGCAAAGGACACCAAGTCACGCAAAGTAAAAACAGAGGTGAGAGTAACTGCTCGCCCCCGTACTTACGGAAATAACGGTAGTGAAGCTGCCCCCCCCCTCATTCCCCCTTTTTCAAAGGGGAGAAGTGGGCAAAACCACCCCAGGCTGTATTTTTTATGTAGGGTGGGCATCGCCCACCAAAACGGGGGTTTCGATGGCGGTATGGAGGTGGGCAATGCCCACCCTACAGTTCTGGCGCCCCCTGGGGAGAGTAGTTGCAGGTGAGAGAAGTTTCTCAGACGCTCCCCCCAGAAATGCACAGGGCAGCAAGAACATGTTGCTCCTCTTCGCGTTCCTTCGCGGTTAAATGCCTTTTGCAGATCGCGTGCCTGAATGGGCTTCAACAGCCGTTTAACGCCGGCCACTGCACCTGGGGTCGTAAGGCGATCCGGGGCAGCGGAAATTGGGTGCCGTGTCATTGTCACCGCCGGGACCCCAACCATAACCAGGTCCCCACCCGTACCCGGGGCCCTGCATCATCCCCGGACCCATCGGATAACCTGGGCCATATCCCGGGCCATACATCATCCCGGGCCCCATTCGATAACCGGGGCCATAGCCATAGCCGGGGCCATACATCATCCCCGGACCCATCTGATAACCGGGGCCGCGCATCATCCCTGGACCATATCCATAACCGGGACCCTGCATCATTCCCGGCCCCCACCCATAGCCTTGCTGTGATGGTCCGGCGGCAGGTTGTTCTTCCTCCTCGGCAATCAGCACAGGGCTGGCCAGCGCCAGGGTGAATGCAATAAACAGTGGTGGAAAATATCTTTTCATGCGATCAACTCCTCTTGAAAAGGGAACGGTAACGGGGCACCGCCGTGGTCACTGCGCGCTCCGAAATCCAGCACCTGATGCGTGTTTCAGTATCGTGGCAGCGCCTCGCAGAGAGCATCTATGGTATAGCCCATCATGGAATGTTCCGCTATGCGCGTGGGTGGTGTGTTGGCGCACGCCCCGGTGCGAGCACGACGATCTGTTACAATGATGCCATCCCAATTTTAAAGAGCCCTGCGATGGCGGAGAATATTCTGATCCTGGCGCCCGCCCCCTTTGACGCCACGCCCCCGGATCACGGCATGCTGCTCAAAACCCTGCGAGAGAGGCGCTTCATTGCCGATACGCTTGAGATAAATGGGGCGCTGCACTATCACCCCGGGGAGGCGTTCATGACACTCATTACCTTCCTCGGATGTTCACCGATGATTGCCACGGGGGGGAAACATAATGGTGAGCAGTCCTGCCATATCGCCATCGAGGGGCCATCGGCAGAGCCTCATTTTCTCGCGGGCGATAACCTCAAGATACCGCGCTGTCCGTACTGCGGCCACCGTTATGACGACTGGCAGGCAGTGGTCAATGCGTGGCGTGCTGCCCCTTACGCGAAAATGACCTGTGCCGAGTGTGGAGAAACCCTTTCGGCAACGCAGCTGCGCTGGCGCAAGTGTGCCGGTTTCGGGCGTCTCTTCATCAAGGTGTGGGGGATCTTTGAGAGTGAGGCGGTTCCCAGCCCCAATCTGTTGTCACTGCTGGAAAGTTGCAGCGGGACGGAGTGGCAGCACTTCTACATCCGCCACAATTGACCAGCAGGCTATCGAAATTCTACTCATGTGACACGATAGTGCGTTAAAAGTGGGCTAAAAATACTCATTGACTGCCTGTAAACGGCGCTTGTTATCCAATTAGTGCCCTCTCTTACACTCGCTGGAGTGAATTGCAACAGCCGCCCAGATTGATCAGGCACCGATCCGTATGAAGGGTGTCATCTTCTCCGGCTCATTCTTCGTACCGTCACAGTAACGGTTTCTGCCCCCCTCCTTGGCCTGATACATGCGCTCATCGGCACACTGGATCAGTGCCTGCAACTCATCAATATTGTCCGCGATATTGCAGGCGACACCGACGCTGGCGGTCAAGGCGGTGCCGTCTGGACGCAACCCCAAGCCATGTGCGCCCAGGCGGGAGATCATCTCGGCACTCTCATCGAGGTTCGACATCGGCAGGGCGAGAATGAACTCCTCACCACCCCAACGGATTAACGAGTCCTCCTTGCGCAGTTGTGAGGCGAGCGCCTTACCCACCTGCTCCAGCATCGCATCACCGGCCTCGTGACCGTAGCTGTCGTTTATCGATTTGAAGTGGTCGATATCGACAAACACCAGCGAAAAGGGGGTCTTGTTGCGCCGGGCCAGTGAGAGGTACTTTTCCATGAACTCCTCACCGGTCAGCCGATTATAGGCATTGGTCAGCGGGTCGTGTGCCGACTTGGTAACGATCTCGCTCAGATAGTGCAACTGCGTCATCCCGGAGAGCACCGCGACGGCGGCGATTAGCACAATCAACCAGATCAGCCCCAACTCTTCCGTGGCGTTGGCATCACCCAGCACCACCGTGCTTACCCACTGCACGGCCACCACCGGGATGGCGAAGATGACCCCCTCGATGGCGGTCAGCGGAAAGACGCTCAGACCCGCAGCGATCAGAAAGGGCAACAGGTGATAGCCGCTGATCAGGCTGATGGCGATCCCCTCGCCCTCGAGATCACCCAGTAACACGCTGGCAAAGGCAAAAAAGAGCGTGGGGATGAGGAACAGGCTACCCAGTGCCACATAGGCATGAGCCGTGTGGTCTGACTTGCGATAAGAGATGGCAAGCATGGCAAAGGCCAGAGCGGCAAGAATACGGGCGCCGCACAGTGGCCACATTACCGCCTGCGGCATGAAGAGCCGATCGACGATGCACCATAACGGTGTTAACAGGGCAAACAGTGCCGCAATCAAACGCACCCGGCCAATCAATAATTCGGCACGGTGACTCAATACCAGCGGAGAGTAGAACCAGGGGACGATAATACCACGCAGGTCGGTGGAGATCTCACCAAGTGTGCGTCTCAATAATACTTTTATACGGCTTGACACGACGTTCTATACCCATGTGGTAACATTCCGTGTCAGTGTAAGTCACCTGTTCCAGGAGGTGAGTGGCAAAAGAGTCCATCCGTCTTGTAACACAAGCGGCAAAAGTGACGCTGACTATGGGATTGCTACAAGTCAGCGTGCAACAATGCGGATGGACTCAGGCGAGAGCGGTATTCGCGGCAGGAAAGAACTCATCGCGCTCGGCCTTGATGCGTTCTCGAATCATGGCGAAGATCCCATGCGTCTCACGAATAAAGGCATCATTACCGGTAACTTCGACCCCCTCTCTACACCAGAGTCTCTCATAATCCAGAAAGATACGCTGCAACTCCAGTGAGTTGCTCAAAAAACGTTTGGTGAGCGCGTTGATATGCTTGTCTCCGTGCCCCAGCATCTTTGCATAGAGGGTATTGTCCTCCAGCGAGAGGTGCTCCTTGACCTTGTCGGTAAAGCGGCGGAACAGTTCACGCGCGATCCGCGTATCACACACGCTGTTATCCGTTAGAAGCACCTGCAGCACCTTGCAGAGCTCTGATATTTCCTGATTCTGTTGTTCTAACTTGTTGAGTGTTTCCATGTTTCCTCCACAGCATTGAACAGAGTGCGCTGCATCTCCATTTTGACAAGACACTTGTAGCGGCAAAGGCTGCCCGCTTCAAACGAGTATACCGGTAACTTATTGCTGCTACACCCTGCGGCTGACAATCTTTCCTATCTCCTCATCGCTAAGCCATATCGGGTTGGTCTGCATGCTGTTGCCTCGCGCATTGGCGATGATGAGAGGCAAGTCATCCATGCCAATACCGAATTGCCCCAGGCGTGGGATTGCCATACGCTCTGTCCACATCTGCAACTGGCTGACCAGGGCGTGGCAGGCGGCCTGTTCATAAAGGCGCTGATCACCGAGCAGCAGCCGTCCCACCCTTGCGTACTTTGCCAGCGCCGGGCTCTGTGGCGCGCGCTCACGCAGCGCCTTGATATTCACCTCGGTCGCCACCGCCAGGGTAGTGCCACAGGCAATGCCGTGGGGTACTGAAAATAGGGATCCCAGCGGTTGTGCCAGCCCATGCACTGAGCCCAACCCCGCCTGGGCCAGGGTGATCCCCGAGAGCAGTGCCCCATAGGCCATCGCTGCCCGTCCCTGGCGCGCCGCCTCATCATCGCCGCCATCGTAGGCGGCAAAAAAGCCCTGGGCTATCGCCTCCAGTCCCGACCAGGCAAGGGCATCGGTAAAGGGGTTGGCGCGCAGCGAGACATAGGATTCGAGCAGCTGGGTAAAGGCGTCCATCCCCTGCGCGGCGATCAGCTCACGGGGGCAATGCTCCAGCAACAGGGGGTCGACAAGCGCCACCCGCGCCACCAGCGACTCATGGCGAAACGATTTTTTATACCCCCCCGTCCCCTGCTCACTCAGCACGGCATTCCTGGTCGCCTCACTGCCGGTACCAGCCGTGGTGGGTACAGCAATAAAGGGAAGCGACGGTCCCTCATAAGGGAGCCCCTCCCCCACATCCTCCAGGTGGGCCAGTACCGATCGGCCGCTGGGGAGCAGGCCGGCGATCGCCTTGGCCGCATCCAGTACACTGCCGCCACCGATGCCGACCACCACCTCGAAACCCTCTTGATGAAATTCGCGCACGGCGCTATCGACCAGCGCCGGTGAAGGCTCGCCCGCCACCCCGAAGAGCTGGTGCGTCAACCCCGCCTGCGCCATCCCCTGTTGCAGGGTTTGCCAATGTGGTGAGTCAGAAAACGAACTCTTGCCCGATACCACCAGCACCCGCCGGCCATATTCGGCAATCAGCGCGGGGAGCAACTCCAGTCGTCCCTCGCCAAAGTAGATGCGCGGCAGGGTGGAGATTGTAAACTCGGCAAATTTCATGATTAGTCAGCACCATCCAATCTGTTTTCTGCTAGAATGCGGCCCCGATTTGGGTGGCTACCCTTGCGGGGTCCATCCGTGGCCAGCCACCAAAGAATAATAAATGGTTTTACCAGGGACTTAGCGTAATGAACACCGCACGAAAGATCGAATCTTCCCCCTATCCGCCATTCCGTCGCCAGAGTGATCGGGTGGACGCCGTCAATCAGGCGATTGCGCGGGTAGAGCGTGAGCACGCCAGCCGTCGCCGTCGTTTGACCATCATGCTGGTGGCGGCGGTTCTGCTGATCGTTGTCAATGGCATCGTGATCGTCGCATTGAATTAGCCGGGTTAGCGTAACTGGCGCAAAAACCACCACTCGAAGATCCGCTTCGCCCAGTGGGCGATGCGCAGCGGCGGCAGCACTATGGCGCGTTGCGTGGTGCGCGCCACAAACATGCCGCGATCAAGGCTGTCGACAATACACATCAACTCCACCCTGAAGCTCGCCTTCGCCTCGCCCCCCGCCAGCTCGTCCAGCAGATTGGCCACCGCCGCCTTCGCCTGCAGCTCGGCCATGTGCGCCTGTTTGGGCATCCACTCCGGGCCAGGAAAGCTGCCGGAATCACCGGCCACATAGAGATGTGCAAAGCCAGGCACGCAACACTGCGCATCGGCCTGCAGCAGCCCGCCCGCGGAGCGCGGCAGTTCACTGTTATCAAACCAGAGGTTGCCGGTCATCCCCGGCATGAAGAGGATGAGATCGGCCGCGAACTCACCCCCTTCGGTGATCACCTTGTTCGACTCGAATGCCTTCATCTTATGCCCCAGGCGGGTCTCGATGCCGCGCCGGCGCATAGTATCGAGCAACCCCGTCATCGCCTTCGGGCCGAGACGTTTCCCCGGCTCCGCGGCCGGACTGAAGAAGACCAGTTTGAACTTGTCGCGCCGTCCCTGCTGGCGCAGCAGGGTGTCGATACCAAAGAGAAACTCGAACATCGGACCGCCACGCATTGCCGACGGCTCCTGCGGATTGCCGGCAAAACCGATGGCAATGGTGCCGCCACTCATTGCCTTGAGACGCTCACGGATCTTTAGCGCCGACTCAACGCCCTCACACGGCGTGATGGCGTGCTCGATGCCCGGAAGTTTCTTTATGAAGCGCCCGCCCGAAGCAATGATCAGTGCATCATTCGCCACCTCGCCTGCCGTGGTCTCCACAGTACGACCGCCCTCCCTGAGTCCCGTCACCTCGGCGGCGATGAACTCGACGCGCATGCGGGCAAAGAAGTTATCCAGTGGAATGCGCAACTCGTCGGGTTGGCGCAGCCCCGAGGGGATCCAGATGAGACTGGGGAGATAGACAAATTCGGCCCTGGGTGCGATCACCGTAATGTGAGCCTCCGGGTCACGTTTACGAAGCTCGCGTACAGAGGCCAGGGCGGCAAAGCCGCTGCCAATAACGGTGATATGATGGCTGCTCATTGTTTGTTCCTGACAGTGTGATTGAGTGAATTATTGAGCGGTTTACTCCCACTCCATTTCGGAGTAGACCTGCTGCGCATTGCGCCCCTTGATTTGCTCATAGACCCGCAGGTAGCTGAAACGGGATTGGTCAATCTCTCCCACACGCTCCATGCCGAGCCCCTCATCGATCATCTTGCCTGCCGCCTCGCGCAAAAATATCAGATAGTCATAGGTGTCGGCTCGCGCCTGTGCAAGGCTCACCGCATGGCCATGCCCCGGCACCACCCACTCGGGTTGCAGCGCGGCCAGTCTCTCGAAGGCCTGGAGCCAGTGACCACTATTGGACATCGACCCAACCCCGAGCATGCGCTCCACATAGACCACATCGCCGGCAAAGGCGATACGCTGTTGTGGCAACCACACCAACACATCACCAGGTGTATGTGCCGGGCCTACGCGCTGCAGTTCAAACGTCACGCCGCCAAACTGTAACGACGTTGACTCCTCAAAGCTCTCCTCGGCGAAGAGCGGTTCGGTTCCCTTGAGATTATCGGCAGTGAGAAAATTTTGCAGTGCCAGCATCTGATCCGTGGCACGGCTCTTCTGATCGGCCAGCGCCGCCGCCGAAGTGATGATCCGCGCCCCTTGCTGTTTGAAATAGCCATTACCCAGCCAGCGGTGATCCTGGCCGCCGCTATTGATTACCTGCACCACCGGTTTGTCGGTAATGTTTTTCAGGGTCTGCGCGATCTGCCCGGCACCACGGTAACTGCCGCCCGAGTCGATCAGCACGACGCCCGCCTCCGTCACCACCACGCCAAAGGTGGCGTTGTTGGCGAGGTTGGCATCAGAGCGCTGCTCCAGCTCACCCACCAGTGCATAGACATTCGGCGCCAGTTGCTGCACCTCAAGCTCAAACTGCGCACTGGTGGCAGGCACACTCACCAGTAATAGCAACAGGGAGAAAAATTTCATCATTGTTCAAGCTCTACGAGATGACACAACGGACTGTTGTCCTTCAACTCCACCCAGTGCGCCACCTCTTGCACCATGTCGCGCAACTCCGCCATGGAGATACAACCGAGGATGCGCCCCACCAGGTCGGGATCAAGCCGCACGGTGCAGATGGCACCATCGGCCAACTGCACCTGCACCCCGGCGACATTCTTCTCCAGGGCATCGGCCCCCTGCTCCATCAGCGCTGCGGTCTCCTGCAGCAGGGTCTCATAGCAGTGGTCGATGGCATCGCCCGTGGCATCATCCAGATCCTCGGCTACCTCGATCAGCAGGGCGTCAGCGTCACTCAGCCGATGTTCGACCTTGCGCTCGGCAAGAAAGGCGACGAACTTGTCACGAATGGCCTCATCAAAAAACAGATATTCCAGCATGGGGGGCACTCTCTTCAGGATTTAAGCAGGGTGACGAAGGCGACGGCGTGCTCCTTCTCATCGGAGATGGAGAGAAAGCTCTCACCGACACCCTGCTGACGACAGAACAGCTCGGCGCGTCCGGCAAACTGCAGCAGCGGCTTGCCCAGCCCATCATGGCCGATAATAAAATCGCCCATCCCGAGCCCGTCACGAAAACCGGTGCCAAAGGCCTTGGCGGCCGCCTCCTTGGCCGCAAAACGTTTCGCCAGAAAATGGGCCGGCTTGCTGCTCTGGCGATACTCCGCCAGTTCCACCGCAGCCAGGATTCTTTCCGCGAAACGCTCGCCGTGTCGCGCCAGTGCATGCTCCATGCGCGACACACTGACAATATCGGTGCCGATGCCGAAGATCACCCGCGCGCCTCAACCATCAGACGTTTCATCTCTGCGACGGCACTTTGCAGACCGACAAAAACCGCACGCGCGATAATGGCGTGGCCAATATTGAGTTCACGGATCGCCGCCATCTCGGCGATGGCGCGGGTGTTGTGATAGTGCAGGCCGTGACCGGCATTCACCTGTAACCCCGCCGCGTGGGCGAGCCGCACCCCCTCCCGAATACGCGCCAGCTCCTGCGCCTGCTGCGCCTCGTTGGTGGCATCGGCGTAGTGGCCGGTGTGGATCTCGATCACCGGCGCGCCACAGGCGAGCGCCGCCTCGATCTGCCGGGGCTCGGCATCGATAAAGAGCGAGACACGCACCCCGGCATCGGCCAGCCGTTTGCAGGCATCGCCAATGCGCCCCGGCGCTGCGGCCACATCCAGTCCGCCCTCGGTGGTGAGCTCTTCACGCTTCTCCGGCACCAGGCAGCAGTCGGAGGGACGAAGCTCCTCGGCCAGCGCCAGCATTTCGTCGGTCACCGCCATCTCCAGATTCATCCGCGTCTGCAAAATCTCCTGCAGCAGGCGCACATCGCGCTCCTGAATGTGGCGATGATCTTCACGCAGGTGCAGGGTGATGCTGTCGGCCCCCGACTGCTCCGCCTCAATGGCCGCCTGAATGGGGTCGGGATAACGGGTTCCCCGTGCCTGACGCAGGGTGGCCACATGGTCAATATTCACCCCCAGCAGAATGTTCTCTTTAACGCTCAACAGTTACTCCTCGTGACTAGATGGCCATTTCTGGCGAAACAGCTCCCGACTGGCAAGCGGACGTGGGCCAAGATAGCGCCCCAGCACCTCGCGCATCAACAGTTTGCTCTCGCGGCGCAACTGCGCATCCCCACACTCGCCCCGCGCCAGCGCCAACAGGGTGGCGCCGCGCACCGAGAGCACGCCACGGCTCTCGGTGGCGATGCGCTGCGGCCCCGACTCGTGATGATAGCAGTAGAGGGCATCGGCCTCGACCTCCTTGCCGTCTCCCCCCTCATGGGTTAGCAGCAGGCCATAACCCAACTCCTGCAACAGGTCACGCTCGAAGAGGCGCAACGCCCACTCCACCCCCGCGTTGGCAATCAAGCCCTGCAGTGCGACCTGATAACGGTGAAACAGATGGGGGTGGGGGTCATGACGCGCCAGCAGGCGCAGCAGCAGCTCATTCAGATAGAAGCCACTGATCAGGGCATCGCCCTGCAGAAAGACGCCGCCATCCTGGCACTCGGCGCCAGTGAGCGTCGGCAGCTCACCGCGACCGCTCCAGCTGATCAACAGCAACTGATAGGGTTGCAGCACCCCCTTGAGTTTGGAGCGGGCACCGCGTGCGCCACGCGCCACCAGGCCAATGCGGCCATGCCCCGGGGTAAAGAGTTCGAGCAGCAGACTGCTATCACGAAACGGCGTGCGATGCAGCAGGTAGGCGGGTTGCAGCGCTACCCGCTGCTCAGAACTCATCCTTGTAACCAAGGCTGTTGAGGAGCCGCTCATCATCCGACCACCCCTCCTTCACCTTGACCCACAACTGCAAAAATACCTTGGTATCGAACAGCCGCTCCATATCGAGCCGTGCCTGCTGTCCCACCTCCTTGAGCTTCTCGCCACCCTTGCCGATCACGATGCGCTTCTGGCTCTGACGCTCCACCCAGATCAGGGCGTGGATGCGCAGCATCCCCTTCTCCTGCTTGAAACTCTCAATCTCCACGGTGGTGGAATAGGGAAGCTCCTTGCCCAGGCCACGCATCAGTTTTTCCCGAATCAGCTCGGCGGCCAGAAAACGCTCGCTGCGATCGGTCACGTACTCCTCGGGAAACATCGGCTCCGCCTCGGGCAACCGCTCGGTGACCAGCCGCTCCAGCGCCTTTACATTGGAGCCCTTGAGCGCCGAGAGCGGGATCACCGAGGCAAAGTCCATCTTCTGCGCCAGCGCCTCCAGTACCGGGAACAGCTCCTCCTTCTCCTTGATGCGATCGATCTTGTTGACCACCAGTACCACCGGTGCCTTGACCCCCTTCAGCCGTTGCAGGACATTCTCGTCCTCCTCGGTCCAGGTGGTCGCCTCGACCAGAAAGAGGATCAGCTCCACATCCTCGATACTGGAGGTCGCGGCCCGATTCATATAACGGTTCATCGCGTTCTTCGCATTAAGGTGCACCCCGGGGGTATCGACATAGATCACCTGGCTCTGCTCGTCAGTCTTGATGCCCAGAATACGGTGGCGCGTGGTTTGCGGCTTGCTCGAGGTAATGCTGATCTTCTGCCCCAGGATGTGGTTCATCAGCGTCGATTTGCCCACATTGGGTCTGCCGACGATGGCCACGAAGCCGCTACGAAACATCTCTTCTGCTCTGCTCACTATCCAGTTTTTCCAGTATCAGTTTGGCCGCCTGCTGCTCGGCCTTGCGCCGGCTGGCGGCCTCGGCGCTCACTGCCATCTGCAGCGCCTCTATGCGACAACTTACGGTAAAGGTCTGGGCATGCGCCTTTCCGCGGATCTGTGTCACTTCGTAATCCGGCAGTGGGTATTGGCGTGACTGCAGGTACTCCTGCAGGCGGGTTTTGGGATCCTTCAACGCGGTATCGGGGTTAATTGCCGCCAGTCGCTCATGAAAGAGCTGCAGCGTCACCCGTTGCACCGTAGCAATATCGGAGTCCAGATAGATGGCCCCAAGCAGGGCCTCAAAGGCATCGGCAAGAATGGAGCTGCGGCGAAAGCCGCCGCTCTTCAACTCACCTGGCCCCAGTTGCAGATACTCCCCCAACGACAGCTCACGCGCCACCAGAGCCAGAGTATCGCCCTTCACCAGCGAGGCACGCAGACGACTCAGTCGTCCCTCATCCACCTCGGGGAAACGCTGAAACAGCTCAACCGAGATTATATAGCTGAGAATAGCGTCACCGAGAAACTCCAGCCGTTCATTATTGTCACTGCCAACACTGCGATGACAGAGCGCCCGCTGCAACAGCTCAGGCTGCGTAAAGCGATATTCCAGCTTGTCACAGAGTCGCTCGACAGAGGGGGTCAACGTGCGGGAACCTCGGCGTGATTTTCAAACGTCACCACCAGACTGAGATTCTTGATATAGGGTATGCGAACCTCATAATTGACATCGACCAGATACATCTGATCCTCACGGGTCACACTGATATCCTCTGCGCTGACAGCAGTGACGTTGTTAACGCCAAAGTTCTTCATCAGCGCATCCCTCACCGCCTTCGCCCCCATGTACTCCTCGGTCCTATTCTCCAAATTTTTTACCGATGAGGCCACGGTAAAACTCTCCATATAAACCGGAAACAGCTTCAGTACCGTGAACACCGCAAACGCCAGCAGTCCCAGGAAAAAGGCGACGGAGATCATGGTGACGCCCTGTTGTCTTTTTCGTGATTTTATTTCCATTTTATCCTCCTTAAATAACCCTTGTTAATGAATCCCGTTACCCAGACGACCCCAGCCGACCACACCATCCTGTTGCCAGTCCCAGTTCATCCAGATCATAAAAGCCTTGCCTACCAGATTCTCTTCGGGCAGAAGACCCCAGTAGCGGCTGTCACGACTGTTATCACGGTTATCACCCATGGCAAAGTAGTTCCCCTCCGGCACCAGATAATCGAAATTCCCGTTAACCTCATTGCGTCCGGGCATCACCAGGATCTCATGCTCAACGCCGTTCAGTTCCTCTTGCAGGTGCCGTGCCCCGGTCATCACATTCCCGCTTCCTATTCCGACATAACTCCCAAGATAGTGTTGCGGGGCTTGCTCGCCGTTAATATAGAGCACCTTGTTCATATAAACGACACGATCGCCGGGCACACCGACGATACGTTTAATGAAATCGATCTTGGGGTTTTCCGGGTAACGAAACACCGCGACATCCCCTCGTTGCGGGCTGCCAGTGTCGAGAATGCGCAAATTGACCACCGGCAGGCGCACCCCATAGGCAAACTTGTTGACCAGGATAAAGTCGCCAATCAACAGGGTTGGCATCATCGAGCCGGAGGGGATGCGAAAAGGTTCGACGATGAACGACCGCACCACCAGCACGATGAGGATGATGGGGAAAAAGGAGCGTGACATCTCCACCAGATAAGGCTCACGCCCCGCCTTGTCGAGGCGCTCGCCATCACTCTCTCCGTCGAGCTTCAGAGTGGCTACCCGCTGCTGCCGCCTCGGTTTCAGCCACAAGCTGTCCAGCGCCCATACCGCCCCGGTGCCAAGGGTCAACAACACCAACAGTAATGGAAAATCGAGACTCATTTATCCTTCCCCACATGCAGTACGGCAAAGAAGGCCTCTTGCGGGATCTCCACCGAGCCCACCTGCTTCATCCGTTTCTTGCCCGCCTTCTGTTTCTCCAGCAGCTTGCGCTTGCGGCTGACGTCGCCACCATAACACTTCGCGATGACATTCTTGCGCAGCGCCTTGACGTTGGTGCGGGCGATGATCTGTGAGCCAATCGAGGCCTGGATCGCCACATCGAACATCTGGCGTGGGATCAGCTCTTTCATTTTCTCCGCCAGCTCGCGGCCACGGGCCTGGGCATTCTCACGGTGTACAATCACCGCCAGCGCATCGACCACCTCACCGTTAATCATGATATCGAGCTTGACCAGTTTCGCCGCCTGAAAACGGGTGAAGTGATAGTCGAGCGAGGCAAAGCCGCGACTGACCGACTTGAGACGATCGAAAAAGTCGAGCACCACCTCGTTCATCGGCAGCTCATAGCTGAGCGATACCTGCTTGCCCATGTACTGCATGTTCTTCTGCACCCCGCGCTTTTCCACGCAGAGGGTCATCACGTTGCCCACATACTCTTGCGGCATCAGGATGTTGGCGGTAATGATCGGCTCGCGAATCTCGGCCAGGGTATTTTCCGGCGGCAGTTTGGAGGGGTTGTCCACCATCAGGGTCTCGCCCCTGGTGGTCAGCACCTCATAGACCACGGTCGGCGCAGTGGTGATGAGGTCGATATCGTACTCGCGCTCCAGCCGCTCCTGGATGATCTCCATGTGCAACATACCGAGAAAGCCGCAGCGAAAGCCAAAGCCCAGCGCCTGCGAGGTCTCCGGTTCATAAAACAGGGAGGCATCGTTAAGGCGCAGTTTAGACAGCGCCTCGCGCAAATTCTCGTAATCATCACTGCTTACCGGAAACAGTCCGGCAAAGACCCGCGGTTGCACCGGTTTAAAGCCGGGCAGCGGTTCGCTGGCGGGGCGATCGGTATGGGTCAGGGTATCGCCCACCGGGGCGCCGTCGATCTCCTTAATCGCGGCGACGATGAAGCCGACATCCCCCGCCTGCAGCATCTCCGTATCGGTCATCTTCGGGGTAAAGATCCCCACGCGATCCGCCTGGTGACTGCGCCCGGTCGACATTACGGTGAACTTCTGCTTTTTCTTCAATGTCCCCTGCATCACCCGCACCAGGGAGACCACGCCCAGATAGTTATCGAACCAGGAGTCGATGATCAGTGCCTTGAGGCTGGCATCGCGATCTCCCTGCGGTGGCGGGATCTTTTTTACCAGCTCTTCAAGCAGATCTTCGATGCCAATGCCGCTCTTGGCACTGACCAGCACCGCGTCATGCGCCTCGATGCCGACGATCTCCTCGATCTCGTCGATCACCCGCTGCGGATCGGCGGCGGGCAGGTCGATCTTGTTGAGTACCGGCAATACCTCCAGCCCCTGCTCAATGGCGGTGTAGCAGTTGGCCACCGTCTGCGCCTCTACCCCCTGCGAGGCATCAACCACCAGCAGTGCCCCCTCGCAGGCCGCCAGTGAGCGGGAGACCTCGTAAGAGAAGTCGACGTGACCGGGGGTGTCGATGAAGTTCAACAGGTAGGTTTCACCATCGCGTGCCGGGTAGTTGAGACTGACGCTCTGCGCCTTGATGGTGATGCCACGCTCGCGCTCGATATCCATCGAGTCCAGCACCTGCGCCTCCATCTCACGCGAGGTGAGACCACCGCAGTGCTGGATAAAGCGATCAGAGATGGTGGACTTGCCATGATCGATGTGGGCGATGATGGAAAAATTACGGATCTTGCTCAGTTCTGCCACGGTATCTTTCTTTCATTCAATAGCGGGATGGCGACCATAAAAAAACAGGAACCCGGCGTACCCATCCAGGTCTCCGGTCTTCCTGTTTTTCGGGTCTTGCATCAGGAGTGCCGATTCTACCGGAACTCAGCCGCCGGAGAAACACTCGACAGGCACTCGGCAAGTGCCGAGTGGTCGAGAAAGTAGTGGCAGATCTCCGCGCCATCGGCAAAGGTCAACACCGGCACCTTGTGGCCATAGGCCGCCACCAGCGCCGCACTGCCATCGACATCCACCGTCTGCAGGCGAAAACCGTAACGCGACTGTGCGGCAAGCAGCTCTGCCTCCATCTGCTCGCACAGTGAACAGCCGCTACGGTAGTAGAGCGTGAGCGTGGTGTCGCGGCTCAATCGGCCGGTACCCGCAGCGCCAGGAAGAGTGGGCCACCACGACGCAACACCAGCACCGGTACCGAGCGTCCGGCGGGCAACTCTGCCACCTGCCGGCGAAAGTCGGCGGCATCCGCAACGTCACGATTGTTCAGTTTGACAATGACATCGCCGCCTTGAATCCCCGCCTCGGCGGCGGCCCCCGGCTTTACCTGCGCCACCAACGCCCCGCCCTCGGCGACTTCGAGCTGCTTGCGCTGCTCGGCACTGAGGCCACTAACTACCAGACCCAGACGATCCGCCTCGATCTTCTTCGGCTCACCGCTCGCCTGCACCATCTCATCCTCCACCGGCAACTCACCGATGCGCACCTTGATGGTACGGGTCTTGCCGTCGCGCAGCACCTTCACCTTGGCGTCACTGCCGGCCCGCACACGCCCCACCAGCGGCGGCAGGTCGGAGGAGTAGTGTACCGTCTCGCCGTTAAACTCGATGATGACATCGCCCACCCTGATCCCCGCCTTGCCCGCCGGAGAGTCATCCTGCACCTTGGCCACCAGCGCCCCCGCCGGCTTGCTCATGCCGAAGGACTCGGCCAGTTCGCGGGTCACATCCTGAATCAGCACCCCCAGCCAGCCGCGGCTGACATGCCCCGTCTCCTTCAGCTGTGCCACCACATCCATCGCCACATCGATGGGAATGGCGAAGGAGAGCCCCATAAAACCACCGGTACGGCTGTAAATTTGGGAGTTGATACCGACCACCTCGCCATCAAGATTGAAGAGCGGACCGCCGGAGTTGCCGGGATTGATCGCCACATCGGTCTGGATAAAGGGGACATAGTTTTCACTCGGCAGACTGCGCCCCAGCGCGCTCACCACCCCCACCGATACCGAGTGGTCAAAGCCAAAGGGGGAGCCGATTGCCATCACCCACTCGGCTACCTTGAGATCGCGGCTGCGGCCCAGCCTTACCACCGGCAGATCGGCCGCCTGCACCCGCAACAGGGCGATGTCGCTGCGGGGATCGGTGCCAACCACCTCGGCTACCAGTTCGCGGCGGTCGCTCAGGCGCACGATCACCTCCTCGGCCCCCTCGACCACATGGTTATTGGTCAGGATGTAACCGGCCTCGTCAATAATAAAGCCCGAACCGAGCGAGCGTGCCTCGTGTTCCGGCATCTTGTCACCGCCCTCACCCTCGCCAAAGAAGTGGCGGAACAGCTCATCCCACGGCCCGCCCTTGGGCAGATCGGGGATTTGCAGCCCCTTGGGCAGGGCGCCATGCACACTCTTCTTCTGCTTGGTGCTGATATTGACCACCGCCGGGCCATAGGCCTCCACCAGCCGGGTAAACTCGGGCAGTTCACGCGCCTGCGCGGCCGGCAGCAGCAGACCGAGCGACAGTGTCAACATCAGCGTGGTCGCATAGAGGTGTTTGAGCATTCTCATGATTTTCCCTACCTGTTCACTTGTTGGGATGAAAGGAAATGGTTGCAGCCGGGGCGTCTGCCCGGCGCAAAATTACGGCGTTGAAACGGTCATCGTCTGCGGCACGCCGATTAAAGCGGCGCAGCCAGAGAAAACTGCAGGCCAGAGCGCCAAGGGCAAAGAGGATGCTCCCCACCTCCGGCGTCAGCGCCAGTTGCGGTGCCACTATCTCGCCCAGCAGGCCACCGGCCAACAGCGCCAGCAGCGGCACCAGATAGACGACCACTGCCCCCTGGAGCAGCGCCGCCTCCGGGAGCCCCAGCACGACCGCGTCGCCAGTGGCGGCGGCAATCGGGTTTTTCACCCGCAGGCGTTGACGGCGCCGCCCCAGCACCTGACTAAGCGCCCCGGTGCCACACCCCTTGGCCTCGCAACTGCCGCAACTGCTGCGCCGTGAGGTCTCCACCCAGGCCATCTCGCCCTCGGTGGCGACGACCAGACCACTCTCTTCCACCATCGGCTACTGTCCCAATGGCTCGATCGACTCGCCGATCTGCCTGACCGTGGCCAGCGGCACCTCGCCCAGCACGGTGATCCGCTGCTGTGGCAGCAGGCGGGTGTAGGCATTGACGCTGCCGCGCCGCGAGGTGCCAGCGCTCTCCTCCGCCGGGTCGCGGCGTGGTTCGATAAAGACCGAGACCGAGGCGAGGCCGTCGCTATAGACCAGGTGGTCGACCACCACGCCGTCATCGGCGATGGCGTGCTGACGCTGTAACTCCAGCTCAAAACCGGCGGGCAGACGGGTGACGTGCCAATGCAATGGCGCTGGACGCTCCGCTGCCGTGGCGCTGAAGCCGGGCGGTAGCTCAATCGCCCTGCCACCCGCCTCGGGTTGCAGCAGCTGTGCCGGGATCTGCTCCATCAGTTTCAGTGAGGTAAATTCCAGCTGTTCCACCAGCTCACCGTGCTCATTGAGGGTGTCGGCACGCAGCAACAGGCCACTATCGACCGCGATCCAGTAGTGCTGGCCGTAGCGCAGCTCGTCGCGCGGCACGATGGCGAGCCGTTGCGCCGCCAGGCCGGCCACGCGCGACAGGCCGAGCAGCTCAAAATCGTAGACACTACGCAACTGCTCCCACTGGGTGGGCAGATTGAGGGGGAATCGGGGGGGGGTGGCCGGCTGCCCCGCCACCAGGGCCTCCTTTTCGGGGAGATAGCAGGTTACCCGGCCGTGGTCGCGTATCACCTCGCGATAGGGGCCGCTGAGCGAAACCAGGCGCTCATGCTCCCCCGTCGCATCGACCGCATGCACCAGCTGCAGCGACTCCAGCCTCCCCTCCTGCATGTAGACGAAGGTTCCCTCGTAGCTCAGGGAGTGGGCCGCCTGTGACATGCGCTCCAGCCAGCGGGTGGCGTCTTCGGTGGCGTGCGCCGCCGACGCTGTCAGCAGCAGAAGAAAGAGGGCGGAACAGCGGTGCGCGCGACGCATGTTACTGACCGGCCTTGTAACCGACGATGCGCACATACGGCAGCACCCCCTGAATCCCGGAGCTGACCGCATATTCGTTGTGATTAACCAGGTAGCGGTCGAGCGCGTCGTTATTTTGATTTTGCCCGGCCTGCGCCTTTTGCTGTGCCACCAGTGACGGTTCGATGCGCAGGTACTCCTGCTTCTCTGCCACCTGCGCGGCGGCGGGAGTGGCGTCGATCCCGTTCATGTTCTGCAGGCCGATGATCGCCACCCCGGTCACCGAGGCGGCAATCGCCAGCCCCGCCACCTGTTTAAGCCAGGGTCTGCGTTGCCGTGGGGCCAGGATAGTGGGTTCCGACTCCAGCGCCGCGGCTACCCGCAGGTGCAGCTGTGGCGCCACCGCATGGTTGAGATTGCTGGAGACGGTATCGCGAATAAGATGGTAGGCCTGCCAGCTTGCCAGCAGCCGCGGGTCATCGCGCAGCAGGCCAAGCTGGCGTTCCAGCTCCGCCCCGTGCAACTCACCATCGGCCAGCGCCGAAAGCCACGCACGCTCTTCATCGCGGTCCTCATTGTTCGTTATCGCATCTTTGCGCGGGTCAGCCATTCACTCATCCCCTCGATTCAAGCAGTGGTTTCAGTTTTGTCTCTATCGCCTCGCGCGCCCGAAAGATCCGCGAGCGCACCGTACCGACCGGGCAATCCATGGTCACCGCGATCTCCTCATAACTCAACCCCTCCATCTCGCGCAGCGTGATGGCGGTGCGCAGCTCCTCGGGCAGGGCGTCGATGGTATCGAAGATCACCCGTTCGATTTGATCGCGCTGCACCAGCTGCTCCGGGGTGTCGTTGTCACTCAGGCGCATACCGCCATCCACATAGAGCGCATCCTCCGCATCCACATCAGTGGCCGGCGGACGACGCCCCTGCGCCACCAGATAATTTTTCGCTGTATTGATGGCGATGCGGTAGAGCCAGGTGTAGAAGGCACTTTCGCCACGGAAGTTGGCCAGGGCGCGATAGGCCTTGATAAAGGCCTCCTGGGCCACATCCAGCACCTCGTCCTGATCCCGCACATAGCGGGAGATCAGCTTGACGATGCGCTGCTGGTACTTGAGCACCAGTACATCGAAAGCCTTTTTGTCGCCCTTCTGGACACGTCTGACCAGCTCCTGGTCGACACTCTGTTCGCCCATTCGGGCCTACCCCTTAATATGATGGTCGGGCGGCTCACCACACACAACGTACCCTTATGACACGCCGTCTGTGGCAGAGTTCGCCCGACTGCAGACTTTAATTCTCAACAGTCGCTATTGTATGCCAGAATACCGTGAATGAAGCCATGAACGGCCTCCCTTTGATGCGTCAAGCTTAACGGCCTTTACCCCTACTTGAAAGACTCGGTTTCCCAGCCCGTGAACAGACAGCTCCAACATAGCAGCGACATACTGGTAATCGGCAGTGGTGCCGCCGGACTCACCCTGGCACTGCAACTGGCGGCGCATGCCAAGGTGACCCTCCTGGCCAAGGGGGAGCTAGTCGAGGGATGCACACTCCATGCGCAGGGCGGTGTCGCCGTGGTGATGGAGCCGGAGGACTCGGTCGAGTCCCATCTGCAGGATACCCTCACTGCCGGGGCCGGGCTGTGCGACCCGGCGGTGGTGCGCCATGTGGCGGAGAATGCCGCCGAGGCGATCCGCACCCTGATCGCCCACGGCGTCAAGTTCAGTCGTGAGCGGCGTGAGGATGGGCTGGGCGGCTACCACCTTACCCGCGAGGGTGGCCACAGCCACCGCCGGGTGATCCACGCCGCCGATGCCACCGGCAAGGCGATAGAGACCACCCTGCTCGGCGCCGCGCAGGCCCACCCCAACATCACCCTGCACGAGCACCGCCTTGCCATCGACCTTATTACCGGGGCCAAACTGGGGGCCAAACAGGGAACCATCGAGGATCGGGTACTCGGCGCCTATGTGCTCAATCGCGACTCAGGCCATGTCGAGGTGTTCCGCGCGCGCTTTGTCGTGCTTGCCAGCGGCGGCGCCAGCAAGGTCTATCTCTACACCAGTAACCCCGACCTCTCCACCGGCGATGGCATCGCCATGGCGTGGCGCGCCGGCTGCCGCGTCGCCAACATGGAGTTCAACCAGTTCCACCCCACCTGCCTCTACCACCCCAAGGCCAAGTCGTTCCTCATCACCGAGGCCATTCGCGGCGAGGGGGGGATACTCAAGCTGCCCGACGGCAGCCGTTTTATGCACCGATTCGACAAGCGCGCCGAGCTGGCGCCGCGGGACATCGTCGCCCGCGCCATCGACCACGAGATGAAGCGCCTTGGCGCACAGTGTCTCTATCTCGATATCAGCCACAAGCCGGCCGAATTCATTACCGAGCACTTCCCCAATATCTATCTTCGCTGCATGGAGCTGGGTATCGACATCACCCGTGAGCCAATCCCGGTGGTACCGGCGGCCCACTACACCTGTGGCGGGGTAATGACCGATGTCCACGGTCGCACCGACCTGCCCGGCCTCTACGCCATTGGCGAGGTCACCTTTACTGGCATGCATGGGGCCAATCGCCTGGCCAGCAATTCGCTGCTGGAGTGTCTGGTATTCGGGCATGCCGCCGCCCGCGACATCATCGCCCGGCTCGACACGGTGTCGCTGCCGCGGACACTGCCGGCGTGGGACGAGAGCCGCGTCACCGACTCCGACGAAGAGGTGGTGGTCTCCCACAACTGGGAGGAGTTGCGCCACTTCATGTGGGACTATGTTGGTATCGTGCGCACCGACAAACGCCTGCAGCGGGCCAAGCGGCGCGTTGACCTGCTGAGCGGCGAGATCGCCGAGTACTATGGCAACTTTCGCGTCAGCAACGACCTGCTGGAGCTGCGCAATCTGGTGGTGGTGGCCGATCTCATCATCCGCTCGGCAATGGCGCGAAAGGAGAGTCGCGGCCTGCACTACACCCTCGACTACCCACGGGCGGACGAGAGCCAGCCGCCAGTCAACACCATCCTCACCCCGGAAAACTTTCACTCCAGCTAAGGGGGGATTGCGCGGCATAAAGGCGCAGATAGAGCCGCAGGCGGCGCCACAGCAGCGGCGGCAACTCCGCCTGCCACAGCAGACAGTCGAAGCCACCCTGCCCCGGCGGCCCGGCAAAGCAGAGCAGCAACAGCGAATGGCTTACCGTGCTCTGGCCGAGCAGTTGCAGGGGGAGAGACTCCCCGCCCCGCTGCAGCCGCCAGCCGCCATCACCGAGCAGTACAAGCTCAACCGGCACCCCGCCCAACTCCGCCCGCTTGCGCCAGGCCGCGAAGAACAGGGCGCTCAGAAACAGGGCCATCGGCAGCTTTACCGACCAGGCCAGCGGCAGCGCCAACAGCGCCAGCAGCGAAATGGAGAGAAACGCGGCCACAACCCACCGCAAACGTCGCGACCCGCCAACGTGTAGTCGCAGCGGGGTGGCGAATCTTGGCGCGTTCATATGAAAAACTCCTCCCTGTTCGACACGACTGTCTCCCTTTTTCAGCGGTGGCGATTGATTTGCCCGGGCACCACACCATTTATCCTGATAGATGAAATGTGCGGATTCTGGATAAACTTACCACGCCACGGATATTTCGCTATCATTGGCCCACCGTTTCAGTAGGAAAAAAACTCCATGGGTATTGAACAGAGTAGCTGGGTTAATTTTTTACAGCAGCAGGGAGCGACCCTCGTCGGGGGGCGGGTCACCGATTTTGGCAATGCCACCACCGAACTGCAATGCGTCACCTCCAGCACGGTCCTGGTTCCGTTGACACACCTTGGCCTGTTGCGTGCCAGTGGTCAGGATACGGCCGATTTCCTGCAGGGCCAGACCAGTAATGACGTGCGTCTGGTCGATGCCGAACATCATCAGCTCAACAGCTATTGCACCGCCAAGGGGCGGATGCTGGCCCTCTTCACCCTGTTTATGCGCGATGCCGACTACTACCTGCAGTTGCCACAAGAGTTGCTGGCGGCAGTACAAAAACGGCTTGGCATCTTTATCATGCGCTCCGCGGTAAAGCTGGAGGAGGCGGGGAGTAAACTGGTCAGTCTTGGCCTTGGCGGCCCACAGGCCGACAGCCTGCTTACCCAGGCGCTGGGCGATTGCCCCGTCGAGGCGGGCCACTCGCTTACCCTTGACGGGGTCACCCTGCTGCGCCGTCCCGGCGGGGCTCCCCGGTTTATCTGTCTCGCCACCCCCGAACGACTGCAAGCCTTGTGGCACCGGCTCACCCCGGAGGCAACCCCAGTCGGTGCCGACGGTTGGGAGTTGTTGGAGATCCGCGCCGGCATTCCCCAGATCACCGGCGACACCGTCGAGGCCTTTGTCCCCCAGATGGTCAATCTGCAGCTGATTGATGGCGTCAACTTCAAAAAAGGGTGCTATCCGGGCCAGGAGGTGGTGGCACGCATGCAATATCTTGGTAAACTCAAACGACGCATGTATCGGGCATATATCAATTCAGCGGAGCCACCGCCCCCCGGCACCGATCTCTACGCCGCCGACTCACAGAGCGCGCAGGGTGCCGGCAAGGTGGTGCGCGCCTGCCGTGTCCCGGAGGGGGGGTGCGAGTTGCTGGTGGTGGCCGAGATCAACAGTGCGCAACAGCAGACCCTCCACCTGCAGGATGCCGATGGACCGCGGCTCGATATGCGTAAGTTGCCATACCGGTTTATCGAGCAAGCACATCCGTCGACATGACAGTGGCATAACTAAGGGGCAACCATGGCATCCGATATAGCCAAGCAGTTCCTGCAGGAGCTACTCAAGGATCTGGAAAAGAACGAACTGGTACTTCCCACCCTGCCCGAGGTCGCCCTGCGGGTGCGTGATGCGGTCGATGACGAGAATTCATCCATTTCCGATATCGCCCGGGTGATTGCCACCGATGCCGCCCTCAGCGCCCGCATCATTCAGGTAGCCAACAGCCCGCTGATGCGTGCCAGTCGTGAGATCGACAACCTCGATATGGCCGTCAACCGGCTCGGCATGAAGCTGATCCGCGACATGGTCGTCTCAATGGTGATGCAGCAGATGTTCCAGGCAACCTCCGATGTAACCGATCGCAAGCTGCGCGAAATATGGGAGCACAGTACTACGGTCGCGGCCATCAGCCATGTTCTCGCCGCCGCCTACACCAAACTCTCGCCCGAACAGGCAATGCTGGCGGGGCTGATACATGATATCGGCGCCCTGCCCATCCTCACCAAGGCAGAGGAGTACCCGGAGTTGCTGGAGGATGAGGCAACGCTCGACCTTATTATCCGCAAGCTCCACCCCAAGATCGGCAAGGCGATCCTGCAGGCCTGGAACTTTCCGGCAGAGCTGGTAAAGGTGGCAGCCGAGCACGAAAATCTCAGTCGTGATTCGGAGCAGGTCGACTACGTCGATGTGGTGACCGTCGCCAACCTGCAAAGCTATATGGGGAGCAACCACCCTCTTGCCAATGAAGACTGGAGCGCCATCCCCGCCTTCGCCAAACTGGGGCTGAGCCACGACATCAATGTTATCGAGATGGAAGAGACCGCCGATGATATCCGTGAGGCACAGCGCCTGCTCTCCTTCTAACCGCCTGTTGATCACCGGATAAAAACCAGACAGCCCGCTTTTGCGGGCTGTTTGATTTATGGTAGGGCGTGTGCCGTTACAACTGCGGGCGCATATGCGGGAATAGCAGCACATCGCGAATCGACGGGGCATTGGCAAAGAGCATTACCAGACGGTCGATACCGATCCCCTCGCCGGCGGTGGGTGGCAGGCCATGCTCCAGGGCGACGATGTAGTCGGCATCAAAGTGCATTGCCTCCTCATCACCGGCGTCCTTCTCCTCCACCTGCTTGCGAAAACGTTCGGCCTGATCCTCGGCGTCGTTCAGCTCGGAGAAGCCGTTGGCCAGCTCACGCCCGCCGATGAAGAACTCAAAGCGGTCGGTAACGAAGTGATCCTCATCGTTGCGACGTGCCAGCGGTGAGACCTCGGTCGGGTAACCGGTAATAAAGGTGGGATCCTTGAGGCGGTGCTCCACCGTCTCCTCGAAGATCTCGATCTGCACCTTGCCCAGTCCGTAGGAATCCTTGAGTTTCAGCCCCAGCCGTTCTGCCACTCCGCGCGCCTGCCCGATATCCTCCAGCTGTGCGGCAGTAATTTCGGGGTTGAAGTGCAGAATCGACTCCTTGATCGACATCCGCGCAAAGGGCTTGCCGAAATCGTAGACATCGCCCTGATAGTTGACCAGGGTGGTGCCCAGCACTGTCTCGGCCAGGCCGCGCAACAGCTCCTCGGTCATGTCCATCAGGTCGCGATAATCGGCGTAGGCCTGATAGAACTCCATCATGGTGAACTCGGGATTGTGGCGGGTGGAGAGCCCCTCGTTACGGAAGTTACGGTTGATCTCGAAGACCCGCTCAAAGCCGCCCACCACCAGCCGCTTGAGGTAGAGCTCGGGCGCGATACGCAGAAAGAGCTCCATATCGAGGGCGTTGTGGTAGGTGGTGAAGGGCTTGGCGGCGGCGCCGCCGGGGATCGCCTGCATCATCGGCGTCTCCACCTCCAGGAACTGGCGCGCCACCATGAATTCACGAATATAGTGGATGATCTGCGAGCGCATCTTAAAGGTGTCACGGGTCACATCGTTGACGATGAGGTCGAGGTAGCGCTGACGGTATTTGGTCTCCTGATCGGAGAGGCCGTGCCACTTCTCCGGCAGCGGGCGCAACGACTTGGTAAGGAGGCGAATGGTATCGACCTTCACCGACAGCTCGCCTTTGTTGGTCTTGAACAGGATGCCCTCGCCGCCGAGGATATCGCCGACATCCCAGGTCTTGAACTGCTCGTACACCGCCTCACCCACCAGCGCCCCCTGAACATAGAGCTGGATCGCACCGGACATATCCTTCACCTGGGCAAAGCTTGCCTTGCCCATGATGCGCTTGCCCATCATGCGACCGGCCACGGCAACGCGCACGTTCTCGGTCTCCAGTTGCTCCTTCTCCATCTCGCCATACTTGGCGTGCAGCTCACCGGCCACCACGTTGCGCCGAAAGTCATTGGGGAAAGGGATGCCATTCTCACGCAGTGCCGTCAACTTGGCGCGGCGCTCGGCAATCAACTTGTTCTCGTCCCTCGCCTCTTCCTGTGTCGCTTCCTGACCCTGGACCTGATTCTCTTCGCTCATCATTATTCAACCGTTGGTTAGAGACCGCTCTTCAGGCTGGCCTCGATAAAATCATCCAAATCGCCGTCCAGCACCGCCTGGGTATTGCTGGTCTCGACCCCGGTGCGCAGATCCTTGATGCGCGACTGATCCAGCACATAGGAGCGGATCTGGCTGCCCCAGCCGATATCGGACTTGGAGTCCTCCAGCACCTGGGCGGCGGCGTTACGCTTCTGCATCTCATACTCGTAGAGTTTGGCCTTGAGCTGCTTCATCGCCTGATCCTTGTTCTTGTGCTGCGAGCGGTCGTTCTGGCACTGCACCACAATACCGGTGGGGTTGTGGGTAATGCGCACCGCCGACTCGGTGCGATTGACGTGCTGTCCGCCGGCCCCGGAGGCGCGATAGACGTCGATGCGCAGGTCTGCCGGATTGATATCAATCTGCACCGTGTCGTCAATCTCGGGCGAGACGAAGACCGAGGCAAACGAGGTGTGGCGGCGGTTGCCCGAATCGAAGGGGGATTTGCGCACCAGACGGTGCACCCCAATCTCGGTACGCAGCCAGCCGAAGGCGTACTCCCCCTCATAGCGGATGGTGGCCGACTTGATGCCGGCCACCTCGCCCTCGGAGACCTCCATCAGCTCGGTCTTGAAGCCGCGTGCCTCGCCCCAGCGCAGGTACATGCGCAGCAGGATGTTGGCCCAGTCCTGCGCCTCGGTACCACCGGAGCCGGCCTGGATATCGAGATAGGCGTTATTGGCATCCATCTCGCCGGAGAACATGCGGCGGAACTCCAGCTCCTGCAGCCGCTTCTCAAACTGATCGAGATCCGCCTCCACCGCCGCCACGCCCGCCTCATCATCCTCCTCGGCGGCCATCTCCAGCAGGTCACGGGCATCGGCCAGGCCGCCGGTCAGCGCATCGATGGTGGAGACCACCTTCTCCAGCGCCGAGCGCTCACGCCCCAGCTCCTGGGCATACTCCGGCTTGTCCCAGATCTTGGGGTCCTCCAGCTCACGCTCGACCTCGGTCAGTCTCTCGCTCTTGACCTCATAGTCAAAGATACCCCCTCAGGGCAGCCACGCGCCCTCGCATATCCTTGATTTTGTTAACAATAAGATTGATTTCCAACATTGATTATGACCGTCGCAGGTAAGGCAGCAAAGCCGGTTATGATACACCACGCGCCACGGGGGGTGAATCACGGGATCACCGATAACATCTGATATCTCCCCCCAAAACCAGACAGGCCGCTATTGCGGCCCGTCTATTTCACACAATGCAAGAGAGGTCACTTCAGTGACAACACATCCTGCATATCAAACAGCCCCCTCTCTGCCCCGGCCAGCCAGGCGGCGGCACGCACCGCCCCCTTGGCGAAGGTCATGCGGCTGGATGCCTTGTGGGTGATCTCGATACGCTCACCGATACCGGCGAACATCACGGTGTGCTCACCGACAATGTCACCGGCGCGGATGGTCTCAAAACCAATAGTTTTGCGCTCGCGCTCACCGGTGCGCCCCTCGCGGCCATAGACGGCACACGTTTTGAGGTCACGCCCGAGGGTCTCAGCCACCGCCTCGCCCATCGCCAGCGCGGTGCCGGAGGGGGCGTCAATCTTGTGGCGGTGGTGCGCCTCGATGATCTCGATATCGACCTCATCGCCCAACACCTGCGCGGCCATCCGCAACAGCTTCAGGGTGAGGTTGACGCCAACACTCATGTTGGGGGCGAAGACGATGGCGATCTCCTCCGCCGCCTCGGCAAGCTCTCTCTTCTGCACCTCGGTAAGGCCGGTGGTACCGATCACGATCTTCTTGCCATGGGCACGGCAGAAGGTGATGTTCTGTGCCGTCACCTCGGGCAGGGTAAAGTCGATGAGCACATCAAAGTGGTCGCAGGCAGCCTGTAGCGAGTCGACTATCTGCACACCCAGAGACCCCACCCCGGCCATCTCGCCGGCATCGGCACCCATCAGGGAGGAGCCGGGACGCACGATGGCGGCCCCCAGTGAAACGCCCTCCAGCTGATGGGTCGCCTCGATAAGATTTCTGCCCATGCGCCCGGCGGCGCCGACGATTGCGACTCTCACGCTACTCTCCTTATTCGTTGTTCATGACGTTGTTTCTGTACTGCACGCCTACCAGCTGATGTAGCTGTAACCCTGCTCCTGCAGCTCCATCAGATCGGCGGCCCCCACCTCGACCACCTGGGCGAAGGGGAGCAGATCCTTCTCGCTCCAGTTCAGGCTCTTCAGGGTATTGCCGCAGGCGTGAAACTCGACTCCGTATTGCGCCAGTGAGGAGACGCGCTGGCGGATCTCCTCCTTCACCTCACGTCCCGGTTTGCTGGCGAGGATATGGATCCCCTCGGCAAAGGCGACAACGACGATCTTTACGTTATCGCCATACTTGCGCAGCACCGCGCCGATGGAGAAGATCACATGGTCCTGATAGCCCAGGTCGGACTTGTTGAACTGAAACACCACATAGTGATCCGGCGGGTCGCCGGGAAAGCGTGGCTCCACCGCCTCCTCGTCTGCAGCACGCGCCACGGCCGTGGTGGCCAGGACGGCACCACCGGCCAGCAGACCGCCAAGCAGACGACGACGAACGCCATCAATGCGATTGCGCCACACCGGATTATTACTCTCTTCAGCCATCATGCACCTCTTGTCGAAAAGCAAAAGCCACCGCGGGAGCGGTGGCCTGCTGTGAAGATAGGGTAACTATCAGGAGCAACCCCACGAGCTACAGTTTCATGTCGTCAAAAAACTTCTTTACCCCATCAAGCCAGCCATGGTGCTTGGGGCTGTGTTTGCCGTTGTCCTTCATGCTGGCGTCAAACTCCTGCAACAACTCCTTCTGCTTGCCGGTGAGGTTGACCGGGGTCTCGACCACGATGCGACAGAGCAGATCGCCCACCTGGCTGCTGCGCACCGACTTTACCCCCTTGCCACGCATACGGAACAGCTTGCCGGTCTGACTCTCGGCGGGCACCTTGAGTCTTACCCGACCATTGAGGGTGGGTACATCAAGCTCACCGCCTAGTGCCGCGGTGGTAAAGCCGATCGGCACCTCGCAGTAGAGATCGCCGCCGTCACGTTTGAAGATCGGGTGCTCACGCACACTGATCTGCACATAAAGGTCACCAGCCGGGCCACCGTGTTCACCCGCCTCGCCTTCACCACTCAGGCGAATACGATCACCGTTATCGACACCGGGTGGCACCTTCACCGAGAGGGTCTTCTGTTTCTCCTTGCGTCCCTCACCATGACAGGCGCGGCAGGGATCGGTGATGATCTTGCCACTGCCGTGACAACGCGGACAGGTCTGCTGCAGTGAGAAAAACCCCTGCTGCATACGCACCTGGCCATGACCGTGGCAGGTCGGACAGGTGGTCGGCGAGGAGCCCTTTTTGGCCCCGCTGCCACCACACTCTTCACAGGTAACCAGCGTCGGGACACGAATCTTTACCGAGGTGCCGTTAACCGCCTCCTCCAGATTGAGTTCGAGGTTATAGCGCAGGTCGGCACCACGATAGACGCGCTGACCGCCACGACCACCGCCGCCGCCAAAGACATCACCAAAAACATCACCGAAAATATCGGAAAAAGAGCCGTTACCGCCGTAGCCGCCACCTTGGCCGCCGCCCATGCTGGCGTCGACCCCCGCGTGACCAAACTGATCGTAGGCGGCGCGCTTCTTTGCATCGGAGAGGATGTCGTAGGCCTCCTTGGCCTCCTTGAATTTCCCCTCCGCCGCTGTGTCGTCCGGATTGCGATCCGGGTGGTGCTTCATCGCCAGACGCTTAAAGGCCTTCTTGATCTCGGCCTCGGTGGCGTTTTTCTGCACCCCCAATACTTCGTAAAAGTCACGTTTCGCCATCGTCTTCGCTTTGTTGTGGTTACACTTTGGGTTGTCGTTACACTTCGGGCTGTGGTTGCACCGTGGCTCCGTAAACGGCACCGGTTAAAACGGCAACAGGCGGATGATCCGCCTGTTGCCGTTCAGGGTCGCCGTCCAGACCTTATTTCTTTTCGTCGACCTCTTCAAACTCGGCATCGACCACATCGTCGCCACCGGCCTTGGCGGAGCCACCGGCATCGGCCCCCTCAGCGCCAGCGGCAGCACCGCCCTCGGCGTCCTGCTGGGCATAGAGCTTCTCAGCCATCTTGCCGGAGGCCTCGGTAAGGGCGTTGGTTTTGGCTTCAATCGCCTCCTTGTCGTCACCCTTCATCGCCTCTTCCAGATCCTTGATGGCGCTCTCGATCGCTGTCTTCTCGGCCTCATCGATCTTGTCGCCCACCTCCTTGAGCCCTTTGCGGGTGGCGTGAATCATGTTGTCAGCCGTGTTACGGGCGGTCACCAGTTCGTGGAATTTGGCATCCTCGGCCTTGTGCGCCTCGGCATCCTGCACCATCTTCTCGATCTCGGCATCGGAGAGACCGGAGGAGGCCTTGATCACGATATTCTGCTGTTTGCCGGTGCCCTTGTCCTTGGCCGAGACGTTGAGAATGCCGTTGGCGTCGATATCGAAGGAGACCTCGATCTGCGGCACGCCGCGCGGTGCAGGTGGAATATCGGTAAGGTCGAAACGCCCCAGCGACTTGTTGGCCGCCGCCTGTTCACGCTCACCCTGCAGCACGTGCACGGTCACCGCGGTCTGGTTGTCATCGGCGGTGGAGAAGACCTGACTTGCCTTGGTGGGGATGGTGGTGTTCTTGTCGATGAGCTTGGTCATCACACCGCCCATGGTCTCGATACCGAGTGACAGTGGGGTAACGTCGAGCAGCAGCACATCCTTGACCTCGCCCCCGAGTACACCACCCTGAATGGCGGCACCCACGGCCACCGCCTCGTCGGGGTTGACGTCCTTGCGCGGCTCCTTGCCGAAGATACTCTCTACAGTTTGCTGCACCTTGGGCATGCGGCTCATGCCGCCGACCAGGATCACATCATCGATCTCGGAGGCGGATACGCTGGCATCCTTCAGGGCGATGCGGCACGGCTCGACGGTGCGCTTGATCAGCTCCTCGACCAGCGACTCGAACTTGGCGCGGGTGATCTTGATGTTGAGGTGCTTCGGCCCGGTGGCGTCAGCGGTGATATATGGCAGATTGACCTCGGTCTGCTGGCTGGAGGAGAGCTCGATCTTCGCCTTCTCGGCGGCCTCCTTCAGACGCTGCAAGGCCAGCGGATCGGTATGCAGGTCGACACTGCTCTCTTTTTTGAACTCCTCGGCCAGGTAGTCGATGAGGCGCAGGTCGAAGTCCTCGCCACCGAGGAAGGTATCGCCATTCGTCGACAGCACCTCGAACTGGTGCTCACCGTCGATCTCATTGATCTCGATAATGGAGATATCGAAGGTGCCGCCACCCAGGTCATAGACCGCGATCTTGCGATCCCCTGTCTGCTTGTCCATGCCGAAAGCGAGCGCCGCGGCGGTCGGCTCGTTAATGATACGCTTCACCTCGAGACCGGCGATCTTGCCCGCATCCTTGGTGGCCTGGCGCTGCGAATCATTGAAGTAGGCGGGTACCGTGATCACCGCCTCGGTCACCTCTTCACCAAGGTACTCCTCGGCGGTCTTCTTCATCTTCTGCAGCACCTTGGCGGAGATCTCGGGGGCGGCCATCTTCTTGCCCTTCACCTCAACCCAGGCATCACCGTTGTCGGCCTTGACGATCTTGTAGGGCACCATCTTGATATCTTTCTGCACCTCGGCGTCGGTAAAGCGACGGCCAATGAGGCGCTTGATGGCAAACAGGGTGTTCTCCGGGTTGGTGACCGCCTGACGCTTGGCCGACTGGCCGACCAGTACCTCATCATCGTCCTTGCTGTAGGCAATGATGGAGGGGGTGGTACGGGCACCCTCGCTGTTCTCGATGACGCGCGGCTTGCCACCTTCCATTACCGCCACGCAGCTGTTGGTGGTGCCCAGGTCAATACCGATAATCTTGCCCATCTTCATCTCTCCAAAATGTCTGTGCTGTCCCCGTGGGGAAAAAGTGTTAGGCCGTACATAATGGCGACCCGATCGAATTCAAGGATTATTTACTTACCATCACCATCGCCGGGCGAATCAGCCGGTCGTTAAGGGTGTAACCCTTCTGCATCACCAGGGTGACGGTGTTCGGGGCATGCTCCTCGGAGGGCTGCATGCTCATCGCCTGGTGCAGCTCGGGGTTAAAGGACTGCCCCAACGGATTGACCTCCTTCACACCGAACTTTTCCAGTACCCCGATGAGCATCTTCAGGGTCAGCTCGGTTCCCTCGCGCAATTTCGCGGCGATCTCATGGTCGCTGCCCTCGGCGGCGGCCAGCCCCATCTCCAGGCTGTCCTTTACCGGCAGCAGCTCCTGGGCAAATTTCTCCAGGCCATACTTGTGGGCCTTCTCGACATCGGCCTGGGCACGGCGGCGGGTATTCTCCAGTTCTGCCTGGATGCGCAGCACCTGGTTCCAGTGCTCGTCGGCC
This sequence comes from Gammaproteobacteria bacterium, assembly GCA_026196575.1. GTDB lineage: Bacteria > Pseudomonadota > Gammaproteobacteria > Thiohalomonadales > Thiohalomonadaceae > JAPHSX01. The sequence goes on along the minus strand of JAPHSX010000053.1, from coordinate 39,519 downwards.
TTGGCGCGAGCGTCCTCCAGCAGCAGTGCCGGATCCTCGGTGCCAACCTCAACCTTGGCGCCGGTCTCCTCAACCGGCGCCTCGGCGGCAAGCTCCTCGGTCCCGCTGTGACTATCGGCTGGCATTTTCTTCTTACTCATCACTTACTCCGCTTGTAGAAACTGGCCCGTCAGACAACGGGATTAACGCAAATTTTCTGTCACACTACTTGAACTGGTTTAACGAACTGCCCAGCAACCTGGCCGTCATATCGACGATGGGGATCACCCGATCATAGGCCATGCGGGTGGGGCCAATCACCCCCAGCACCCCAATCACCTCGTTATCCACCTTGTAGGGGGCGGAGACCACACTGCATCCCCCCAGCACCTCGTAACCCGACTCCTCACCGATAAAAATTTGCACCCCGTTGGCATGCAGCGACTGATCCAGCAGTTGCAGGATGTCACGCTTCTGATTGAAGGCATCGAACAGCTTGCGCATGCGCTCCATATTGCCCATCTCCGCGTAGGACATCAGATTGGTCTGCCCCTCAATGAGGCAGTCCTGCTCCACGCCCTCGGTAGTGAAGGCCTGTGCCGCCATCTCAATGGCATCGGTCATCATCTGGTTCATGCTGCGGCGCGACTCATCCATCTCGCGCAACAACCGCGCGCGCGCCTGGCGCAGATCCTGCCCGCCACACAGCTGGGTCAGATAGTTGGCGATCTGTTGCAGTTCCGCCGGGCTGTAGTCGCGAGAGGTGTGAATGATGCGGTTCTGCACCTCACGCTCGTTGAGCACCAGAATCACCAACACGCGGCGGCTGGAGAGCGGCAGGAACTCCACCTGGCGCAGTGCCGCCACCTCACGCCTGGGCAGCATCACCACCCCGGCCATCGAGGTAATATCCGAGAGCTGACGCGAGGCGCTGGCCAGCAACCGATCCGGATCGACACCGCCGCCAATCTGCTTCTGGATAGTGCTCACGGTGCCGCGATTCAGCGGTTTGATGGTGAGCAGGCTATCGACGAACAGCCGGTAACCCTTGATGGTGGGTACCCGTCCGGCCGAGGTATGGGGCGAATGGATCAGACCCAGCTCATCCAGATCCGCCATCACGTTGCGCACCGTGGCCGGACTCAGGCCAATCTGCTCATCGCGTGACAGGGTGCGCGAACCGACCGGCTGGCCGTCACGAATATAGCGCTCCACCAGATTCTTCAGCAGGAGCTGTGCGCGCTCTGTCAGTTCAGTGCCGGACATCAGTGGTGCTTCTTCATTACCCTGCCAATACAGTTATTAGCACTCACCAGGATCGAGTGCTAATAGAATTATCCATGTAACAGGCGACGTGTCAAGCCGCATCGCGCTCCATCGGTGCTTGGCTTGAATTGGCCTAACGTGTTAACTTTCGGGGAGTTTTTGGAGGCAGGCATGGCATCGACATTCAGGCGCATCGGCATCATCGGAAAATACGCTGACAGCAGCGTCAGCGCGACCCTGCGCGCCCTCAGCGACTACCTCGCCGCGTGCGATATCCCCCTCCTGCTGGATGATGCCACCGCCGAGGTGTGGCCCGAGCACGGGCTGGAGATCGTCAACCGCGAGCAACTGGGGCGTCAGTGCGACCTGGCGATCGTGGTCGGCGGTGACGGCACCTTTCTTAACGCCGCACGCAGCCTGGCCCACCACGATATCGCCCTGCTGGGGCTGAATCTGGGGCGGCTCGGCTTTCTCGCCGATATCTCCCCCGCCGAGATGCAGTGCAAGCTCGACGAGATCTTCGCCGGCCAGTATACCGAGGAGGATCGCTTCTTGTTGCAGTGCCGGGTGCTGCGCGACGGCGAGCTCATCAGCCAGAGCGATGCGTTTAACGATGTAGTGGTTCACAAGTGGGACGTAGCGCGCATGATCGAGGTCGATACCTACGTTAACGGCACCTTTGTCAACACCCTGCGCTCCGACGGGCTCATCGTCTCGACCCCCACCGGCTCCACCGCCTACGCCCTCTCCGGCGGCGGCCCGATCCTGCAACCCTGCCTCAACGCCATGATTCTGGTGCCAATCTGCCCCCATACCCTGAGCAATCGCCCCATTGTGATCGACGCCAATACGGTGGTGGAGATCGTGATCAAGGGGCAGGGGCAGGTACACGCCCAAATCAGCTGCGACGGCCAGATCAACCTGGGGGTGATGGCAGGAGACCGGGTGCAGATCCGCAAAAAGGAGCACTCCGTCAGGATGATCCACCCGGTCGATCACGACCACTTCCACATTCTGCGCGAAAAACTCAACTGGGGTTGAACCCGAATGCTCACCCATCTGTATATCCGCAACTTCGCCCTGGTGGAGGCCCTGGAGCTGAGCTTCGAGCAGGGCATGAGCGTGCTCAGCGGCGAGACCGGCGCCGGTAAATCGATCCTCCTCGATGCCCTGGGTCTCACCCTGGGAGACCGCGCCGACAGTACGGTGGTGCGCCACGGCAGTGAGCGCGCCGAGATCAGCGCCAGCTTCACCACCGAACAGCTGCCCACCGTTACCGCCTGGCTGGAAGAGCGCGAACTGGTGATGGATGGCGAATGTATCCTGCGTCGCACCGTGGGTGCGGATGGACGCTCCCGCGCCTTCATCAACGGTCAGCCCGCCCCGCTGCAGATGCTGCGCGAACTGGGAGAGCAACTGGTCGACATTCACGGCCAGCACGCCCACCAGTCACTGCTCAAACGCGAGGTACAACGCCAGCTGCTGGACGACTATGCCGGGCACGGCCCGCTGTTGAAACAGCTCGCACAGAGCTTCCAGCAGTGGCAGCGGCTGGGGCAGGAGCTGGCGCAACTGCAGCGCCTCGCCGGCGAGCGCGACTCACGCCTGGAGCTGTTGCGCTACCAGGTCGAAGAGCTGGAGGCACTGCAGCTGCAGGAGAACGAGCTTGCTGCGCTCGACGAGGAGCACGGCAGGCTGGCTAACGTCTCCCGACTACAGGAGGGAGCACAACGTGCCGCTGCACGCCTCTATGAGGAGGAAGAGAGTGCCATGGTCACCCTGCTCGACCGCATGCTGCGAGAATTGCAGGAGCTGCAGGGTATTGATGGCGCTCTCGCCCCCGCCAACGAGCTGCTGGAGGGGGCTGCCATCCAGCTTCGCGAAGCGGCCGTCGAGATTCGCCACTACCTCGACCGCCTCGACAACGACCCGCAGCGCCTCAACATCGTGGAACAGCGCCTCGGGGCGATCCACGAACTGGCGCGCAAGCACCGGGTGGAGCCGGCGCAGCTGCCGCCCCTGCTGGAGCAGTTGCAGCAGGAGCTGGCACAGCTGGAGGGCGCCGGTGGCCGCCTTGACGGCCTGCAGCTGAAGATCAACGCCGCCCTCGCCGACTATCGCCAGGCGGCCGGCAAGCTCAGCGCCGGACGCGCCACGGCGGCCAAGACCCTCGCCCAACTCATCGGCGACAACATGCAGGAGCTGGGGATGGGCGGCGGCCGTTTCGACATCACACTCGCCCCCATCAAGGAGATCGCCAGCGCCCACGGCCAGGAGAGCGTGGAGTTTCAGGTCAGCGCCAACCCAGGCCAGCCACTGCGCCCGCTGAGCAAGGTTGCCTCTGGCGGCGAGCTATCGCGCATCAGTCTGGCCATTCAGGTAATTAGCGCCGGCAGGGAGGGGATCCCCACCCTTATCTTCGACGAGGTCGATGTCGGGATCGGCGGCGGTGTGGCCGAGAGGGTCGGGCGCCAGCTGCGCGCCCTGGGACAGGAGCGCCAGGTGCTGTGCGTCACCCACCAGCCGCAGGTCGCCGCCCAGGGACACCACCATTTTCGCATCAGCAAGCAGAGTGACTCGACAGGGACCCGAACCACCGTCGAGCTCATCGCTGACGAACAGCGCGTCACCGAGGTGGCGCGCATGTCGGGCGGTATCGATATCAGCGAACAGACCCTCTCCCACGCAAGGGCGATGCTCGCCACGGCGCAACAGCAGTAAAGTATGCGGTTGCCCTGTGGGCACTCAGCCCGCGGTGCGAAGAGACCAAATCACGCCGCTACGCGCGCTCCTCGATCCAGGTCATCTGAATCGCCTCAAGGATCTTCTCGTTGGAGTGGTCGGGGTCGTCATCAAACCCCGGCAGCGCACAGACCCAGTCGTGCAGGTCGGTAAAGCGCACATACTGCGGATCGACCTCGGGATGGGCCTCGTCCAGCTCGATGGCAATGTCATTAATGTCGGTCCATTTCATGGCTAATACCCCTAATGCCCTTCGGAAACCATGTTGATGGTGTACTTTGGGATCTCGATCACCAGGTCCGTATCCTGCACCACTGCCTGGCAGGAGAGGCGCGATTCGGGCTCCAGCCCCCACGCCTTGTCGAGCATATCCTCTTCCAGTTCATCCGCCTCCGCCAGTGAGTCGAGCCCCTCACGAATAATCACGTGACAGGTGGTGCAGGCGCAGGACTTTTCACAGGCGTGCTCGATCTCGATGCCGTTGGCATTGGCGGCATCGCAGATGGTAACCCCCCTTTCGACCGCAATCACCGCCCCGTCAGGGCAGATCTCGGCGTGGGGCAGGAAGATCAGTTGCGGCATGGTATTACTCCATTCGATCCGGTGGTGGGTTCACTCAAAATCCTCCAACTGACGCCCGGAGAGGGCCAGCTGGATACTGGCATTCATGCGCCGCGCCGCAAACTCGGTGCTGTTGGCATTCAGCTCGCCAATCCCCGTCTTCAGCGCCTTGTAGTCGCTGCCCGCAGCGAGCTCGCGCACCCGCTGCATCGACCCCTCCAGCACGGCGCGCTCCTCATCACTGAGCAGGGTTTGCCCGTCGGCCGCCAGCGCCACCTCCAGCGCCTCCAGCACCCGCTCCGCCTCCACCTGCTGCTCGCGCAGGTTGCGTGCATCCATATCCTCGCGGGCATGGCTCATGGAGTCCTGCAGCATGGTGACGATCTCATCATCACTCAGGCCGTAGGAGGGCTTGACCTGAATTGAGCTCTCCACCCCGCTGTTCTGCTCACGGGCGGTGACCGACAACAGACCATCGGCATCGACCTGAAAGGTGACACGAATACGCGCCGCCCCGGCACTCATCGGCGGGATACCGCGCAGCTCAAAGCGCGCCAGCGAGCGGCAATCGCTCACCAGCTCGCGCTCCCCCTGCAGTACATGCACCGCCAGCGCCGTCTGCCCATCCTTGAAGGTGGTAAAGTCCTGGGCACGCGCCACCGGAATGGTGGTGTTGCGCGGGATCACCTTCTCCACCAGGCCGCCCATCGTCTCCAGCCCGAGCGACAGCGGGATCACATCGAGCAGCAGCATCTCCTCATCGGGTTTATTGCCCACCAGCGCGTCGGCCTGCATCGCCGCGCCGATGGCCACCACCTTGTCGGGGTCGATATCGACACGCGGCTCGCGCTGGAAAAACTCGGCGACCCGCTCGCGCACCCGCGGCACGCGGGTCGAGCCGCCCACCATCACCACATCGAGGATACCGTCAAACTCCACGCCGGCATCCTTGATGGCACGGCGGCAACGGGCCAGCGTCTTGGTGATAATGGGGTCGACCAGCGCATTGAATTTGTCACGCGCCAGCTCCCCCTGCCAGTAGCTGCCATCGCTCAACTCCACCTTGATGGTGGTGGTATCACTGTGCGTCAGCGCCTCCTTGGCCACACAGGCCTCGCGCATCAGGCGGCGCAATTGCCTATGGTCGGCGTCATCACCAATCCCCGCCTCGGCCATGAGCCACTCGGCGACGGCGCGATCCATATCGTCCCCGCCGAGTGCCGAATCCCCGCCGGTGGCCAGCACCTCGAAGACCCCCTTGTTGAGGCGCAAAACGGAGATATCAAAGGTGCCGCCACCCAGGTCGTAGACCGCGATCACCCCCTCGGAGCCCTGATCCAGACCGTAGGCGACGGCGGCGGCGGTCGGCTCGTTGAGCAGACGCAACACATTCAGTCCGGCCAGTTTAGCCGCATCCTTGGTCGCCTGGCGCTGCGCATCGTCGAAGTAGGCGGGCACGGTGATCACCGCGCCGACGAGCTCCCCGCCCAGGCTCTCCTCGGCTCGCCCTTTGAGGTGTTTCAGGATATCGGCGGAGATCTCCACCGGGCTCAGGTCCCCGGCTACGGTGCGAATGCGCGGCATCCCCGAGTCGCCCGCGATAAACTCGTAGGGCAGACGCGAGCCGAGGCTCTGCACATCGCCCACCCCGCGCCCCATGAACCGTTTTACCGAGCAGATGGTGTTGAGCGGGTCGGTGGTGCAGGCCTGTTTCGCCTCACTGCCCACCTCGTGCTGACCGTCCCTGAAATAGCGCACCACCGAGGGGAGCAGGTGGCGGCCCTGCGCGTCGGGCAGGGTATCGGCCAGACCACTGCGCACCGTGGCGACCAGTGAGTTGGTGGTGCCAAGGTCGATACCGACCGCGAGACGGTGCTGGTGGGGGGCGGCGGAGGCGCCCGGTTCGCTAATCTGCAGTAAGGCCATGCGTTGGTGTCATCTTCTCTCTGTTACGGGTGGGCCGGCCTACGCCAGCCCCTCTTCCAGCTCTTCTACTTCACTGTTCAGCCGCGCCATGAATTGCAGCTTGCGCACGCTGACGCGCGCCTCCTCCAGTGCCGCCTCGTCACCGCGGGCAAAGGCCTCGGTCAGGCTGGTGACCAGAGCACGCTCTTTGGTCTCGATGGTGTCACGCAGCGCCATCAGGGCGGCGAGTGGATCGCCCTTGCCAGCCACCGCCGCCAGCGCCTCACGCAACTCGATCTGCTCCATCAGGAACAGCGGGTCCATGCGGGTGTCCTGCTCATTCAGTTCGACGCCGCGCAAGGTCAACAGGTAGCGGGCACGGCGCAACGGCGACTTGAGGGTCTGATAGGCCTCATTGACCTGGGCGGCCTGCTGCACGGAGAGAAGGCGCTCCTGATCGGAGGCGCCGGCGAAGCGATCGGGATGCACCTGCCGTTGCAGCTCCCGGTAGCGCTCCGCAAGATAGTGGGGGTCAATCCCAAAGCCGGGCTCCAGCCCGAACAGCGCGAAGTGATTCTGCTGTAGCAAGTGAGCCCCCTAGACGTTGAAGCTTTCGCCGCAGCCGCAGGCATCCTTGACATTCGGGTTGTTGAATTTAAAGCCCTCGTTCAGCCCCTCCCGGGCAAAATCAACCTCGGTACCATCAAGATAGGCGAGGCTCTTGGGATCGACGATCACCCTGACGCCGTGGCTCTCGAAGACCTGATCCTCGGCGTTCACCTCGTCGGCAAACTCCAGCACATAGGCCATGCCGGAACAGCCTGAGGTCTTGACGCCAAGGCGCAAGCCGGCCCCCTTGCCGCGATTCTGCAGAAATTTGCGCACATGCTCTGCGGCCTTTTCGCTCAGGGTGATCGCCATCTCAATCTCTCCAACGCCGGGGTTAATGCTTGCTTTTGTAATCGGTAATGGCCGCCTTGATCGCATCCTCGGCCAGCACCGAACAGTGGATCTTCACCGGCGGCAGCGCCAGCTCTTCGGCGATATCGGAATTCTTGATGGCAGCCGCCTCGTCCAGGGTCTTACCCTTGACCCACTCGGTCACCAGTGAGCTGGAGGCGATGGCGGAGCCACAACCATAGGTCTTGAAACAGGCATCCTCAATCACCCCCTCCTCGCTCACCTTGATCTGCAGGCGCATCACATCACCACAGGCGGGGGCGCCCACCATGCCGGTACCGACACCCGCATCGTCGTTGTCGAAACTGCCGACATTGCGCGGATTTTCATAATGGTCCATGACCTTGTCACTGTATGCCATCTTCTCTCTACCTCGGGTATACGACGGTTCGGTGGCCCCGTGTCACATGACCACGGGGGGGCGATTTTATCTTAATGTGCGCTCCACTGCACGGTGGAGAGGTCGATCCCCTCCTTGTGCATATCCCACAGCGGCGATAGATCGCGCAGCTTCTGGATCTTGTCGTGGCACAACTTTATGGCGTGGTCCACATCGGCCTCGGTGGTGAAGCGGCCGATACTGAAACGGATGGAACTGTGCGCCAACTCATCGCTACGGCCCAGGGCACGCAGCACATAGGAGGGCTCCAGACTGGCCGAGGTGCAGGCCGAGCCGGAGGAGACCGCCAGATCGGCCAGCGCCATCATCAGCGATTCACCCTCGACATAGTTGAAACTGATATTGAGATTGTGCGGCACACGCCGCTCCAGGTCACCGTTGACGTAGACCTCCTCGATATCACTGAGACCGTTCAGCAGCCGGTCACGCAACATGCGCAACCGCTCGCTCTCGCTCGCCATCTCCTCGCGGGCGAGACGGAACGCCTCACCCATGCCGACGATCTGGTGGGTGGCAAGGGTACCGGAACGCATGCCGCGCTCGTGACCGCCACCGTGCATTTGCGCCTCCAGACGGACGCGCGGCTTGCGCCGTACATAGAGCGCGCCCATCCCCTTGGGGCCGTAAATCTTGTGGGCCGACATGGAGAGCAGATCGATCTTCATCGCATCGACATCGATCGCCACCTTGCCGCAACTCTGCGCAGCATCGACGTGAAAGAGGATCTTGCGGCCACGGCACAACTCGCCGATCGCCTGTACATCCTGAATTACGCCGATCTCGTTATTTACATGCATGAGGGAGACGAGGATGGTTTCATCACGCATCGCCGCCTCCAGCTTGGCGAGGTCAATGAGGCCGTTCTCCTCGGGGTCAAGATAGGTCACCTCAAAGCCCTCACGCTCCAGGTGGCGGCAGGTATCGAGCACCGCCTTGTGCTCGGTCTTACAGGTGATGATGTGGTTGCCCTTCTTTTTGTAAAACTGGGCCACCCCCTTGATCGCCAGGTTGTCGGACTCAGTGGCGCCGGAGGTCCAGACGATCTCCCTGGGGTCGGCGCCAATGAGCAGCGCCACATTGCGCCGCGCCTCCTCGATTGCCGTCTCGGCATCCCAACCGTACTGGTGCGAACGGGAGGCGGCATTGCCAAACAGGCCATCCTCCATGGTGAGAAAGTGGCACATTTTCTCCGCCACGCGCGGATCTACCGGGGTAGTTGCCGAATAGTCAAAATAGATCGGTTTCTTCATACTCATCGTAACTCCACAAAGTGTTTTGTGCATTCACACTCAGGTCCAGGCCGTTGCCGCACCCATCCCCTGTAACTGTTTAGTTTGGGATACGAGCGCCGTTATCAAGCGCTCAATATCGCTGTCACTATTCTGCTGACCAAAACTGACACGCACCGCACCGTGTGCCTGTGCACTCGCCACCCCCATCGCCTTGAGCACATGGCTTGGCTCGTGCTGTCCGCTACCGCAGGCCGAGCCGCTGGCCACGGCAAATCCGCGTTGGTCCAGCGCCATGATCAGGGTGCGCCCCTCCAGCGGAGGAACGGCAAAGAAACTGGTGTTGGGCAGCCGTTCTGCCCCGGTGGCGAAGATCACCGCCTGGGGCAACGCCGCGCTCAACCGCTGTTCAAAGCGCTCACGCAGCGTGCGTGTCTGTTGCTGCCGTGACACCAGCTCCGCCTGCGCCAGCTCGGCTGCCCGGCCGAAGCCGACAATGGCGGCGACATTCTCGGTGCCGCCGCGCCGTTCACGCTCCTGACCGCCCCCATGCAACAGCGGTTCGAGGCCCAGCGCCTTGTCGACAATCAGGGCGCCGGCCCCCTTGGGGCCATAAAGCTTGTGCGCCGAGAGGCTCATTAACTGCAGCCCGCTAGCGGCAAAATCGAGTGGCAGCTTGCCCGCCGCCTGCACCGCATCGCTGTGCAGCGGCACGCCCCGTTCGCGGCACACCGCCGCCAGTTCGGCAATGGGGTTAATCGCCCCGCTCTCGTTGTTGGCCCACATCACGGAGACCAGACGGGTCTGGTCATCGACGGCCTGTGACAGGGTCTGCGCGCAAGTGACACCGTCTGCGTCACATCCCACCTGCCCCACTTGCCAGCCGTGACGGCCGAGCGCCTCGGCAGGCCGCCGTATCGAGGCGTGCTCCGTAGGCCCCAGCACCAGTCGCGCTGCCGTGCTGCCAAGGGCAAACCCCTTGAGTGCGGCGTTATTCGCCTCGGTGCCGCCGCTGGTAAAGATCACCTGACTGGGATGGGCATTGACCAGTGCCGCCACCTGCTCACGGGCCATCTCCAGCGCGGAGCGTGCCTCGCGTCCCGCCGCATGCACACTGGAGGGGTTGCCGTAACGCTCTCTGAGGTAGGGCAACATCGCCTCCAGCACCCGCTCATCGAGCGGGGTGGTGGCGTTGTGGTCGAGATAGACCATGCGGATCAGACGGTGGCGGAGGTATCCCGATGCACCGCGTGCCCGCCTACCCCCTTGCGCGCCACCAATTGTCCCAGATCGATCCCCTTGAGAAAGCTGTAGATCTGCGCGCTAAGGTCACACCACAGGTCGTGGGTAAGGCAGGGGCCATCGTTCTGGCAGTTGCCCTTGCCCTCGCAGCGCATCGCGTCGATCTTCTCATCGACCGCCGTGATCACATCGGCGACATTGATCTCCGAGGCGGCTCGACTGAGCCGATAGCCGCCACCGGGGCCGCGCGCGCTGTCGACCAGACCGTTCTTGCGCAGGCGCGAGAAGAGCTGTTCCAGATAGGAGAGTGAAATACCCTGACGCTTGGAGATATCGGCCAGGGTGATCGGCCCATCCTTGTAATGAATTGCAAGATCGAGCATGGCGGTTACCGCATAACGCCCCTTGGTGGTCAGTCTCATTGCCTTCTCCCTAGATTCCCAGTAAACTGATGTGGCTTCAAAACAGGGCAAACCTTACCAATACCAACTGTTTTAGTCAACTTTCTTTTCCGCCTCTTTTCCCGCCTCGTCGTCACCGGTTTCCAGCCGTTCACCACTCAGGTCATCCTCCCCCATACTGGAGCGAAGCTCGCAGGTATCGAGCTCCGGCAAGTGCAGTTCCCCTATCTCGGCGCCCAGCTCCTTAATCGCCCCGCACATCCCCTCCATCTTCTTGTCCATGGCGTGAATGTGGTCGAGCATGCAGTTGATGGCGTGGGCCACCGGGTCGGGCATATCGGCACTGGTGCCGTAGGCGTCAAACCCTATCTTCTCGGCGATCGCGCGGCGCTGACGCTCCTTGTCATCACTCCCCGGCTGCTTGACGATGCGCCCCGGCACGCCGACCACAGTGGCCATCGCCGGCACCCCCTTCACCACCACGGCATTGGAACCGATGCGCGCCCCATCGCCAATCTCAATCGGTCCCAGCACCTTGGCCCCGGCCCCTACCACCACGTTGTTGCCCAGGGTGGGGTGGCGCTTGCCCTTCTCCCAGCTGGTGCCGCCCAGGGTGACGCCGTGATAGATGGTGCAGTCATCGCCGATAATGGCCGTCTCGCCAATCACCACCCCCATGCCGTGATCGATAAAAAAGCGCCGTCCCAGCACCGCCCCGGGATGGATCTCGATGCCGGTGAACCAGCGGGCAAAGGCGGAGATAAAACGCGCCAGCCACTTCAGCCCCCACCCCCACAGAGAGTGGGTGAGGCGGTGGAACAGCACCGCATGCAGGCCGGGATAGGCGGTAAGCACCTCAAAGGTATGACGTGCCGCCGGGTCGCGATCGAAGATGCAGAGCACATCCTCTTTGATTCTGTTAAACATCGGGTGGTTTCCGGTTTGTTATCGAGTTGAAATTATATCCTGTTTGCAGCGCCGGAATGAGGCCGCCATCAGGGGTCACCCCCTGAACCGCTCCACCGCCGAGAGCACCCCGCGCAGGATATTGACCTCGGTCTTCTCCACCCGCGCGCGGTTGAAGAGGCGTCGCATACGCCGCACCAGGTGACGTGGATTGGCCGGATCGAGAAAGCCTACCGTTACCATGGTGCGCGCCAGGTGATCAATCAACCCCTCCACCTCATCCGCCGAGGCGGGCTCATCCTCCTTGTTGCTGGGCGGTGCGCGCCACTCGCCGCGACGCGCCATCATCAGCTCGTAGCTGACCACCTGAATCGCCGCGGCGACATTCAGCGAGCTGAACTCGCTGTTGGTGGGGATATGCAGCAGGGTGTGACAGAGCGCCAGCTCCTCGTTGGTCAGCCCCGAGTGCTCACGCCCGAATACCAGCGCCACCTCGCTTTGCGGTGGCTGTTGCGCCACCCGCAGGGCGGCACCGCGCGCGTCGAGCTGGGGCCACGGCATGGTGCGCTGCGAACGGGCACTGGCGCCAAACACCATGGTGCAGCCGGCCAGCGCCTGCGCCAGGGTATCGCAGACGGTGGCCGCATCCAGAATGTCGGCCGCGCCCGAGGCACGGGCCATCGCCTCGCCGTCGGGAAAACGCTGCGGCCGCACCAGATAGAGCCGCTGCAACGACATATTCTTCATCGCCCGCGCGGCCGCCCCGATATTACCGGGGTGCGAGGTCTCGACCATAACGATACGAACTGTGGGAAACGGGGTCACATATCACCTTAATATCTGGCTCGGAATGCTGAAATTTTTCACCATCCGGTTTAAAATGCGCGGCCCGCGGTGCTCGCTGCCGCCGCTGTTTAACAATCCGGAGGCTCTCCCATGCACCCCATGCTGAATATCGCCGTACGCGCCGCGCGTGAGGCAGGCAACATTATCGCCCGTTCATTCCCCCATGTGGATAGCCTCGCCGTCGACACCAAGGCCAGCAATGACTTCGTCAGCGACGTCGACCGCATGGCCGAGCAGGCGATCATACAGCTGATCCGCAAGCACTACCCGGATCATGCCATCCTTGCCGAGGAGAGCGGCCAGCTCAAGGGCAACGAGGAGTACCTCTGGATCATCGACCCGCTGGACGGCACCACCAACTTCCTGCACGGCTTTCCACAGTTTGCGGTCTCCATCGCCCTGCAATTCCGCGGCAAGCTCGATCAGGCAGTGGTCTACGACCCTATCAGCCAGGATCTCTACACCGCCAGCCGTGGCAGCGGGGCGCAGCTTAACGGGCGGCGCATCCGCGTCACCAACCGCAAGGGGCTGGATGGCGCACTGCTTGGCACCGGCTTCCCCTTCAAGTCACAGCACCTGATGGACACCTACCTCTGCACCTTCAAGGCGCTCTCTGCCAACACCGCCGGTATCCGCCGTCCCGGCTCCGCGGCGCTGGATCTCGCCTATGTGGCCGCTGGCCGCATGGACGGTTTCTGGGAGTTCGACCTCCAGCCGTGGGACATGGCCGCCGGTGCACTCCTGGTGATGGAGGCGAGTGGCAAGGTGGGTGACTTTGCCGCTGGCGAGGCGTACCTGCAGAGCGGCAACGTCATCGCCGGCAACCTCAACCTGTTCGATGCCATGCACCGCGCCATCAAGCCGTGTCTGCCCGCGGAGATCACACACTAACCGGCTCATTGATCAGCTAAAGTTTTTCCGCCCCCATCCGTTAACCAAAGGAGGCAGTTAACCAGGGGCGGAGGGGCCACGTGAGAGAGATAAAGATCATCAAGCCGCGCGGTGCACTGGAGATGACCATGCGCGATGTCCTCGGCAACATGGAGGAGTTGGCCGGCGAATATGGCCTTCGTGACATGGGCGGCGAATTCGAGATCCTGGCGATAGAACCTGCCAGCGACCACGGTGGCGAGGCCACGGGCCATACGCCGCCTGCCGGCGCCGTCGTCATACCGTTCTCCACCGCTGCCCGACGGGTCGCTTAAACAACGTAACCCACGCAACAAGGCCCGCAAACGCGGTAATGCCGATCAGTCTGTGGGAGCGGCATCTTGCCGCGAAGTGATGCGTTTATCTGTGGGAGCGGCATCTTGCCGCGAAGTGATGCAAAAAATCGCGGCTGGAAGCCGCTCCCACAACTCTTTTCTTCCTTAACTGACTGGCATTACGCAAATGCTGGCCTTTTTACATTGCACGCTACGGCAGATCGTCGATCTCCGCCCCCTCCTTCTCCACCGGCATCAGATCCTCCTTGGTAATGCCCAGCGCCAGGGCGGCGACACTGGCAACATAGATGGAGGAGTAGGTACCGACAAAGATCCCCACCAGCAGCGCGGTGGCAAAACCGTGGATTAGCTCGCCCCCCAGGAAGAAGAGGGCGAGCAGCACCAGGATGGTGGTGAACGAGGTCATCAAGGTACGCGACAGGGTCTGGTTGAGGGAGACGTTGACGATCTCCACCGGTGTCCCCTTGCGCAGCTTGCGGAAGTTCTCGCGAATGCGGTCAAACACCACGATGGTGTCGTTGAGCGAGTAGCCGATCACCGCCAGGATTGCCGCCAGTACGGTCAGGTCAAAATCGAGCTGGAACAGCGAAAAGACACCCAGGGTGATGATCACATCATGCACCAGCGCCGCCACCGAGCCGACGGCAAAACGGTACTCGAAGCGCAATGCGACATAGATGAGGATCCCCACCAGGGCATAGATCATCGCCAGGCCGCCATCGTTGGTCAGCTCATCACCCACCTGCGGGCCAACAAACTCGACACGGCGCAGCTCCACCTTGTCGTTCTGGATTTGCAGGGTATGAAAGAGGTTGTCGCTCAACTGCGCGCTGGTGATCCCCTCCTTGGGCGCGATGCGGATGAGCACATCGCTGGCCGAGCCAAAGTGCTGCACCACCGCATCGCCGTAGCCCTCCTGCTGCAAGGCACCACGAATACCCGCCAGCTCCACTCCCTGCGGGTAACCGACCTCCAGCAGGGTGCCGCCGGTAAAGTCGATACCAAAATTGAAACCGCGCAGGGCAATCGAAAGGATGGAGATCAACAGCAGCACGCCGGAAAAAAACAGCGCCAGCCGGCGTTTACCCAGAAAATCGAAGCTGCTTTCACTCTTTAAAATCTGCATTATTCTCTCGCCTTCTAGATCGACAGTTTGGTGAGGCGCTTGCCGCGCACCATCAGATTGACCACCGCGCGGGTCACCATGATGGCGGTGAACATCGAGGTAATAATGCCGATGGAGAGGGTGATGGCGAAGCCCTTGATCGGCCCGGTGCCAAAACCAAACAGCACCAACGCCGCCAGCAGGGTGGTGATATTGGCATCGGCGATGGTGGAAAAGGCCTTCTCATAACCGGCATGAATCGCCGCCTGCGGCGTATTGCCGTTCAGCAACTCCTCGCGGATACGCTCGAAGATGAGCACATTGGCATCCACCGCCATACCGACGGTAAGGACGATACCGGCAATGCCGGGCAGGGTAAGTGTTGCCTGCAGCAGCGACAGCACGGCAACGATAAAGACCAGATTGAGCCCCAGCGCCAGGTTGGCCACCAGGCCAAAACCCTTGTACCAGATCGCCATGAAGAGCAGCACCACGACAAAACCAATGATCACCGAGCGCAACCCCTGATCGATGTTGTCCTGTCCCAGACTCGGGCCGATGGTGCGCTCCTCGACGATCTCCATCGGCGCGGCCAGGGCGCCGGCACGCAGCAGCAGTGCCAGGTTATGCGCCTCGGCACCGCTGTCGAGGCCAGTGGTCTGGAACCGCTTGCTGAAGTGCTCCTTGATATTGGCGATGCTAATCACCTCTTCGAGGCGCTTGGTGGTGCGCACCGCCTTGCCCTCAACGATGCGGGTTTCGGTCTTCGACTCGATATAGACCACCGCCATCCCCTTGCCGACATTGTCGCGGGTAAAGTTGCTCATACGCTTGGCGCCACTGGCATCGAGGGTCACGCTGACCATCGGCTGGCCGCTTTGCGAATCGAGACCGGAGGAGGCGTCAACGATCTGATCACCGCTGACGATAATGCTCTTTTGCAACAGCACCGGGCGACCATCACGATTCTTGTACAGGCGTGAGCCGAAGGGGACGCGACCGGCGAGGGCCGCCGCGATGTCGTGCTCCTCATCCACCGCGTGATACTCCAGGGTGGCGGTGGCACCAATCAGCTCCTTGGCGCAGGAGGTACACTGCACTCCCGGCAGCTGCACCACGATGCGGCTATCGCCCTGCTGCTGAATGGTGGGCTCGGAGACCCCCAGCTCGTTCACCCGCTTGCGCAGGGTGGTGATGTTCTGTTGCAGGGCAAACCTGGTGGTATCCAGACGCGCCTGCTCATTGAGTGCGGCATGGAGGAAGAGGCCACCCTCCCCCTGCTCCTCCAGCAGCTCCAGCTCACGGTACTCGGCGCGAATCAGCTCCTCTGCCCTGGCCAACTCCTCGGCCGTACCAAAACGCATCTCCACCCGCTGCTTGTTATCAGTGATGGTGAGGTAGCGCACCTTCTCATCGCGCAACAGGGTACGCAGATCACCCACATAGCGCTCCGCCGCCTTGTCGAGGGCGGCATTCATATCCACCTCCATCAGGAAATGGACACCACCGCGCAGATCGAGGCCAAGATACATCGGCATCGCATTAAATTGGCGCAGCCAGTCGGGGGTGGCGGGGGCCAGATTGAGGGCGGTGGTGTAGTTATCGCCCAGCGCCTCCTTCAGCGGCTCATAGGCCTGCAGCTGGGTCTCGGTATCGGCGAAGCGCACCAGCAGCAAGCCGGGGCGAAACTCGTAGGATTTGACCGGCAGCTTGCGCTCCTCCAGCAGCTTGAGCACGCGATCACGGGTGGCGGTATCCACCTCGGCCATGCGGTTGGCGGAGATCTGCAGTGCCGGGTCATCACCATAGAGATTGGGCAGTGCGTAGATCGCACCGACCACAAACAACGCGACGATCAGCAGGTATTTCCAGAGAGGATATTGATTAATCATGTTGGTACCCAGGTGCAGCCCGCCACATCCGCCGGCGGGCCATGGTTGTGGCGGGTTTACAGACTCTTGATGGTCCCTTTGGGGAGCAGGCTGGCGATGGCGCCACGCTGCAGCTTCACCTCGACATTGTCAGCCAGCGCGATCTGCAGGTACTCCTCGTTCACGGCGGTCACCTTGCCGTAGAGGCCACCCTGGGTGACCACCTCATCCCCCTTGGCCACCGCCTCGACCATCGCCTTGTGCGCCTTGGCACGCTTCGACTGGGGGCGAATAAGCAGAAAATAGAAGACCACAAAGAGGATGATAAAGGGGAACAGGGCTTCCAGCATGCCAGGTTGCTGGGTGGCGGCGGGGGCCGCTTCGGCCATGGCGTCGGAGATAAAAAAGCTCATTGCAAATTCCTTAATTGTTCTTGAGAAAAATCAACTGGTTATGGCCAACTATCCGGGGCTGGCCGGAACAGGCCGCCCATTATGCCACAGGCGGTAGCGGTTGTGACCGCAGGGCGTAGAACTCGTTCACGAACTCCTGCAGCTGACCGGCGGCGATGGCCTCGCGCAGACCGCGCATCACCTGCTGATAGTAGTAGAGGTTGTGAATGGTGTTAAGGCGTGCCCCGAGGATTTCACCTGCCTTATCGAGGTGTCGCAGGTAGCTGCGGCTGTAGTTGCGGCAGGTGTAGCAGTCGCACTGCTCATCGAGCGGGCGGGTATCGTACTGGTGACAGGCGTTGCGGATCTTCACCACCCCGGCATGGGTAAAGAGGTGGCCGTTGCGGGCATTGCGGGTTGGCATCACGCAGTCAAACATGTCAATACCGCGGCGCACCGCCTCGACGATATCCTCCGGTTTGCCGACCCCCATCAGATAGCGCGGCCGATCTACCGGCAGGCGCGGGCCGAGAAAGTCGAGGATGCGTATCATATCGGCCTTCGGCTCGCCCACCGAAAGGCCGCCAATGGCATAGCCATCAAAACCGATCGCGGCGAGACCGTTGAGCGAAAGCTCACGCAGCTCTTCGTACATCCCCCCCTGCACGATGCCAAAGAGGGCGTTGGGGTTGTCACTATGCGCCTCTTTTGACCGTTTGGCCCAGCGCAGCGAGAGCTCCATCGAAAGGCGCGCCTCGGTCTCGGTGGCAGGGTACGGGGTGCACTCATCGAAGATCATCACGATGTCGGAGCCGAGCGCCCGCTGCACCGCCATCGACTCCTCTGGCCCCATGAAGACCCGGTCGCCATTGACCGGCGAGGCAAAGGTGACCCCCTCCTCGGTGATCTTGCGCATTTCGCCCAGGGAGAAGACCTGGAACCCCCCCGAGTCGGTGAGGATCGGCCCCTGCCAATGCATGAAGTCGTGCAGGTCGCCGTGGGCGGCGATGACCTCGGTGCCGGGGCGCAGCATCAGGTGAAAGGTGTTGCCAAGAATGATCTCGGCGCCGATCCCCGCCAGCTCCTCAGGCGTCATCGCCTTGACCGTGCCGTAGGTGCCCACCGGCATGAAGGTGGGGGTCTCCACAGTACCGCGCGCAAAGGTGAGGCGGCCGCGACGGGCGCTCTGATCAGTGGCCAGGAGTTCGAATTTCATGAGTTCAATCTTCGCTGAGAGTCGTCTTCGGCGCCAGCACCCCGGGGCGCGGCGATTGTGGCAGCACAAACATCGCATCACCATAACTGAAGAAACGGTAGTGCTGCGCCACCGCATGGCGGTAGGCGCTCAGCACCCGCTCGTAGCCGGCGAAGGCGCAGACCAGCATCAGCAGGGTCGACTCGGGCAGATGGAAGTTGGTGACAAGGCCATCGATCACCCTGAATTCATAGCCAGGATAGATGAAAATATTGGTCTCACCGCTGTAGGCAGCCAGTTCTCCCGCGCAGGCCGCCGACTCCAGCGCACGCACCACGGTGGTTCCCACCGCGATCACCCGCCCGCCACGCCGGCGGGTGGCGGCGACCGCATCGACCACCGCCTGCGGCACCTCAATATATTCGGAGTGCATCGGGTGCTCACGAATGTCGTCCACCCGTACTGGCTGAAAGGTGCCCGCCCCCACATGCAGGGTGAGATAGGCCGACGCCACCCCCAGTGCCTTGATGCGCGCCAGCATCGCCTCATCGAAATGAAGTCCAGCAGTGGGGGCGGCCACCGCCCCCTCCTTGCTGGCATAGACTGTCTGGTAGCGTTCGCTGTCGGCCTCGGCCGCCTCGCGATCAATATAGGGAGGCAGGGGCATGCGACCGTACTGCTTGAGCAGTCCCAGCACCGGCCCGGCAAAGCGCAGCCGGAACAGCGCACCGTCACGTCCCAGTACCTCCACCTCGATGGCCTCCTCCAGGGTGAGACGACTGCCCGCCCTCGGCGACTTGCTGGCACGCAGATGGGCCAGCACCTCCCGCTCAGCGGTGATACGCTCCACCAGAACCTCCACCTGACCGCCGCTCTCCTTGCGCCCAAAGAGCCGCGCCGGAATCACCCGGGTATCGTTGAAAACCAGTAGGTCACCCGGACGTAACAGCTCAAGCAGGTCGGGAAAGCGGCGATCGGCCAGTTCACCACTGGCACCGTCGAGGGTCAGCAGACGACTGCCGACCCGCTCGGCGGCTGGCTGCTGGGCGATCAGTGACTCGGGAAGGTCGAAATGGAAGTCGGTGCGTTGCATAGGGCGCGCATGATACCGCAGCTGGAAAGTGACAGGTAGTCGGAGAGATCCATGGCGACGCCTGCTCCATTTATCTTTTCCTTTTTACCTTTACCTCCTATAATGCGCCCTCCCTTGCCGGGGTGGCGAAATGGTATACGCAGGGGATTCAAAATCCCCCGGTGGTGACACCATGTCGGTTCGAGTCCGACCCTCGGTACCAAACTTCAAGATTTTCCCACTGAATTCTGTGCGGTTTTACACCCCTGCGGGTACCCATAGGGGTCATCCGCTGCTTGTTGGTTCTGAAAAAAAGCGCTAGCCTTTGCGGCTGATAAACAACCGTAGACGGACTCACGTTGAAACACCTTTTCCCCTACCGTCATCTGCTTCTATTGATGGTGCTCACGCTGGGCGGCTGCACCTCGATGATCACCTCGCGTCTGGGCAACAATCTCTCCAACGCGATCCTCAATCAGGATGATCCGGAGACGGTGAAGGCCGGGGCTCCAGCCTACCTGTTGCTGCTGGACAGTTTGATTGAAGGCAACCCCAGGGACGCGACCATTCTTATCGCCGGGGCCAGGCTCTACAGCGTCTACGATGCGGTGTTTGTGGAGGATGCCGAGCGGGGCCAGCGTCTGAGCAGCAAGGCCAGGGGCTACGCCCGTCGCGCCATCTGTCTGAAACAGGACGCCCTCTGCGCGGTGGATCAGGGCCCCTTTACCGAGATGCTGCCGGTGCTGGGCGAAAGCCGCTATGAACATCTGCCGGCACTCTACACCTACGCCCTCGCCTGGGCACTGTGGATTCAACGTCATAGTGACAACTGGGCGGCGGTGGCCGACCTGCCGAAGATCGAGGCGATGCTCAACCGCGTGGTCGAGTTGAAGGATGATTTCGAGGAGGGGCAGGCCCACCTCTACCTGGGCATTCTGCACTCGCAGCGTCCCCCCTCCCTGGGCGGTAAACCCGAACTGGCAAGGCGCCACTTCGAGAAGGCACTGCGTCATTCGCAGGGCCGCGACCTGATGATCAAGGTGGAGTACGCCAGACACTACGGGCGGATGATGTTCGATCAGGCACTGCACGATCGTCTATTAAATGAGGTACTCAACGCCGAGGTGGTGGTACCCGGTCATACCCTGAGCAATGTACTGGCACAACGACAGGCCCGGGAGCTACTGCGCTCCTCGGCCGACTATTTCTAAAAAGGTTTTTACCTCCATGCTGCGATATCTCCTCACCCTCTTTCTGCTCACGGCCATGCCACTGACGCACGCCGCCACCACCTTCAAGATCGCCAGTCTCGCCCCGGACGGCACCAGCTGGATGAAGGAGATGCGCGCCGGGGCCGAGGAGATCAATAAACGCACCGATGGGCGGGTCGAGTTTCGCTTCTATCCCGGCGGCATCATGGGCAACGACAAGAGCGTGCTGCGCAAGATGCGGGTGGGACAACTGCACGGCGGCGCGCTGACCGGCGGCGGCCTGGCAATGATCTACCCCGATGCACAGGTCTATACCATCCCCTTCATCTTTCACAATTACGCGGAGGTGGACTACGCCCGCCGGCTGATGGACCCGGTGCTGCTGACCGGCATGAAGGAGCGGGGTTACGTCAGCTTTGGTATCAGCGAGGGAGGCTTTGCCTATCTGATGTCCAAGTCACCGGTGGGCGGTATTGATGACCTCAAGGGACTCAAGGTATGGGTGCCCGAGGGTGATGAGATCAGCCGTGCCGCCTTCGAGGCGAGCGGCGTCTCGCCCATCTCGTTGCCGCTGACCGATGTGCTCACCGCGCTGCAGACCGGACTCATCGACACCGTCGCCAGCTCTGCCATGGGGGCTATCGCCCTGCAGTGGCACACCCGGGTAAAGCACCTCACCGACTCACCGCTGATGTACCTCTACGGCAGCATGGTGGTGAGTGCCAAGCAGTTTGAGAAACTGAGCGCGGAGGATCAGCAGATCGTCCACCAGGTGATGAGTGGCGTCTTCGAACGACTCGACCACCTCAACCGCAACGACAACCAGAGTGCCATGGCGGCGTTGCAACAACAGGGGATCGGCTTTGTAACGCCGGACGAGACCGAGACACAGCGCTGGCGCGCCAGCCTCGACAGCGCCATGCAGCGGCTGCTGCAACAGGGGCTGTTCGACCCGGCAATATTGAAACAGTTGCAGGACCATCTGCAGGAGTTTCGCCAGCGCAAGACGGCACCGTAACCACCATGGCGCGCCTGCTGCACACCGTTCGCCATCTTGAAAACGGCCTATTGGTGCTGCTGCTGACGCTGATGATCACGCTGGCGGGCGGGCAGATTGTATTGCGCAACCTGTTCGATAGCGGCATCAGCTGGAGCGACCCGCTCCTGCGGGTGCTGGTGTTATGGGTGGGAATGGTGGGGGCGATGATTGCCACCCAGCAGGATCGCCACATCCGCATCGACCTGCTCTCCCGCTACCTCCCCCCCCTCTGGCGCCGTCGCGCGGCACGCCTCAACCACCTCTTCAGCGCCGTGGTGTGCGGCCTGCTCGCCTGGCACAGCGGACGCTTTGTCCATAGTGAGTGGCAAGATGGCAATATGCTGCTGCAACACATCCCGACCTGGGTGGCCGAGTCGATCCTGCCCCTGGGATTTGCGGTGATGACGCTGCGCTTCACCCTGCTTTTATTCCTGCGCAAAGACGAGGCGCCGGAATGACCCTCGCCATTGCCCTCCTGCTGCTGGCCATTGCCCTGCTCGGCGCGCCGCTGTTCGCGGTGATCGCCGCCAGCGCAATGCTCGGCTTCTACCGCGAGGAGCTGGATCTCTCGATCATGGCGATCGAGTTCTACCGTCTCGCCGAGATGCCGATCCTGCTCGCCATACCGCTCTTCACCTTCGCCGGTTATCTGCTGAGCGAGAGCCGCGCCCCCCTCCGTCTGGTGCGGGTGACCCAGGCACTGCTGGGGTGGATGCACGGCGGGCTGGCGATCGTCGCCCTTAGCGCCTGCGCCCTCTTCACCGCCTTCACCGGGGCCTCGGGGGTGACCATCGTCGCCCTCGGCGCCCTGCTCTACCCGGCGCTGATGAAGGCCGGCTACAAGGAGAACTTCAGCCTCGGCCTCATCACCACCTCGGGCAGCCTCGGTCTGCTCTTCGCCCCCTCGCTGCCGCTGATCCTCTACGGCATCATCGTGCAACAGCTGGGGGTGGGCAAACCACTGAGCATCGATGAGCTGTTTCTCGCCGGTATCCTGCCGGGGTTGCTGATGCTGACGCTGCTCTCCGCCTGGAGCATCTGGAGCAGCAAGGTACGCCACACCCAACCCTTCGACTGGGGTGAGGCAAAGGCGGCATTGCGCGAGGCGATATGGGAGCTGCCGCTGCCGCTTATCGTACTTGGCGGGATCTACAGCGGCTACTTTGCGGTCTCCGAGGCGGCGGCGGTGACGGTGATCTATGTGCTGCTGATCGAGATCTTCATCTACCGGGAGATCCCGCTGCGGCAACTGCCGCGTATAGTGCGCGAATCGATGGTGATGGTGGGGGCGATTCTGGTGATCCTCGGCGTCTCGCTCGCCTCCACAAACTACCTCATCGACGCGCAGATTCCCAGCCAGCTATTCGACTTCATCAGCGCCAATATCTCCGACAAATACACCTTCCTCATCCTGCTCAATATCTTCCTGCTGCTACTTGGCACCATGCTCGATATCTTCTCGGCACTGGTGCTGATGGTGCCGCTGCTGCTGCCGGTGGCCATTGGCTACGGTATCGATCCGGTACACCTTGGCATTATCTTCCTCGCCAACATGCAGATCGGCTATTTCACCCCGCCGGTGGGGATGAATCTCTTCATCGCCAGCTTCCGCTTCAACCGCCCGGTAAGTCAGCTCTACCGCTCTACCCTCCCCTTCTTCTTCCTGCTCTTCGGCTGTGTACTGATCATCACCTACTGGCCGGGGCTGTCGCTGTGGTTGCCGGGGCGTTAGCGATTCTTTTTGTAGTAGTTAATGAGGCCATTGGTAGAGGCGTCATGGTCAACCACCGGCTCGTCATCATGCAGACGGTGCTGAATGCTCTGCGCCAGCTGCTTGCCCAGCTCCACCCCCCACTGATCAAATGAATTGATGCGCCAGATAACGCCCTGAACAAAGATCTTGTGCTCGTACATGGCGATCAGCGACCCCAGGGTATAGGGGGTGAGCTTGCGAAACATAATCGAATTGCTGGGACGATTACCGGGGAAGATCACATGTGGTAACAACTCCTCCAGCTCCTCGCCCGCCAGACCCCTTGCCGTCAACTCCTCACGCGCCTGCGCCTCGGTGCGCCCCAGCATCAGCGCCTCACTCTGCGAGAAGAAGTTGGCCAGCAAAATGGTGTGGTGCTCACCCAGCGGATTGTGTGTCTCCACCGGGGCCATAAAGTCGACAGGGATCAGCTTGGTGCCCTGGTGAATCAACTGATAGAAGGCGTGCTGGCCATTGGTGCCCGACTCGCCCCAGATGATGGGCCCCGTCGCGTAGTCCACCACCGCGCCATCGCGATCAATCCGTTTGCCATTGCTCTCCATGTCGGCCTGTTGCAGATAGGCAGTGAAACGGTTTAGGTACTGGTCGTAGGGGAGGATCGCCTGAGTCTCAGCACCGAAAAAGGAGCTATACCAAATCCCCAACAGTGCCAGCACCACCGGCAGATTCTGCTCCAGCGGGGTACGCAGAAAATGTTGATCCATGGCATGGGCGCCACTCAATAGTGCCTCATACTGCTCAAAGCCCAAATAGAGGGCGATGGAGAGGCCAATCGCTGACCAGAGTGAATAGCGCCCACCGACCCAGTCCCAGAATTCAAACATGTTTTCACTATCAATACCGAAGGCTTCCACCGCCTCGGTATTGGTCGAAACCGCCACAAAGTGGCTGGCCACCGCCGCCTCGTCGTGCAGCTGTTCCACCAGCCAGCGCCGTGCGGTGTGGGCATTGGTCAGGGTCTCCTGGGTAGTAAAACTCTTGGAGGAGACGATAAAGAGGGTGGTCTCCGGATTCAACCGCCGCATCTCTTCGGCCACATGGGTACCATCCACATTGGAGACGTAATGCACCTGCAGCGCACCGTGGGCATAGGGTTTGAGCGCCTCAGTGACCATCTTCGGCCCAAGGTCGGAGCCGCCGATACCGATGTTCACCACATCCGTGATCCGCTTGCCGGTGTAGCCGCGCCAAGCCCCGCCCTGCACCTTGCTGCAGAAGTGCTTCATCTTCTCCAGCACCCGGTTCACCTCGGGCATCACATCCTCGCCACTAACGCGGATCGGGGTATTGCTGCGGTTACGCAAGGCAACATGCAGGGCCGGCCGCTTCTCGGTAAAGTTAATCGGCTGGCCACTGAACATCTGCTGCGTCCAGTCACTGACCCTGGCCTCGCGCGCCAACTTGAAGAGCAATGACATGGTCTCGCCGGTGACGATATTTTTCGAATAGTCGAGCAGGATATCGTTGAAATGGATGGAATATTTATCGAAGCGATGTGGGTCATCGACAAACAAGCGGCGCAGATGCACCCCTGCCGCCCCCTCGAAATGGCGGTACAACGCCCGCCAGGCGGTCGAACGCCCCAGTGCGGTGTGCCCCTCCGCCGATAACTGTGCCGTAAACACCATTTATGATTCATCCTTTTAGTTGGTCCGTGCCAAACTTTAGCGAGTATAACCGCAATGGCACAACACCCGGCACCCCGAGCGGGCGTCGCATGCTGACAGGCAGGCAACCCTCCCCCAATTTGGGTTATAATCCCCGGCTTTGTGTTTTGCGGTAAACCGCCACTGGCGGTCCGAAAACAGAGACTACGCAAACTGAAGGTGCAAACGCTCCACATGACAGTTATCAGCGACAAGACACTACGTGCCCGGGTCAAGTTGTTCGGCAATCTTCTGGGACAGGTACTGGAGGCTCAGGCCGGCAGCCATGTGCTGGAGGCGGTGGAGACCCTGCGCAAGGGGTATCTGAGCCTGCGCAAACGCGAAAATGCCATTAGACGCCGCAAGCTGGCGACCTTTGTGGCGGGATTGGATGCCGACACCCTGGTGCATGTGGTGCGCGCCTTCAGTCTCTACTTCAGCCTGGTCAATATCGCCGAGGAGGCCCATCTGCACCGTCAGCGCCGCCGTCAGGTGCGCAGCGGCGGCCCGCTGTGGACCGGCTCCTTCGATTCGGTGCTGCGCGAGTTCAACCGCGACGGCATCACGCTGGAGCAGCTGCAGGGGGTGCTGGATCGCCTCGCCTATATGCCGGTCTTCACCGCCCACCCCACCGAGGCCAAACGGCGCACCGTACTGGAGAACCTGCGCCGCATCTTCCTTACCAGCGAACGACTCAACGACCCGCGCCTGGGCCAGGAAGATAAGGATGCCATCATCCGCCAGCTGCACACTGACATCCAGATCCTGTGGAAGACCGACGAGGTGCGTACGCAGAAGCCGGAGGTACGTGACGAGATTAAAAACGGGCTCTTCTACTTTCGCGAAAGCCTGTTCAGTGCGATCCCCGAGACCTACCGCAAGATGGAGAAGGCGATCCACCGCATCTACGGTGCCGATGCCGAGATCAGGATCCCCAACTTCTTCAAGTTCGGCTCGTGGATTGGCGGTGATCGCGACGGCAACCCCTATGTCACCCCCGAGACCACGGCGTTGGCGGTGCGGTTGCAACACCGCGAGATCCTGCGCGAGTACATTCGCCGCATCACCGGCCTGAGCCACTTCCTCACCCACTCCAGCCTGCTCTGTACCCCCAGCGATGCCTTCCTCTCCGGCCTGGAGCGCGACGTAGCGGCCCATCCCGAAGTCTTCAGCGACAAACCGGAACGCTTCGGCACCGAACCCTATCGGCGCAAGCTCTACATCATGCGCCACCGCCTGCGTGAAAACCTGCATCTGGTCGATGCACGCATGGCCGGTAACGAGAGCAACCCGCACCACGGCGCCTACCGCACCGAGCAGGAGTTTTGCGCCGATCTCAACCAGATCTACCACTCCCTGCTCAGCCACGGCGATGCCAATATCGCCAACGGCGATCTGCGCGACCTCATCCGTCTGGCCGACACCTTCGGCTTCTATCTGGTGCACCTCGACGTGCGCCAGGAGTCGGGGCGCCACACCGAGGCGGTGGCCGAGCTGCTGGCCAATCAGACCGACGCCATCGATTACCACACCCTCAGCGAACCGCAACGCCTCTCGGTGCTGGGTGATCTCATCGGCCGTGCCGAGAGCCTGAATATCGATCGCACCGCGCTCTCCGCCCCCACCCTGCAGACCCTTGATGTCTTTGATGTGATGGCGCGCATGCGCCGTGAAGTCAGCCTCAACGCCTTTGGCAGCTACGTCATCTCCATGACCCACGCCGCCAGCCATGTGATGGAGGTGATGCTACTCGCCCGCCAGGCCGGTCTTGCCGGGATGAACGGTGACCGCTGGTTCTGTGACATCAGCATCAGTCCTCTGTTCGAGACCATCGAGGATCTGGAACACATCAAACCGGTAATGCAGGCGCTGCTCGAAAACCCCATCTACGCCGTGCTGCTGCAAAGTGCCGGCAACACCCAGGAGGTGATGCTCGGCTACTCCGACTCCTGCAAGGATGGCGGCATTCTCGCCTCCGGCTGGAATCTCTATCAGGCACAAAAGCAGATCACGGCCCTCACCAACGGACACGGCGTAGCACTGCGCCTGTTCCACGGCCGCGGCGGCACCATTGGCCGTGGCGGCGGTCCCACCTATGAGTCAATCCTCTCGCAACCGGCGGGCACGGTGCATGGCGAGATCAAATTCACCGAGCAGGGCGAGGTACTCTCCAGCAAGTACAGCAATCTGGAGACTGCCGTCTACGAGCTGACCATGGGGGTCTCCGGACTGCTCAAGGCGAGTCGCTGCCTCATCACGCCGCCCGGCGCGGACAATGAGGAGTATCTGGCCGTGATGCACGAGCTGGCCACCATCGGTGAGGAGACCTACCGTGACCTTACCGACAACACCGAGGGCTTTCTCGACTACTTCTATGAGGCGACCCCGGTCACCGAGATCGGCCTGCTCAACATCGGCTCGCGCCCCTCGCACCGCAAGAAGGGGGATCGCTCCAAATCCTCGGTGCGCGCCATCGCCTGGGTCTTCGGCTGGGCACAGTCGCGCCACACCCTCCCCGCCTGGTACGGCATCGGTTCATCACTGAAAAAGTGGCTGGGCAAGGATGCGCAGCGGCTGGAAAAGCTGCAGGAGATGTACAAGCGGTGGCCCTTCTTTCACGCCCTGTTGAGCAACACCCAGATGGCACTGTTCAAGGCGGAGATGCGTATCGCCACCGAGTACGCCGAGCTGTGCGACGATCCGCTGGTGGCACAGCGAGTCTACGGCCTGATTAAAGCGGAATACGAGCAGACCACCCGCAATATCTTCAAGGTGGCGCAGATTAAAACACTGCTGGAAGAGAGCCCGGTACTGGGGCTCTCGCTCGCCCGGCGCGAGCCCTATCTGGATCCGCTCAACCACATCCAGATCACCCTGCTCAAGCGCTATCGTGATGAGGCCCTGAGCGAGGCGGAACGTGATCTCTGGCTGGAGCCGCTGCTGCGCTCGATTAACGCCATCGCGGCGGGGATGCGCAACACGGGGTAGAGACAGGGGAGCTCAACTCACACCCCTGCTCCGTGCAATAGAGCACCCGGAACGGCCTCTCCCGAGTGGCGCACCACGCACTGTTGCCGCATCGCCATATCACATTAACTAATTGATTTATCACCTATTAAGTGCGAACATGCGCGGCAATTTCCGCCCTCTTTTTGCAGGATCACTATCGTGAACACCCCGTTGAAAACCGCCGTCATCGGCGTCGGCTATCTTGGCCGCTTTCATGCGCAAAAATATGCCGCCCTCGACAGTGCCGAACTGGTGGGTGTGGCCGATGCCAATGCCGAGAATGCGCAGCGGGTCGCCACCGAGTGCCACACCCAGGCCTTCACCGACTACCGTGAGCTGTTCGGCAAGGTCGATGCGGTGAGCATCGTGGTCCCCACCCAGCTCCACTACTCGGTGGCGAAGGAGTGTCTGGAGCACGGCATCCACGTGCTGCTGGAAAAGCCGATGACCGTCACCGTGGCCGAGGCCGACGAGCTCATCGCCATCGCCGCGCAGAAACACCTGGTGCTGCAGATCGGCCACCTGGAGCGCTTCAACTCGGCGGTGCTGGCGCTGCAGCCGGTGCTGACGAAGCCGCAGTTCATCGAGTCGCACCGCCTCGCCCCGTTCAACCCGCGCGGCGCCGACGTCAACGTGGTGCTGGATCTGATGATCCACGACATCGACATCATCCAGAATCTGGTACGCTCCCCCATTGCCCACATCGCCGCCAACGGCGTCTCGGTACTGACCAAAGAGCACGACATCGCCAACGCCCGCATCACCTTTGAGAGCGGCTGTGTCGCCAACGTCACCGCCAGCCGGGTGAGCATGAAACCGCAGCGCAAGATGCGCATCTTCCAGCCCGACGCCTATATCTCCATCGACTTTCAGGACAAGGTGCTGAGCGTGCACCGCAAGGGGTTAAAGGAGATGTTCCCGGGGATCCCCGAGATCCTCTCCGAGGAGTCGATCTTCGACAACTCCGACGCCATCATGGCCGAGGCCGAGGCCTTCCTGCACGCCATCGCCACCCACACCCCACCGCCGGTAAGCGGCGAGGATGGGCGCCAGGCGCTCGACACGGCCATTCGCATCAGCGAACTGCTCAAGCAGAATTCGTAACACTTTCCAGGAGAGAGACTAATGATCCCCATGGTGAACCTGAAGGGCCAGTACCACGCGATTAAGGAGGAGATCGACAGCGCGCTGCTGGCCGCGCTGGAGGCGACGCAGTTTATCCTCGGACCGAATGTACGCGCCTTTGAGGAAGAGGCGGCCGCCTATCTCGGCGTGAAGCATGCCGTAGGCTGCGCCTCCGGCACCGATGCCCTGCACCTGGGTCTCATCGCCGCCGGGGTCAAGGAGGGGGATGAGGTGATCACCACCCCCTTTACCTTTATCGCCACCGCCGAGGCGATCCTCTACGTCGGCGCTAGACCGGTATTTGTCGATATCGACCCCAGAACCTTTAACATCGACCCGGAGCAGGTGGCCGCCGCGATCACCGAGAAGACCAAGGCGATTATTCCGGTCCACCTCTTCGGGCAGCCCGCCGACATGTCTGCCCTGCAGGCGCTCGCCACCCAGCACGACCTGAAGATTGTCGAGGACTGCGCCCAGTCCTTCGGTGCCGACATCGACGGCAAGCAGACCGGCAGCATCGGGGAGGTGGGGGCCTTTAGCTTTTTCCCCAGCAAGAACCTCGGCTGCTTCGGCGATGGCGGTCTCATCACCACCAACGATGAGAAGATCGCCGAACACCTGCGGGTACTGCGTAACCACGGCAGCTGGAAGCAGTACCACCACTCGGAACTCGGCTTTAACTCACGCCTCGATGAGCTGCAGGCGGTGATCCTGCGCGCCAAGCTCAAGCGCATCGATCAGTACAACGCCGGGCGCCGCCGTGTCGGCCACCGCTACTCTGCGGCGCTGGCCGATATGGGGATCACCCCGCCACACGAGGATGGCATTGGCAAGCATGTCTACCACCAGTACGCCCTGCTGACCGACCGGCGCGACGACATCATGGCCGCTCTGCGCGCCAAGGAGATTGGCTGTGCCGTCTATTACCCTATTCCGCTGCACCAGCAGCAGGTCTTTGCCGAGAGCTGCAAGGGTCAGACCCTGCCGGTTACCGAGTCGGTTGCTGCTCGTGTGATGTCGCTGCCGATCTTCCCCGAGCTGGCCGACGAGCAGGTCGACGAGATCCTCGCCGTGATCCGCGGGGTCGTGCTTGGCTGATCCCAAACGCGTCATAATCATCGCCGGGGAGGCCTCCGGCGACCATCACGCCGCACGCCTGGTCGAGGAGCTGCACCGTCTCAATCCCGATGTCCGGTTCAGTGGCATCGGCGGCGAGCGGATGCGCGCCGCCGGGGTCGAGACCCTGGTCGACACCTCCGAGATGGCGGTGATGGGGCTGGTCGAGGTACTGGTCAACTACCGCTTCCTCAAGGGGGTGCTGGAGCGCATGCGCAGCGAGCTGCGCCGCAACCGCCCCGACCTTTTGATCCTCGTCGACTATCCCGGCTTTAACCTGCGTCTGGCCGAGACGGCGAAGGAACTCGGCATCAGGGTGCTCTACTACATCTCCCCGCAGGTGTGGGCGTGGAAGAAGAAACGGGTCTTCAAGATCAAGAAGCTGGTCGACATGATGGCGGTGGTCTTTCCGTTTGAAATTTCCTGCTACGACAAGGCGGGGGTACCAGTGGAGTTTGTTGGCCACCCGCTGGTCGACGAGGTACAAAGCCACTACAGCCGCGAGGTGATCCTTGCGGAGTTGGGACTGGATCCGTCGCGCCCCGTGCTCGGCCTCTTCCCCGGCAGTCGCCGCAGTGAGGTGAGTCGCCTGCTGCCGCTGCTGCTGCAGAGTGCCGCACGCCTCAAGGAGGCGATCCCGGAGCTCCAGTTTTTGCTGCCGCGCGCCTCCACCCTCCACGCCGAGCTGTTGCAGCAACCCATTGCCCGCAGCGGGCTGGAGATAACCGTGGTCAGCGGACGCCCCTACGATGTGATGCGCGGCTGCGACACCATCATCAGCGCCTCCGGCACCGCCACCCTGGAGATCGGTCTGATGCAGGTGCCGCTGGTGGTGATCTACAAACTGGCGCCGGTGAGCTACTTCGTCTTCTCCCGCTTGGTCAAACTTGACCACATCGCCCTCTGCAACATCGTCGCCGGCGAGCGCATCGCGCCGGAGCTTATTCAGCGCGATGCCACCGTGGCAAACATCTGCCGCGAGGTGCTACCGCTGTTGCAGGATGAGCAACGTGCCGCGGCGATGCGCGCGCGCATGGCCGGTATTCGCAAGAGACTGGGGGCCAGTGGCGCCTCGAAAAATATCGCCCGGCTGACCCTCAACATGCTCGAAGAGAGCGCATAAAAAAACCGGAGAGTTTTCCGGCTTTATTGGCGAGTGGCGAGTGAGTTTAGCGGATGATGCTGCGACTACTCTGCTGCAGAAATTCAGCAAACAGCCGTACCGCCTCACTCTCCTCACCCAGCTGCTGCAGCTGTGCCTTCGCCTCTTCCAGGCTCAAGCCCTGACGATAGAGTACCTTGTAGGCGCGGGATATCTGCAGCAGCTGCTCATCGCTGAAGTCACGGCGCTTCAGTCCCACCTTGTTGAGGCCATGTGGCTCGGCCGGCGCGCCGCTCACGATGAGGTAGGGCGGTACATCCTTGGCAATCGCCGATCCCATGCCGGCAAACACATGCTGGCCAATGGCGCAGAACTGATGCACCAGGGTAAAACCACCCAGGATTGCATGGTCGGCCACCGTCACATGACCCGCCAGCGAGGCGTTATTGGAGAGGATGACGTGATTGCCAACGATACAGTCGTGGGCGATATGGATATAGGCCATCAACAGATTGTCGCTACCGATCCGGGTGATCCCGCCACCCACGCCGGTGCCGCGATTGATGGTGGCGAACTCACGTATGGTGTTGCGATCGCCAATCTCCAGCCAGCTCTCTTCACCGGCGAATTTCAGATCCTGCGGCATCTCGCCCACCGAGGCGAACTGAAAGATTTTGTTTTCCCGGCCGATACGGGTCGGGCCATTGATCACCACATGCGGACCGATCCAGCTGTCGGCGCCGATGCTTACCCTGGGGCCGATCACACTGTACGCACCGACACTTACCCCAGCCGCGATCTCGGCGCTGGCGTCGATAATGGCGGTGGGATGAATCAGGGTCATTTTATCGTCTGTTCCGCGCACATCAGCTCGGCGCTAGCCACCAGTTTGCCATCCACCGTGGCCTCTGCCTTGAACTTCCAGATGCCGCGCTTCTCTTTCAGCACCTCGACCTCCAGCCGCAACTGATCACCCGGTACCACCGGTTGCTTGAAGCGGCAGTTATCGATGCCGGCGAAATAGTAGAGCGAGCTGCCATCGGGTTTTTTGCCGGTACTGCGAAAGGCCAGGATGCCGGTGGCCTGGGCCAGCGCCTCCATGATCAGCACCCCGGGAAAGATCGGGCGTTCGGGAAAGTGGCCGGTGAACATTGGCTCATTCACCGACACGTTTTTGATGGCAACCAGGCGTTTGCCCGGTTCACACTCCAGCACGCGATCGACCAGCAGGAAGGGGTAACGATGTGGGAGATGTTCGAGGATCTCCTGAATATCCATTGCGCTCAAAGTCTTTAACCTTCTTTTGTTAACTGCTTGAATTCTTTTTCCAGCGTGCGGAGGCGATGCGCCATCTCGTCCAGCTGCTTGAAACGTACGTAGTTCTTTTGCCACTGTGCCTTCGGCTCCAGCGGTGTGCCCGCGGAGTAGACCCCGGAGTGCGGGATGGAGTTGGTCACCAGTGACATCGCGGTTACCGTGACCCCGTCGCCAAGCTCCAGGTGACCGAGGATCCCGGCGCCACCACCAAGGGCGCAGTGGCTGCCAATCACCGCACTGCCGGCGATCCCGACACAGCCAGCGATCGCCGTATGATCGCCAATGCGCACGTTGTGGGCAACCTGCACCTGATTGTCGATAATCACGTTATGACCGATCACCGTATCCTCAATCGCGCCACGGTCGATGGTGGTGTTGGCGCCGATCTCCACCTCATCACCAATCACTACGCGCCCGAGCTGGTGGATCTTGATCCAGCGTCCCGCCTCGTTGGCAAAACCGAAACCGTCGGCACCGATCACCGCGCCACTGTGAATAATAACATTACGCCCGATCTCGCACCCATGATAGACCGTTACATTGGGATAGAGGCGGCTACCCGCGCCAATCCGCACCCCCTCCCCGACCACGCAGCCACTGCCGATGGCAACCCCCGCCCCCAGCTCGACACCCGCTTCAACCACGGCATGGGCCGCCACCCGCACCCCCTGCGCCAGTCGGGCGGTGGCATCAATCACCGCCGTGGGGTGTATCGGTGGACCCTCCACCGGGGCGGGGGCAAACAGCGCCGTGGCACGGGCATAGGCGGCATAGGGATTGTCACAAACCAGCGCCGCCACCGGGCAGTATGGCAACTCCTCTTCGCGCAGGATCACCGCGGCGGCACGGGTGGCAATGAGCAACTTGCGGTAACGGGGGTGGGTGAGAAAACCGATGGCATTGGCACGCGAGGATTCCAGCGAGGTGACGCCGCTGATGCGCGTACCCGCCTCGCCCACCAGCCGCGCCCCGATGCGTTGTGCGATCTCGCCGAGGGTGTAATCCATTTACGGTTTGCTTTCGCCGTTCTTCTTGCCGAAATTCTGTTTCAGACGGGTGATCACCATCCCGGTAATATCAACCCTGTCACTGGCATACATCACGCCACTCTCCAGCACCATGTCGTAACCGAGCCCCTTGGCCAGGGTGACGATGGAGAGGCGGATCTCGCGCTGCATCTTCGCCAGCTCCTCATTCTTGCGAATATTGCGATCCTCATTGTACTCATCATGACTGCGCTTCATTTCGCGATCCTGGGTGAGCAGCTCACGCTCCAGTTTGCGCCGCTCCTCCTCACCCATTTCGGTCGCACCACCCGCCAGGCGTGCCTTAAGCAGTTGCAGTTTCTTGTCACCGGAGGCCAGTGCCACATCGCGCGCCGCAAACTCCTGGTTGAGGGTTTCGCGCACCGCGTCGGCCTGTGGCGCCTGTTCAAGAATTTGCGGAATATTGACAAAGGCGATGCGCAGCGGTTCGTCGGCCACACAGTAATTACCGAAGCCAATAGCGAACAACAGTGTTAATACCACAAATGATCGTGTCATCATTCCCTACTCCGCGTGCGGTGTCCCTACATCATGCCCAGGCTGAACTGAAAGTTCTCCAGACGGTCACCATCCTTGGCATTTATCGGCCAGCCGTAGCTAAAGATCAGCGGCCCGACCGGGGTCAACCAGTTCATGGCAATGCCATAGGTCAGACGCAACTCATCCAGATCGACACCCTCTTCAGTATTATACACATTACCCGCATCGATAAAGGCATTGAACCGCAGTGACTTGCTCTCCAGATCGAAGGGCGGCGGGATCACCAGTTCGGCACCGCCCAGCAGCCGGAAATTGCCGCCCTGTGGCAGCCCAAACTCATCCAGCGTGCCTGGCGTGGAGAACAGGCGATTCGACTCATAGCCACGCAGGGTACGGATACCACCGGCAAAGTAGCGATCATAGGGGGCGAGTTCGTTGCTGTCGCCGTAGACATCGGCATAGGCCGCCTCACCACGCATGGCGAAGGTTACCCAGTCGGCCAGTTTCAGGTAATGTTTTTTGCTTAACCGCAGCTTGTAAAACTGCGGTGCATTGAGGAACTCATCACCCAGCAGATCGCTGCCACCCACCGCCAGTTCCAGCCCTACACTGAGCAAACCACCCTGGGTGGGAAAGACGGCCCGATCACGCGTGTCACGCGACCAGCTGCTGCCCAACTTGTAGATACCGAACTCACAATCCAGTTCACTGGCGACATCGGCACAGAAGGTGAGGATATCCGCCGAAGAGTCGGTGGAGGTATGGAGCAGGGTGTGTTCGTAATCGAACCGATAGGAGACAGTATCGTATTCGCTCACCGGCACGCCAAAACCGAGCCCCGCGCCATAACTGTCAGTGGTGTAATCGGTGGTATCCGTCGCCGAATCGCTCTCACGGTAGAAGATCTTGAGATTGCGACTGACACCGTCCATGGTGTAATAGGGATCGGTAACGTCGATGCTGTACTCCGTGTCGACATCACTGTTGTTGAAATTAATGCTGAAGCGCTGCCCACTCCCCATGAAGTTTTCCCAGTCGACACTGGTGTTCATGGTAAAGCCCTGTTCATCGCCGTAACCGATACCAAAGTTGAAGCTGCCAAACGATTCGCGCTCGACCACATCGATGTCGAGATCCACCTGATTGGTGGTGCCGGGAACGGTGGGGGTCGCCACCTTTACCTCGTCAAAAAATCCCAGCCGGTTAAGCCGGGTGCGCGAACGCTCCACCTTGGTACTGGCAATCCATCCGCCCTCCATCTGTCGCATCTCACGCCGCAACACCTTATCCTCGGTCTGCTTGTTACCGCTAATAGTGATGCGACGCACATAGACCCGCTTTCCCGGATCGATGTAGTAATTCAACGCCACCTCCTGTTTCTCCTCATCGAGAGAGGGAACAGGATTGATGTTGGCGAAGGCGTAACCGTTATTGCCCAGGGCATCGGTAATGCTCTTGCTGCTCTCGGTCAGTTTCTTGCGCGAAAAGATCTCGCCCGGATGCAGCGCAATCAGCGCCTGCAACTCCTCCTTCGGCACCACCGTATCACCGGTGATGGTCACCTCGCTGACACGATACTGTTTACCCTCGCTCAGATTGATGGTGATGTAGACGTGACGCTTGTCCGGGGTGATCGTGACCTGGGTCGAATTGACCCGGAAATTGACATAACCGTTGTCCAGATAGTGCTCACGCAGCGTGGCCAGATCACCGCTCAACTTCTGTTTGGAGTACTGATCATCGCCACCAAACCAGCCACCATTGCTGCTGAGAATGAACTTGTCGAGTAATTCCTGCTCCTCAAATACCTCATTACCGATAATATTGAGGTGATGGATAGCGGCCACCTCCCCCTCAGCGATGACAATGCGCAGGTCGACACGATTGCGCTCACGCCGAATCACCTCGGTGCGTACCTGGGCGTTGTATTTTCCCAGCGCCAGATATTGACGCTGTAGCTCGGTCTTGATCTTGTCGAGCATCGAGCGATTGAACACCTTGCCTTCGCTCAGGCCGATTAATTTCAGGTTGGCCTGCAGTTGATCGGTGGGGATATCGGAGTTTCCCTCGATCTCGACACTGGCGATGGCAGGGCGCTCGGCGACAAACACCACCAGGATATTGCCTTCGCGCTCCAGCACCACATCCTGAAAAAAGCCGGTTTTGAACAGCGCGCGCACCGCCGCCGAGGCTCTCTCACTGTCGAGGGTCTCGCCCTTCTCCAGTGTCAGATAGTTATAGACCGTACCCACCGAGATCCGCTGCAACCCCTCGACCCTGATGTCGTCGATGACAAAGGGCTCCAGTGCCGATGCCACGGAGTGCCAGCTTCCGAGCAGGAGAAAAACTGTCGCGGAGAGAAACAAAGAAAGAGATCGCATCAAAATTTATCTACCCTGCCAGTCGTGCCAGATCGTTGTATATGGCCAGAACCATCAACGCAAAAATGAGTGTCATCCCGACGCGCTGCCCAAGCAGCTCCGTCTGCTCCGAGACCGGTGATCCCTTGAACAACTCCACCAGATAGAACAGCAAATGGCCACCATCGAGCACCGGTATCGGCAACAGGTTCAATACCCCGAGGCTAAGACTGATAACGGCCAGGAAGGCGAGAAACTGACTGGTGCCGGCTACCGCCGAATGCTTGGCATACTGTGCAATACCAATCGGCCCGCTGATATTCTCCACCGAGGCACGCCCCGTGATCATCTGGCTTATCATGCGCAGGGTGAGGACACTCATATCCCAGGTCTTGCTCAGGGCCGCGTGAACGGCGGTGCCGGGGGGATAGCGCAATTCGGTGCGCAGCGCCTCCAGTTTTGCCGCGTCAACATAGGGG
Source organism: Gammaproteobacteria bacterium (assembly GCA_026196575.1). Lineage (GTDB taxonomy): Bacteria > Pseudomonadota > Gammaproteobacteria > Thiohalomonadales > Thiohalomonadaceae > JAPHSX01. The sequence continues at coordinate 2,517 of JAPHSX010000053.1, read as the reverse complement.
GAGACCCCAAGCAGCCCGACGGTTTTGCCGTCGCGTTGCTGCGCGCGCGGCCGCACCTCGATATCCAGTTCACGCCCCTCGCGCAGCACCACCAGTCGCAACGCTCTGTCCGGATTGGCGGCAATGATCGTTACCAGCTGTGACCAGTCGGTGATGGGGGTGTCATCGATAAAACGGATCTCATCCCCACGGCGCAAACCCGCACTTTGCGCCACCGAATCGGCGCTCACCTCATCGATCACGGCGGCGATCTTGAGCCGGTAGCCATTCAACCCCAGCCGTTCAACCATCTCCTCCGGTTTCTGCTGCGCCGATAGCGTTCCGGTATCAAGCGTCTTCTCGACACTCAGCCCGCCGTTAAACACAGTCAGCTGCACCGGTTGCTGCAACAGCACCAACGGAATGATCGCCTCCATCGCCGCCTGCCAGGTTGGGGTGCGATCGCCATTCACGGCGATGATCTCCTCGCCGCCACGCAGCCCGGCCTGATGCGCGATGGTGCCGGGTTGCACGGTGTCGATAAGCGGCTTGATGCCCGGCACCCCAATCACAAACATCATCCAATAGGCGACGATGGCAAAGATAAAATTGAACAGGGGGCCGGCCGCCACGATGGCACTGCGCTTGCCCAGTGGCTGCCGGTTAAAGGCGCGCGGCAACTCCTCCAGCGCCACCTCGCCCTCGCGCTCATCGAGCATCTTGACGTAACCGCCGAGCGGGATGGCGGCCAGCACAAACTCCGTCTTGTCCGCACCGAAGATGCGCCGGTAGAGCGGCTTGCCAAAACCGATGGAAAAACGCAGTACCTTGACCCCGCACCAGCGGGCCAGCAGAAAGTGACCCAGCTCATGGATGGCAATGAGCAGGCTCAGGGCAACCAGCAGCGCCAGCAGGGTCTGCAGAAAATCGACCATTAGTGCATCCCCTTGATGAGCGCCCGCGCCACCTCTCGGGCCTCGCCGTCCGCCTCGAAGATGGTCTCCAGAGAGTCGGCCTCGCGGCGCGTCACAGCTCTCATGCTCTGCTCAATCAGCCGGGCAATATCGGTAAAGCCAATCGTCTCGTTAAGGAAGGCCTCGACCGCGATCTCATTAGCGGCATTGAGCACCGCCGGTACAGTGCCGCCCGCCTCCATCGCCTCGATGGCGAGGCGCAGGCAGGGGAAACGCTGCAGATCCGCCCTCTCGAAATCCAGGTGCGCCACCGCAAAAATATCGAGATCCGCCACCCCGGAGTCGATACGCTCGGGCCAGGCGAGGGCGTGGGCAATGGGGGTGCGCATATCCGGGTTACCGAGTTGCGCCAGTACCGAACCGTCGTGGTAGGCGACCATGGAGTGAATCACGCTTTGCGGATGCAGCACCACCTGGATATGGGCGGGGTCGGTGTTGAAGAGCCAGCACGCCTCGATCACCTCCAGCCCCTTGTTCATCATGGTGGCCGAGTCAACCGAGATCTTGCGCCCCATCGACCAGTTGGGATGGGCCACCGCCTGCGCCGGGGTTACCGACGCCAGCTCCGCCAGCGGCGTGGTACGGAACGGGCCGCCGGAGGCGGTAAGCAGGATGTGCCGCACGCCGTTGCGTTGCAGGCCCGTGGCAAACTTTTGCGGCATGCACTGGAAGATGGCGTTGTGTTCCGAGTCGATGGGCAGAAGCTCGGCGCCGCTGGCCCGCACCTCCTCCATGAAGAGGTGGCCCGACATCACCAGTGCCTCCTTGTTGGCCAGCAGCACCCGCTTGCCGTGGCGCGCCGCCGCCAGGGTGGGCAGCAGACCGGCGGCGCCGACGATGGCCGCCATCACATACTCCACCTCGGGCAGGGAGGCGATCTGTTCCAGTCCGGCGACACCGCTCAACACCTCGGTCTCGGCGCCATGCGCGCGCAACCGGTGCGCCAGTTTTTCAGCGGCGTCGGCATCGACCATCACCGCATAACGCGGACGGTGCGCCAGGCACTGCTCAAACAACCGCTCGACCTGGGTGTTGGCGCTGAGTGCCACCACCCGGTAACGCCCGGGGTGCCTAGCCAACACATCCAGGGTGCTGACCCCGATGGAGCCGGTGGCGCCCAATACCGTAACGCCCTTGACTAACTCAGCCATAACAGACCCAACGTAAACAGCGGGGCGGCGGCGGTCAGGCTATCGAGGCGATCCAGCACCCCGCCATGACCCGGCAGGATGCCGCCGCTATCCTTCAAATTCATCACCCGCTTGAACAGGCTCTCCATCAGGTCACCCAGCACCGAGATGAGTACGGTGGCGAACACCAGCAGAAAGAAAGCGGGATAGCCCCCCAGCGGAGGCAACCAGTAGCTGGCGAAGGCGGCCACCGCCAAGGCCAGCAGGAGACCGCCGATGACCCCCTCCCAGCTCTTGCCGGGACTCACCTGCGGCGCCAGTTTGCGCCGGCCAAAGGCACGCCCCGCAAAGTAGGCGCCGGTGTCGGCCCCCCAGATAATAAATGCCAGCAGAATAAAGTAGCCGTGGTCAAAGCGGCTGTGCAGGATCAGCAG
>JAPHSX010000005.1 GCA_026196575.1 Gammaproteobacteria bacterium | reverse complement strand
CTTGGAGTCCCAAGGGGATATCGAACTACTACACCGGGCCAGACAAGAGCCTACATAAAACCGCCCTTTCCCAGCAATACAGAACATACAAGGGGATATTAAAAATCAGTAAGTTAACTCTTATTATCCCCTCACCCCAACCATCTCCCTGAGGGAGAGGGAGTTTGTGGGACAGCAGTGACCTATGATATTGGATACAGGATCTCAACGACGGGAAAAATCGAGAGATAGGAGTTTTAGGGAAGGAATTTGCTTTCACGCACTTGAGCGGAAAATGCAGTCAACCGCGTCCACCGGGGGCATTACCCGCATCTAAACCACCTCCATGTTGAAATGTATCCGAAAAAATCAACCAAACCCGCATGAAAGTCAATCACTTCGGATAAAAAACCAACCTCTCCCTTGTGGTAAAACGGACAGGCCTCAGTAATTCAGATTGTCCGAACAGGGAGATGGTGCCGGATCGTGACTGCCATGGGCTACCCGGTGCTGAAGACCCAGTGGCTGGGTGATAGCGGCCAGTCGCTGATCAACTTCATGCCGGTACTCGAAAAATGGTGAGAAATCACGGGGCTGCTGGCTATGGCCCCACTAAATGTTAAACTTCTCCTTCTGTGTTCCAATTTAAGCCATTATGACCCTGTTATTTTTCTACCTCGCCATCGCAATAGGCGTATCATTCCTGTGTTCAGTACTTGAGGCAGTCTTACTCTCGGTGACGCCAAGTTATACCGAACAAATTCAGTCGGAGCGACCAAACGCCGGGGGTATGCTGCAACAGGTTAAGGATAAGCTCGATGAATCGCTCTCCAGTATCCTGATTTTAAATACTTTTGCCCACACAATGGGGGCAGCCGGGGTAGGGTCACAGGCGGTACAGGTGTTTGGCGCCAAATGGGAAACCCTGATTGCGGTACTGTTGACGCTGGCGATTCTCTATTTCTCTGAGATCATTCCGAAAACCCTGGGCGCGACCTTCTGGCGCCAGCTGGCAATTCCCGCGGCCTACACCATTTCCTGGCTGGTGAAACTGGTGTACCCGCTGGTCTGGATTTCCACGCGCCTGACCCGGATGTTCAGTCGACATGAAGCGTCTGAAATCACCCGTGAAGAGATCATCGCACTGGCGACACTCGGCCTGAGAGATGGCACGCTGATTTCCCAGGAAAATGAATATTTGTCAAATGTTCTGAAACTCCACGAAATACGCACTGAAGAAGTACTCACGCCTCGCAGTGTGGTGCACATGCTGGATGAAAACCTGACGGTATCAGAAGCACTCGATCAGCCACTATCACGCCAGTTCAGCCGCATCCCGATATATGGGGACGGGTTTGATGATATTACCGGTAAAGTGATACGCTCGGATTTATTTGAAGCAGAACGTACGGGCAAAGGCTCTGAACCCATCAAGACATTTGCGCAAGAAATACTTCGAGTGTCTGAGAAAATGCCGGTTCAGCCATTGCTCGATCTGTTCATCAAAAACCGGGTACACCTCGTGCTGGTGGAAGATGAATTTGGTCAGACAGCAGGCATTGTCACCCTTGAAGATGCAATCGAAACCTTACTTGGTCGGGAAATTCTTGATGAACGTGACACGGTTGCGGACATGCAGGAACTCGCCAGGGGTCAGTATCGCCAAAGGCTACGAGAACAAAGAAAAAATAAATCTGCTGTTGACTAAGGCATCAAACATCTAGTTACGATCTACAGAAGTCTGCAATGAAGCGGGGTGTTTATCTATCTGGAGAAACACACACCGACTGGCGCCAGCCGGTGACAGAGGGTGCCGAGAATAAGCAGTTGGCGGTAAGCCTCACCCCAGCAGTCACCGAACCCAGGATCACCAGAATAGATTATTCGTAGATCGTTCTACGGCCGTAATTGTGCATATCCCAGTTTTCCCAGCCACGTCAGGGGATATATCCAGCCAGAATTACATAGAGCCGTAGCGCTGTTGGATCGTGTTTTCGATCCTGTAAGCAACGCCGGTAAGTGTGAGGCGACACGCAGAGCGCTGCCGCCGCCTGGTCGTTGGTATGCCGGAATCGATGCTGGATAATCGGAAGAGTGGTCAAATTGCCCAACCAGGCTTCTTCGAGAAAGTCGCTGGAATGGCTCATGGGGCGCACCGTTGAGCGGTTCCCGGGATTCCGGCCCCGTTCCAGTAGTGCGCATAATGTATATTATGTTAAAAGGCGCAGGCGGCTCGCTGAGTGGTTTTCTGATCTTCTGGACGATCTCCTGGACCTGGCCGAAATCGCCCTCTCGCCCGTATAACTGCGCCTCCAGATCCCCCAAGCACGGACGCTATCTCACCTTCCAATAATTAAAAAACAGGGAGAAATCACCCATGGACATTTTGTCACCCCACATCACCCCCGATGATCTGAAACAGGCCCGCCAGCGGGCCCGCCTCACCCTCGACCAGGCGGCCGACCTGGCCGGCGTCTGCCGCCGCACCTACCGCCGCCAGGAGCTGGGACAGTCGCGGATCCACCCGGCGATCTATCGCCTGTTCATGAGCCGCTGCGGCTGGCTCCCGGATCCCGCCTGGTCGGGCTGGTTCATCGGCCAGGGCAAGCTATGGACCCCGACCAACTGGGGCATTGAACCGGGCGAGCTGGTCAGCCTGCCCTATCTCTATGCGATGATCGCGGAGCTGAAGCGGCGCGACGGGCAACAAAAAAGCCCCGAACCGTTCGCACGGCCGGAGCTTTTCAACGTGGTTCCGTTCACCCGATAGGTTAACGCTTTTTCCGGGCCGCCCTCTTCTTGGCGGCCTTCTTCCTTGGCGCGGTGGCTTTCTTCGGGGTGGGTTTCGGGGTCTCGGCCGCCTCCGCCTGGCGGATGATCCGTCGTAGGCTGCGGTAACTCATTTGCGCCCCCGCTTCTTGGCCTTCACCACCCGGCCGCCCTTGGCGAACCGATACCCTTTTTTCAGTCGGCCGTTGGCCTTCAAACCTTTTTTCTTCATTCCGATGCACTCCGTCTGTCTGTTCCGAATAGTAGATAGTCCACGTCCCGCCGCAGGTACTTGATCTCCACACGAATGGCGGCCCAGGCGGCAATGCCCGTGAACACGCCACCGACCAGGCCGCTGATAATCGCCTTGATCACCTCGGCCTCCATCAGCTGGCCCCCTTCAGCTTTTCATAGGTGCGCAGGCCGGACAGGCCCAGCATGGCAATTACCAGCTCGGCCATCACGTCAATCGGCAGGGTTGGCCCCGCCTGGCCGGTCACCCACTGGATCCAGGGGTTGACCAAAAACGTGTTGGCCAGGCCGAGACCGCACACCCAGCCGATGAAGGGTCGCCAGCCGGCGACGAAGCGGGAGCGGTGCCCCGCCTCTACCTTGTTCAGCTCGACCTGCAGGGCCCCGGGTGCCTGGCGTAGCCGCTCCATGATGGCAGCCGCCTGGTTGCGCTCGTCGTCGCTGGTGAACAGCTTATCCAGGGCGGTGCCTACCGCATTGACGGCGGCCTCCGGGTCAAGGATCGAAAGCTTCATCAGAAATCCTGTTGACGCAGGAGCTTCAGCTGCTGGCTGAACATCGGGGCCCCCAGGCGCATGGAATCCTCATACTCGCGCAGGGTGTAGAGCCCGCCGGCCACGATGGCCAGTAAAATGATCTCGTTTTTCATCGGTAACCTATCCAGTGGGTGAAGTTGTCCCAGTAGCTGGGGTCCGGTTGCACGGTGGGCCCGATCTGGTTCTGCTGGGCCCATTGCCGTTTCTGGTACTCGGTGAGCGTGAACCAGCCAGCCACACCGGCCAGCACCAGCAGCGCCATGGACGTGTTGTTCATACGTAAATGTCTCCCTCGAAGTTGCCCATATCGCCCATGATCTGGGCGACGTAGGCGCGGGTTTCGGCGGGGGCATGCTGGAACCCCTGCCGGCGCAGGTTGCCCGGCCCCCAGTTGTAGGCGGCCAGGGCCATGGACCAGGATCCGAATTGATCGTGCAGCTCGGCCAGGTAGTTCCCGGCGTAGGGTATCGCCTGGTCTGGATCCAGGGGATCGACCCCCGGATGCCAGCGCGGGACGATCTGCGCGATCCCCTCGGCCCCGGCGCTGCTTTTCACCTGGCCGGTGATGATGTCCGGACGGAACCGACTTTCCTGGTACAGCAGACGGGTCAGCAGATCCCGGGGGATCCCTTCCCGCTCTTCGGTGGCGTGGATGGTGGCCAGGTAGGGGTCCGCCGATCGCGGCGGTGTCCAGGTGGTGACAATGGCGTCCTCGATCGGCATATCCCACAGGATGTCGTCCACCAGATCGCCCGCCGCCTGGTCGAGCTGCTCGGGCTCGGGCCGGGTGTTCTGCTCCGGCGCGGTTTCCGGCTGCTCAGTCGCCTGGCGCTTGTTGTACCAGTTGACCAGGTACAGCAGGCCGGCCGCGATCAGGCGGGGCCGCTTCACTGCGCCGCCCTGAACAGGTCGTCTACCTGCTCCACGGTCCAGCCCAGGAGAAGCCGGAACTGTTCAATCATGGGGTGGTCCCGGTCGATGATGCTGGCAAATTGCCAGGTGTTATTGGCGTCTTCGTCTGCCGCCAGGGCGCTGGCGATGGCCGGCCAGTCGCCGGAGGCCTTCAGGGCCTCGTACAGCGCCAGCTTGGTGGCGGTCTGCGGGACAGGCAGCCGGGTGGGATCGACTGAAATAATCATGCGCCCACTCCATCGGTCAGATCAGCGGGATCGACCACCCAGGCGGCCCGCTGGGAGCGGTCTGCCGGAATGTCGGCCTGGTCTACGATCTTGAAAGGCTTGCCGGTGGGTACGTCCTTCTCCGCGATCTGCCGCACGGTCAGGCCGCAGTCGGCGGGGATGATGACGGCAACGCCGCCGTTATCGGTTTGGTAGATGATTCGCTTGTTCATCGGTAGACCGCCACATGGAACTCTGAAACGTCAACACCGCCCCCGGACGCGCTAGCCGCACCAACTCGAACGGCAGAGACCGTTTTTAGCTGTGTGCCGTTCTGTGACCCCTCTGAACCAGTATCTTTGATCCCAAGAACTGAGCCAGCCGTGCCCCCACCAAAAAACGCCGGCCCACTAATCACTACACAGTAATCTGTATCAGGCATGACGGTTGCAAAATTGATGGTGTAGTCTCCATCCACGTTGTCGGTGATACTGGACACATTCCCGGAGGCGCGTATCGCTACCGTTCCAGTGCCGTTGAAGTTCACCCAGGCCCGGCAGCCATAGATCGGCGCGTCTCCCGACTGCTGGCCGGAGAGGTGGCGCGGTTCTACTCCGCCTGGTGGTATCGAATAGGTGGCACCGCTCATTAGTCCTCCAGCTCCACGATGGCCACCGACTGGGCACCGGCTCCGGTGTTGTGGATCTTCAGCGTGGCGGTGGTTTCAAAAGTGCCAGTCGAGCCTGGCAGCAGCTCGGTGCCCCGGTTGGCGGCGGCATTGGGCCCTACCCGGATCGGGTCGGTGTTGGTTGACAGGTTGGTAATCAGCGCCTCGCGCCGGGCGCTGTTCGCGGCCAGGGTGTAGGCGGTGCCGGCCGCTATGCTCTCGTCCGCCTGGTCGCTGGCGTTGGCCGATTTGGTAAAGCTCACATCCGGCAGGCTGTTGTCAGAAAAATCACCGGTGCCGATCACCAGGGTGGCGGCGATGGTGCCGGCGCTCTCGTTCTCGACGGTGAAATTATCGAAGCCTTGCTTGATGCGGATCCCCTGCCCCGCCGATAGGCTCACCTCGAAGCCCTGGCCCTTGAACTTCAGGGATCCACCGGAGGCCTTGACGTTGATCACGCTGCCCTCCATGTAGACAGGCTGCGACGCACCGGCCCCAACTGAAATATTGATCTCTTTCATTTGCTCTTTCCCACGGAAGCGGCGACCGCCAGGCCGATGGCCCCGATCACGCCCCACTTGATCAGCTCGCTGGTCTGCGCATTGGGGGAACTCTCCAGCGCCTTGGTGGCGATGTCGCGGTTCTCCTTGGATTGCGCGGTGTAGTTGGCCTCGGTCGCCTTCAGGTTCTGCATGGTGACATTTTCGATAATGTCCAGCGCCCGGGTGGTCACCTGTGCGGCGGCTTCAACGGTGCCATAGTCGGTTTGCGACAGGTCCAGATTGAATTCGCCACGGTTACCCGCGACCGATACCCCTTCATTTCCCTGTAGGTTCAGGTTTTGGGTCTCTGTCTCGGTGGAGCTGGAACTGCTGCTAGACGATCCGCCCATCTATGAAGCCTCGAATATCACGAAAAAATACGGATTCACCCCGGGTAAATCCAAGTCGGTTTAACAGCTTTTCCATGCCGGGTTTCTTGACGTGGGCGCGGATCCGCTGCGCCCCGTTCTTGTGTGCCAGGTCGGCCAGGCCGGGCAGGCTGGAAGCCATATCGAAGCCGACCGCCGCGACCACCACCAGGATCGGCGGCTGTGTTGCCGGGTGTTCCATGCGTAGCACGGTTAACCCGAACTCGGGCCACTCCACCAGCATGGCCTGGCCGGTCATCACCTGGCGGCGGATCTCGGCCAGGTCATCGCCCAGGGCCGGGGCCAGGCGTTGGCCGATTTCGTTTGACCAGGCGCGCTGAAACGGCCCGTTCATCGCTTGATGGTCCGCACCAGGTAGCCGGTCACCAGGGCGATCCCCACGCCGAGAATCACCTTCTCGGTCAGGGTCTCCGGTTTCTTCACGGTGGCCGACAGGGGCCCGGCCTGGAATGTCGGCTGGGCCACGCTGAACGGGTAATCCGGGACGTTCATGCCGCCGACCATCACGGTGGTGGTGCCAGCATGAGAAACGGCCGGGGCCGACTGGCCGGCCATCTTTCCAAGGCCTCCCAGCACCTGGCCGGTGGCTGCAATAGTTGCTGGATCCATTACCGATTGCTGACCAGGTAGGCCGCGACGACCAGGCCGCCCGCGAGGACGGCCAGACCACCGGGAGAGAAATTGACCGCCACGCCGTTGTCCAGTCCGCTGCCCGGGCTGGTGCTGGGCTCACTGTCTGACATCAGCCAGCCGGTGACAGCAGCGCCGCCACCGGCCCAGATCCACCAGGGAATAACCAGGGGCATCAGCTCATCACCTCGAACAGCACCAGGCCGGCGATGGCCAGGGGCAGCAGCTCTTCCAGTTGGCTCTTCTGCTGCGGTGCCTGCTGGCCGTACATCTGGAGCGATCCCGGGACCGCGCCGGGGCTGGTGGTGGCGTTGGTGGTTTCCCGTAGCGCCGCCTGCTGCTGTCCCGCCAGTGCCAGGTCCGTCTGGTAATCAAACATCTTGATATCGCGGTACAGGCTGAACAGCGGGTCCAGGTAGTCGGAGCGGATATCGCTCAGGCCATAAGAGCCGCCGCCGTAGTCGCCCACGTAGCCAGGGTCAGAGGCACCCGGCCCCAGCCCGTAGGGGCTGGAGTCGGCCATTGCCTGGTTCCAGTCGATACCGGCCAGGCTGTAGTCATCCGAATAGGACATAGTGCCCCCCTGTTAAATGCCCTGGAATCCGTCCAGGTACTCGACCACCAGGCGAACCGCGCCGGAGGTGGTCAGGGTCGGACGGATGCGCAGATCCTCCACGCCGGCCTTGCGGTCGGTCACCAGGGCCTCGGCCAGGTTGCCATCCAGGCAGAAATCCACGTGGGTGGCGCTGGCGGTCTGCGGAACGCGCCCGGCTTCCTTCTGTACCTGCTCGTGCAGGGCCTTGATGCCCTCCGCGATCTTGCGGCCGTTGACCTCCACGCTGACCGCTTCCACGTCAGACTTGAACAGGTGCAGGGCGATGATGCGCGGGCCACGTGGCAGGTTGTCGATCGCCTGCTCGCCACTGGTGGCGAAGCTGGCCGGGAAGGCCTTGACCTTGGTGATCGCGCCCATCGGGGTGGGATCACTGGTGACGGCGTGGGCTTCCAGCGTCGGATTGGTAGCACCGGCGTCTACGTCAATGCGCAGCTGCAGGGTGTCCACATCGGCGGTGCCGAGTCCGCACAGCTTCTGCATGCCGGGCTTGTAGTCCATTTCCGGGCGGTTGAAGTAGATCGTCAGATAACCAGCGACATCGGCGCGGCCGTAGTAGTCGTTGATCGCGTCCAGCTCGTCGCCGTCCTTGAACTCCATCATCGGCTTGCCGTTGACCTCGACCCGGATGTTTTTCATCTGGGCGCGGGTAAAGGTACCGCCGTATTTCAGGATGATCTTTTCATAGGTGCGGGTGGTGGGGCAGCCGAGAGTAACGGTTACGCCCGCCGCGACGGGAGAAAAGCTGGGCAGCTCAATAGGGGTAAAACGTGCCATGTGCGCCCCCTTTAAGAACTGGTGCCGTAAACGATCTTGCGAACGGCCGGAACCCGGTTGGCCACTGCAACAGCAGTCAGGGCCACAGCGGCGATCCGGATGATGGTCTTTGCATTGGGCATTTTTCGTGTCCTGTATTGGAAATAATGAAATAGCGGGGTCCACGGTAGCGCCCTGGTGAAATCCGGCAAGGTCATACCTACGTACGCTTTCAGATTTCACACAGGGGCGCTTTTTTACTCAGAATTTCAGCTTTCCCCGCCGGATATCGCCCTTTTCGTTGGATTCGATCCACTCCAGCGGTGCCAGGTTGGAGACATCCGCCAGGCTGACATCCATCTCCGCCGCCATCACGCGCCGGTCATTCTCGCGGCGCAGCCGGCCGCAATGAATCAGGGTGGCGTTACCGAGTAGAGTCTTGTCCGCCTCGGCCGGGCGCTGGCTGATTCCGATCACGGTGATCCCCCGCTTCCTGCCCCGTCGCACCAGCTGGCCCCAGCCTGGTGGTGCCTTGCCCGGGTGGGTCACGTCCGCCAGCTCCTCGCCCACGGCCACACAATTCCCCCAGGCGAAGGCGCAGCGGGCCCAGTAATCAAAATGCTTCGGGCTGGAGGTAAAACAGATCCTTCCCCGCTTGCGGGTGTTGATCGCCTTCAGCAGCTCGCGGGGGGTGGTGCAGCGGATCCCGGGATACTCGTGATCGGGATCCCACACGATCACCCGGGCCCGCCTGGCGATCTGCTTCTTCACCCAGGCCGATTTCCCCGACCCACTGGCACCCGCCACCGCCACCAGCTTGGCGGCGCGGGTAACATCAATCCGGGCCATTGTTCGCGTCCATGTCGTAGGCCAGGCCGCCGACCGGCTGGGGCTCTTTCGGCTTCGCGCCGGTGTCGGGGGGTGGCTCGCTCTCGGGTGGGCGTTCCTGCTGCTTCTTGTCCGGCTGCGGTGGTGGCAGCCGGCGCGGCATGCCCAGGCGAGGGCCGAAGATCGCCACGGTGATCAGCGCGGCGCTGATCTCCGGGCCCAGGTTCACCCCGCCCGGCCAATACTTATCCACCACGGCGGCGTAACTGATCGACAGCTGTTCCACCTCTTCGGGCTGGATCTGCCAGCCCGGCGCGAGGATCGCGCAGGCCGGGCCGATCACCTGGCCCAGCACTTCGGCGGTGCTGGGGCCCGGTGGGGGTAGATCCTCGGGTGGGGTATCGTCGGTGGGCTCCAGCTGCTCGGCCTCGGCGGCCAGGGCCTCGAACTCGGCCGCCTGGTCGAACTCTTCCGGAGGCGCGGCCGGGTCGAGGGGTGGCTTCTCGGTCTTCTGGTCAGATGTCCCAGTCGTCATCCTGCCCCCCTGCCGGTTCCGGTTTTGGTTCGGGTTTCGGGGCCGGCTGGCTGGTCGGGGCCGTCTCGGCCTCCTTCAGCTTGTCGGGCACCTGGTCCGGGTCGGTGATCGGTTTCATTTTCCGGCGCAGGATCTGATCCGAGTCCGCGCCCCGGGTCTGGACCTGCACCTGGCAGTTGTCGCAACTGAAGTAGGACAGGCTCCGCTTGTTCTCGCGGACCATCACCGGCCAGTCACACAGAGGGCACATCATGTGTCCGATCTTGTTGTTCATTGGCCGGCCTCCAGGCGCTCGACGCGCTCGGCCAGGTCCATACAGACAGACAGCAGATCGGCGACCAGGGGGGCCGCTTGGGAATGCAACAGCAGGGGGTTTTTCCGGATAGCGGTTACCTTGACCTGTAGCCGCTGTATTTTGGTTTGTGCCCGCTCGGGGGCTGGTGTCGCTGGTATCTCTTTTTTCAAGGGCTCGTTCTCCAATAGAGCCCCGCTGCGGTTGAGAGTGTAACCCGTTCGCGTGGTACGTACCAGGAAACCCCACCGGCCCGGCTTCGCGCCTGGTAGACAGCAGACGGCCTTGCCCTGGTGCGGTGTTGCGTTGGCTCTTGCCCCTTGGGTGTTCCCCGTACAGGCATAGCCCGGCAGGAGGCCGGGCAGGGGGCGCAGGATGCGCTCCTTCTGCTTGTTGTACTGATTGCCCTGAACTAGATCCGCCACTTATGGGAAACCCGGACCGACACTTAAGGAAAATATCCCTATGCCCTGCCCTGGTTCCGTACGTATGGCCGACACTTAAAGCGGGAGGCCCCGACACTTAATAGATCGCCTACGGCCGCACCTGGTGCGGATCTGCATCCGCTGGCTGCAATTTGGGAAATATCCGGCCGGATGGAAGTGAAAATTATCACTTCCACGGCCGAAAACAGGCCACCAGGCACGGCGGGGCCTACGCTGGCGCGTATGGGATCGATTCAGGGTGTTGTGGGGTGTCAGTCGGGGGGATCGGCGCTTAGGCCTTGCTTCAGGGCGTCCAGGTGCTGGCGGCCGCTGGCGTTGGGGCCGAGTGATTCACGGGCAGCGGCCAGCTGCAGGCCGGCGCGGGCCGCCTGGACCGGGCGCGGCTTGCGGATCCGGTTCCGGTTGTAGGCCCGTTTGCGCTCCCGGGTTAACCAGGTGCCCAGGCCCAGCACCCCGAACAGATGCTCGGACAGGGTGCGGATCGCGGCCAGGCCCTTATAGGATCCGTCCGCCTGCTTCTCGGCAATAGGGTGTGTTTTGACCAGGCCGGCGCGCACCAGGTCGGAGTATGCCCGCTCGGCCCGGCGCAGGGTCAGGCCGGCCAGCTCGGCCAGCTGCAGCATGCGGATCCCGTTGAACCCGTCATCACCTGGTCGGCCGATGCGCAGGGTTTCCAGGTCGGTGTACTGTAGCAGCGCCCCCAGCATGGCAATGCAGGCCTCCCGGCGCTCGCTGCGCTTCTGGCGGCGGGGATCGGTGCGGCCGGTGGTGCGGGCCAGGGTCGGGATCAGGCGCGGCTTGCGGTAGAACTCGGTGATCTTGTTCATGGCCTTCTGGATGATCTTGGGGAAGGTCACCCCGTCCAGGCGGGGAGAAGCGGCATAGAATCGCGGCTCGGCCGGTACATGGCCGCAGCGGTTGCCCAGGGACAGGCAGGGGGATTCTATGACACCGGCCAGGGACACTATTTCTTATCCCTCGTGGTATTCTTGGGCATCTTCGAAGCACGAACCAGAAGGAACCCTATGAGTACCCCGAGTGAGAATGAAAACAACAAGGAAACCCACACGGCGCTAGACCTCAACGACCTGATGAAGCACGCCCCTGGACTGTTCGACCAGTGGCGGGAGTACCAGAACGACAAGCGGGCTTTTGATTACCGGCGCTTTCTGTGGCGGCTGGGCTTCGCCATGATCGTAACGGGGTTGATCTTCGCAACAGCGATTGCGCTGATCTTCCTGAAGGATGAAACCAGCACGGGGATCAGCATACTGACCCACGTCGTCGCGCTGCTGGCTGGGTTGCTCGCTGGAACCGTGATCGACAACAAAGGCCCAGAAGAGTAACGGCCCGAACCCGACCAGCGACACAACGGACCAGGCGAACAGCACCACGATGGTGGGGATCTTCGGTTCGGGCTCGGGCGCCAGGTGCTTGGCCCATTGGTCGTTATGGTCGGGGTGGGACATCATCGCGGGGCGTACCCCACTTCACGCAGAGCGGCGCGGATCTCTTCACCGGCCGCCATCATGGTGTAGGCTTCGTCCTTGTCCACGGCGTTTTCGTAGTAGTCGGAAAATGAAACCCGTTTCAGGAATTGGGCAAAAGCCAAGCACTGCTCCGGGGTCAGCTCGGGCGATATGGTCTGTATTTCGCTCATGCTGACACCCCGCCACCAAGGGTCCGCAGCGGCAGCTCACGCTCAAGGGAGAAGTATTTCCCCTTGGCGACGTATCGGATCAGGTTCAGGGATTGCAGCTTGCCCAGGTGGCGCTGGGTAATGCCAATGCTGGTTCCTGCCTTCGCGGAGATCTCCTTAATCTCCATGATGCCCCCCCCCCACCATGGCGCGGCGGACCTTGTCCATGCTTTCGCTCTGCATGCCGGTTTTCATTGTGTCGCCCTCCCCTGCTTCGCCTTGGCGGCCTCGGCGGCCTCTTCCAGGATCGACAGCTGTTCCAGGTGGGGGATGGCCTCCAGGGCCTCGTTCATCAGGGTGCAGAACGCCAGGGCGGAGGCCTCGGAATCGTGCAGGCTGACCAGGTGGTCAAAGGTGCCGCTGATATAGCCCACGGCATAGGGTAGGGTTTCACTGAGCTGGCCCTGGTTGGGCGCGATCTCGTATCGGGGTGCATTGTCCATCTTTCAATCCTCTGTATTGGTCCCGCTGAAGGTGGGCCGACCTTGCGGCCGGCCCGGTGCAGCGAGGACTGAACACACCCCCCGGGGGCTTGGTCAGGGCCGGGATCCGGGGGGAACCGGGGATCATGCTATGTCAGCAATTGTGGACATGTCAACAAATGCAACCGTTCCACGTGGAACAACGGTCAGCTATAGTTGACTACGGGTCACGTACGTATGAGGTGAGGAACGATGAACACGCGGGAATATCTGGAGAAAATCAGGCCGCTGACAGAAACGGGGTCGGACTACGCTATATCTAAAATGCTCGGTGTCACCAGGCAAATGATCTCAATGTTCAAAAGTGGCAAGAGGTGCTTTCCCGATGATGTATCGGTTAGGGTCGCCAGGGTGCTGGATCTTCCTCCTGGCGTCGTTTTGGCCGACATCCACGCAGAACGAACAACGGGCGAGGCCTCCAAGGTCTGGCACCAGCTGGCGGTGCAGCTGCGCCGATCAGCCGCGGGCATTCTGTCCCTGGCCCTGGTGATCGGTGCGGCGGGATCCCCTGCCCCAGCTGAGGCCGGATCTGTTAACACCCCGAACACTGTATATTATGTCAAATAGAAATGGAAAGAATCCAGGCAGCCAGGAGAAAGTAAGACAGTCCCCTGCTTCCGTGTGCAACATGGACTGAAGGGATAAAGCGAGGTAGCTTGGGCATCACTCTTTGAATCTGGATAAAAGAACGGTTATCGGATGTGCGGACGTTTCGCCAACCATGTACAGGCCATGCACGATTGGCTGGATATCCTCGGTGACTGGCCGGCGGATATCCCTACCGGGTTCAACGTAGCGCCGACGCAGATCATTCCGGTGGTGCAGGCAGAAGGAACCCTCCCCATGCGCTGGGGGCTGGTGCCGGCCTGGTCG
>JAPHSX010000068.1 GCA_026196575.1 Gammaproteobacteria bacterium | reverse complement strand
CCCCTCGCTCCAGCTCCCCTCCCCCGTTAGCGCAAAGTGTGGTGACTCGATATGAATCCCCTGCAGCGTCAGGACCTTCTCCCGGGGGGTTATCTTCATTGCCACCTTGCCCAGCTGCAGCTCGTCATAGGCAAACTGCCCCACCTCCAGGGTGATGGTCGGCACGGCGGCCACCTTGAGCGGCGCCGCCTCCCCCCCGGCGGCGTCACCCAGCAGCTGCAACCGTTGCACCTTCACCAGCAGTGGCAGTGGTGGTTGTGCGGTGCCATCCTCGCCCTGCAGCTGGCGCCACACCTCGCGCCAGCGGGAGAGACCCAAGCGCCCCCCCTCGCCGATCACCTCAATCACATCCCGTTCGGGTAGACGCACCGCATCGCCCCCGCCCAGCCGCAGTTGCGCCCGGCGCAGCGCCTCTCCGCCACCCTCCCCCTGGCGCCACACCAGGGCAAAATCATCACCCAGCAGCAGCTGGCTCTCGCCACGGCGCGCGCCGCCAAGATAGCGGGTAAAGCGCAGTTCGCGCTCCTCCCCTCCCCCCTTGGCCAGGGGCTCGGGCAGGGTGGAACTGATCCCATCCAGATCCGAACGTATCTGCAGCTCCGCCCCGTTGTCCCTGGCCGGTGCGCCACGCGGCAGGGTGAGGAGCATCTGCCACACCGCCTCCCCCTGCAGATAGTCGAGCAGAGGCAGGCTGAACGCCTCGCGCAGCGCCGCCAGGGTAGCCCTGCCGCGCGCCGCCACCCGCACTGGCGCGCCGTCACCCTCGGCGGTTGAGACCGCCAGCACGGTCGGCTGGCCAAAGAGCCCGGCCGTCAGCTGATCGGCACGAAAACTCCGCTCGGTAAAGTGCAGGGTGCCGCCCAGTTCGCGCAGCGTCACCCCCTCAATGACATCGAGGCGGTTATCCGAGAAATCGATCTGGCCGTTGACCGCCAGCGGCAGGGTCTCTCGCACCTTGGCCGAGAGGGGGAGCGCCAGTTGCAGCTTGAGGGCAAGGTCGCCCTCTCCCCGCAAGGTCGCGGGCAACTTGCCGTCATCCCTCGCCAGCGGGGATTCGCGCAAGAAGCGCAGACCATCATCGACCGAGAGCTGCGCCCCGCCATCCACCAGCAGGCGGGGGGCACGGAAGTTGTCGATGGAGACGGCGGTCGCCCCCAGCCGGGCATCATAAATGCGCGCCCCACGGGCCGCGATCCACATCCCCGCCCCATCGAAATGGACCTCACCGGACAGCTGCTGCAACTCGGGCCAACCCTCCTGGTAGTGCAGCTGTACCGCCTCGGCATCGAACAGCACCTCGAAGCGGCCGCTCTGCTCGCTAAAGGGGAAGTGGTTGAGGTAGCCGTGATACTGCAGCGAACCGGCCGGTACCCGCCCCGCCTTGAAGGCGTGGTCCAGCCAGCGCAGGCTCGGCTCCTTCATGATCCCCGCCGGCAGGTAGCGCGGCACGGCACGCACGTCAGGCGCACTGAAACGCCCCTGCAACGAGAGCCAGGGGGCATTGCCCTCGCTCAGTTGCAGCTCCAGCCCCAGCTCTGCCGTCAGGTCGCGGTTGGCCAGTGCGAGGGAGTCGGTGAGTAGCCGCCAACCCTCCGCCTCGCGCCGCAGGTGCAGCGCCCCCTGCAGTTGCTGTAACACGATGGGCTCGCGAAAGAGCCGCGGCAGGGTCAGCGCCAGCTCGCTGCCGTGCAGCTGCACCGTCCCATCCACGCCGTTAAACCGGAACGCCGCATTCAGGCCGCTCACCCCCGGCAGCCGCTCCCAGGGGTGCAATAGCCCTCCCTGCAGTTCTCCCTGAACCTCGAACGGCTGCCCCGCGAGTTGGCGCAAATGGAGTCCCATCACCACACCGCCGGGGTCCATCTGCCGCAGCCTCTCCCCCCACTGCGCGTCGAGTTGCGGCACAAAGGGGAGCAGCGCGGCGACCGTCTCCAGCTGTAGCCGATCCGCCTGCAGGAGAAGCTCGCTACTATCCCGGGTAAGCGTCAGCCGGATCGGCAGTGGCGCCGTCTCGTCGTGGCGCAGCCGCAGATCGGTCACATCGAGACGCCAGCCATCACCCTGGCGCAACAATCGGGCATCAGCGGCGAGAAGGGGGATGGCACGTCGCTGCTCACCGCGCGCCAGCAGCAGATCCGAGGCGTGCAGCCGCGTAGTGAGTGATTCCAGCTTGCCCTGCTGCCAGCGTCCCCACAGCTCCAGATCCAGCCGCCCCTCGCGCAGTGAACTCCCCTGCCACGCCACCTGCCGCAGCCACTGGCGCGGCTGCAACCGCACCGTCTTCACATAGAGGTCACCACGCCACCCCTGGCCTTGCAGCGGGTCACCCTCGATCTCCGCCGCCAGCCGCAACTCCTTGCCGATCGCCTTCGGCAGATGGACAAAACCGTTGAGGCGGTGGCGCGCACCGTCATTACGCAGCTCCAGCTCCACATTCTCGAAGCTGAAGCGCTCGCCACTCGCCTCATTGTGCAGGGCGATGCGACTGTCACGCACCGCCAGACGGCTCTGGCTGAGGAACCAGCCACCCAGTGCCTTGCCCGTCTCAATCACCTCCGCCCCGTCACCCCCCTCCTCTGCGCCCCTCTCTTCGCGCACAGGTAGTGCCACCCCCTCGACGCCGAAGGTGCCGTCGCGATAACGCGTCACCTCCAGGTCGGCGCCGCTGACGACCAGCTCAATGATCGGCGCACCGTTGCGCAACGAGGCGATGGGATCGAGGACGATGGAGACCGTAGCAAAACGGGTGAGCAGCGCCTCATCACCCCGTTGCAATAGGGCAACCTCGCGCAGGATCACGGTGGGGGAGATGCCGACCACGCGAGCATCCATGCCGGAGATGGTGACGGGCTGACCGAGGTAGCCGCCCGCCAGCGCCTCCAGTTGCGCCCGGTACTCCGCAACCGAGGCGAAGTAGAGGCGAAACAGGCTAACGGCGACGGCCAGAAGCAGCAGCAAGCCGACGCCGCCGTACCAAAGAATGGTCTTGAGCCTACTGATGTGCCGCATGGTTGCCCGCTCTTGCCACCGCCATGGGAATAAGGTTCCTGCGCAGGGGGGGCCCCCTACATCAGGACCACGTCAAACTGCTCCTGGGTGTAGAGCGATTCGACCTGAAAGGTGATGGGGCGGCCGATAAACTCCTCCAGTTCGGCGACACTGGTCGACTCCTCATCGAGCAGCATGTCCACCACCTCCTGCCCCGCCAGCACCAGCATCGAGCGGGCATCGTACTGGCGCGCCTCGCGCATGATCTCGCGGAAGATCTCAAAACAGACCGTCTCCGGGGTCTTCAGCGTGCCGCGCCCGTTGCAGGTGGGGCAACTCTCGCACAGCACATGTTCCAGCGACTCGCGGGTACGCTTGCGCGTCATCTGCACCAACCCCAGGGAGGAGACCTCGCTGATGTGGGTCTTGGCGTGGTCGCGCTCCAGCGACTTCTCCAGTGCGCGCAACACCTGCCGACGGTGCTCCGCATCCTCCATGTCGATAAAATCGATAATGATGATGCCACCGAGGTTGCGCAGCCGCAGCTGTCGGGCGATCGCCTGCGCCGCCTCCAGGTTGGTCTTGAAGATGGTCTCCTCCAGATTGCGATGGCCGACAAAGGCGCCGGTGTTGACATCGACGGTGGTCATCGCCTCGGTCTGATCGACGATAAGGTAACCCCCCGACTTGAGCTGCACCTTGCGTTCCAGTGCCTTCTGGATCTCATCCTCCATCCCGTAGATATCGAAAATGGGGCGCTCGCCGGTATAGTGGCTGATGCGCTCGGCGAGGGCCGGGATGAACTTGGTGGCGAACTTATGCACCTTGAGGAAGGTCTCACGCGAATCAATACTGATCTTCTCGACATCGGCATCGGCCAGGTCACGCATGGTGCGCATTACCAGCGGCATGTCCTCGTGGATCAGGTGGCCGTTGCCCCCCTGTTTGACCCGTTCCTGCACCTCGCTCCAGAGCTTGTTGAGAAAGAGGATGTCGCGCTCCAGCGCCTCACGTTCCACCCCGTCGGCGGCGGTGCGGATGATAAAGCCGCCGGGCGCAACACCGGGGGCGCGCTCGCGCACAATGGCCTTCAGCCGCTCACGCTCCTCCTCGCTCTCGATGCGCTGCGACACGCCGATGTGATCACTACCGGGGATATAGACCAGAAAACGCGAGGGGATCGACATATGCGTGGTGAGGCGCGCCCCCTTGGTGCCAAGTGGGTCCTTGGCCACCTGTACCGTCACCTCCTGCCCCTCGCGCAGCAGGGTGCTGATCTGCTCGGAGCACTCGCTGCGTTCCAGCGTGTCGTCCTCGCAGAGGATATCGGAGGCGTGCAGAAAGGCGGTGCGATCCAGGCCAATCTCGACAAAGGCCGCCTGCATCCCCGGCAGCACCCGGCAGACCTTGCCGCGATAGATATTGCCCACCAGGCCACGCTTGCGCGCCCGCTCGATATGCACCTCCTGCAGCATGCCGTTCTCGACATAGGCGATGCGCGTCTCCTGCGGGGTGATGTTGATCAGCAGCTCTTCACTCATGAAACTTCCTCGAACCTATTTTTGTTCCTGCCCTAACGGGGCGATACCAAACTGCATCAGCAGCTGCGCTGTCTCGTAGAGCGGCAGCCCCATCACCCCGGAGTAACTCCCCTCCAGCCGTTGAATGAAGATGGCGGCACGCCCTTGGATCGCATAGCCCCCGGCCTTGCCCTTGGGTTCCCCAGTATGCCAGTAGGCCAACGCCTCATCATCCCCTATCTGGCGAAAGTGGACATGGCTCACACTGAGGCGGCTCTGCTCCCGCGCGCCTCCCACCACGGCGACCGCACTCAACACCAGATGCTCGCGCCCCGCCAGGCGCTGCAACATGGCGATGGCCTCCTCACGTCCAGATGGCTTGCCCAGCACCTCGCCGTCGAGCACCACCTCGGTATCTGCCCCCAGCACCGGCCTCGCCTCATTGGCATCGAGCAGGGCGTATCCCGCCCGCGCCTTGGCCAACGCCACCCGCAGCACATACTCCTCCGGGCTCTCGGCAGGATCGCGCAGCTCCGGCACATCAACCCTGAGCAGGGAATAGGCCACGCCGAGCTGCGCCAGCAACTCGCGTCGCCTGGGTGAGGCCGAGGCCAGGTAGATATCGTGAGGGCTATTCATAAAACAGGGTTCACGCAGAGGCGCAAAGGCGCGAAATAGTCTTAGCGATGGTAGGGATGCCCCTTGAGAATGCTCCAGGCCCGGTAGATCTGTTCGGCCAGCAGCACGCGCACCAGCGGGTGGGGCAGGGTCAGCGGCGAGAGCGACCACTGCTCGTCGGCCTGGGCGCTGAGTGCGGGCTCGATCCCCTCGGGACCGCCGACCAGCAGGGCCACATCACGCCCCTCGCCCAGCCAGTAGTCGAGGCGTGCGGCGAGCTGTGCGGTGGACCAGGGTTTGCCTGTTACCTCCAGCGCCACCACTCGCGCCCCTTTGGGGATGGCAGCGGCCATCCGCTCCCCCTCCAGGCGGGTGAGGCGGGCCAGATCGGCCCCCTTGCCACGCTTGCCGGCGGGGATCTCCTGCAGCCTGAGGGCACACTCGGGGGGCAGGCGCTTGGCATACTCGCCATAGCCCTCCTCGACCCAGCGGGGCATCTTCTGACCGACGGCGAGAAGGTGGATGTGCATCAGATAACGGGGCTTGTCAGCGGGTCTTGTCAGCGGCTGTTATCGCCCGTCAGAGAGGCCTCTGTCGGCGCATCGCCCCACAGCTTCTCCAGATTGTAGAAGTCACGGGTCTCGGGCAGCATCACATGCACCACCACATCCCCCAGGTCGACCAGCACCCAGTTGCTCTCGCGCTCGCCCTCCACGCTGAGCGGCTGCAGGCCAGCCTCCTTCACCCGCTCCACCACATGGTCGGCCAGCGCCTTCACCTGACGGGTGGAGGTACCGGCGGCAATCACCAGCACATCGGTGATACTGGTCTTGCCACGCACATCGAGGGTCTTGATATCGACACCCTTGAGGTCCTCCAGGGCCGCTACCACCACATCTTTCAGTTCATCTGCGTTCATTCACTCACTTCTATAGAGATTGTGTTGTCGGATATAGTCCCACACCGGCTGCGGCAACAGGTAGTTGGCACTGCCACCGGCGGCCACCCGCTCCCGGATCCCGGTCGCCGAGATGGCCAGCTGTGTGACGCGCTGCAGCAGCACCCCGCCCGCCGGAGACGCCCGCAGCTGCGCCGCCGCCTCCAGGCGGTGCTGCTGCAGCAGCGGGCGCAACGCCCCATCCAGCTGCGCCTCATCCACTACCCAGCCGGGGCGGTGCGCCACCACGATATGGGCCAGCCGCGGTAACTCCTGCCAATGGTACCAGCTGGGGAGGGTGAGAAAGGCATCGGCGCCGATGATAAGGCAGAGGGGCCGCTGCGCCCCATACTCCTCGCGCAACGAGTGCAGTGTTTCCACCATGTAGGAGGGGCCGGGGCGTGCCAGCTCACGCCCGTCCAGCCGCAGCCCCGGCTCGCCGGCGATCGCCAGCTCAACCATGGCACGGCGCGCGGCACCACTGGCATGTGGCGCCCCACGGTGGGGCGGGATATTGCAGGGGATAAGGTGCACCGACTCCAGCCCCAGCTGCTCCTGCAGTTCCAGCGCCGGGCGCAGGTGACCGAAATGGATCGGGTCGAAGGTGCCGCCGAAAATACCGATCGGCTCCAGCCCGGCGTCACTCAAGGGGGGACTTCCCGGCGCGGGTGGCCGCGGCACGCCAGAGATAGAGGGCGAAGAGCAGCACCAAGACGATGGCGGCGACGATAACCGTGGCGGGCAGCCCCGCCGCGCCCTTCGCGGCAGGGGACGGAGGTTCCGCTGGCGCAGGCGGCGTTGCGGGCAGCACCAGGGCACCGCCGTCGGCATACTCAATGACCTGTCCGGCGACACTCTGCATGCGCCGTTCCAGTGCCTGCAGGCGCTGGCGCAACGCCTCGTTCTCCTGGCGCACCCGCTCGCCCTCGGCGGCCAGCTGCGCCAGCCGCTGCTGCAGGGTGGCGGCATCACCGTCGAGGTTCAGCCCCGCCGCCTGCTCGCCACTCATCCCCGCCAGTGCCGCGCCCGCCTCGCTGCCAGACGGTTCGCTCCCCTCGCGCAACTGCTGCCACTGCAGATAGTGCTGGCGAATGCCGGCGAACACCTCGCGATCGGTGAGGCGATAGAGCTCTTCATTGGTAGGTACCCGCAGGGTGGCGCCCCCCTTCAGGTTATTCATGTTGCCCCGGTAGAAGGCCTCGGGGTTGGCCAGAAAGAGGGCATACATCATGTGCAGATAGCTGCGGTTGCGCCCCTTGGCAAGACGCATGGCGATCCCGTCCAGGGTCTCATCTCGCGCCACCTCGACGTAGAGCGGGGTCTGCGCCACCTCGGGGATCACCGCGGCCAGCTGATAGTGGCGCTCCATCCGCCCCTTCGACCAGTCGATGACAAGGAGCAGTTGTGCGCCATCCCCCTGCCAGGGCTGCTCGCCAAAGAGCTGCAGGCGCCCCTCTCCCGCCCCCCTGTCGAGCAGCGCCAGCTGCACTCCCTGCAACATCGCGTCACGGGGGAGGTGACGCTGCGCATACTCCTCGGCCGTGGCGAGGGTGACGTGCACTTCGGCGAGCGTCTCATCACTCAGCAGGGTGAGGGGGATGTGGGCACGCAACGGTTCACCGGGTAGCGAATGGACCACCAGATCACCCAGGCTCAGGGCGGCGGCGTGCAGCGGCAACAATAGCAACAACCAGAGCAGCCTGGCCTGATTCCCCATTACCCCTCCCTTCACCTACTGGCGGATATGGCCATCGCCGATGACGATGTACTTCTGTGAGGTGAGCCCCTCCAGCCCTACCGGGCCGCGGGCGTGGATCTTGTCGGTGGAGATGCCGATCTCGGCCCCCAGGCCATACTCGAAGCCGTCGGCAAAGCGGGTCGAGGCGTTGACCATCACCGAACTGGAGTCGACCTCGGCAAGGAAGCGCCGGGCGCGGCTGATGTTCTCGGTGACGATCGACTCGGTGTGGCCGGAGCTGTGGGCGTGCAGGTGGTCGATCGCCTCGTCCAGCCCCTTCACCACGCGAATGGCGAGGATCGGCGCCAGGTACTCCTCGTCCCAGTCGGCCTCGCTGGCGGCAAGCGTGGCAATACCCGCCGCATCGAGGATACGGCGGCTGGTCGCGCAGCCGCGCAGCTCCACCCCCTTCTCCGCATACATGCCGCCCAGTTCCGGCAGTACCCGCTCGGCGATCCCCTCGGCCAGCAGCAGGGTCTCCATCGCATTGCACACCCCGTAGCGGTGGGTCTTGGCGTTAAAGGCGACGGCGATCGCCTTGTCGAGGTCCGCCTCGTCGTCGATGTAGACGTGGCAGACCCCGTGCAGGTGCTTGATCACCGGCACCCGTGCCTCGGCGCTGATGCGCTCGATGAGGCCCTTGCCGCCGCGCGGCACAATCACATCCACATACTCGCTCATGGTGATGAGCTCCCCCACCGCGGCGCGATCGGTGGTCGTCACCACCTGTACCGCGGTGGCGGGCAGACCGGCCGCCTCCAGCCCCTGGCGAATAGAGGAGGCGATCGCCTGGTTGGAGTGGGCCGCCTCAGAGCCGCCGCGCAGAATCGCCGCATTGCCCGACTTGAGACAGAGCGCCGCCGCATCGGCGGTGACGTTGGGGCGCGACTCGTAGATGATGCCGATGACGCCGAGCGGCACCCGCATCTTGCCCACCTGAATGCCGGAGGGGCGGTAGTTCATCTCACTGATTTCACCGACCGGATCGGGCAGCGCGGCGATCTGCCGCAGCCCCTCGGCCATCCCCTTCACCCGCTCCTCGCTGAGGGCGAGGCGATCCAGCAGCGCCGCATCGAGGCCGGCGGCCCGTCCCGCCGCCAGATCGCGCTCATTCTCCGCCAGCAGTGTCGCCATCCCCGCCTCCAGCGTGTCGGCCGTGGCGTGCAGCGCCGCATTCTTGGCGTTGGTGCCGGCCCGGTTCATCTGGCGGGAGGCGGCACGCGCCTGCCTGCCCAGCCCCTGCATGTACTCTTTAATATCCATGCTCATAAATCCCGATTCGTTAAAAATTCCAGACGATGTCCTGTACAGGACAGGTTGCTGGTTGCTGGTTGCTGGTTGCTGGTTGCTGGTTGCTGGTTGCTGGTTG
>JAPHSX010000011.1 GCA_026196575.1 Gammaproteobacteria bacterium | reverse complement strand
GTCAAGCCGTCGCGCTAACCGTTTTTATGTGATGGGCGGCTCCAGATAGGGCTCTTCGGTGGGCATCTCGCTGAGGTGCTCGTGGAAGGCCTCCATCTGCTGCAGCGCATCGCGCACCTGCTCGAAGCGGGCAACGTGGAACAGGGCATCCCCCTCATTGACCAGGGGGAGGCTGGTTCTGCCGATCACCATGCCGGCGTTGGCGGCGATCACCTCCACCTCGTTGTTGCCGTAGGGGGAGTCGACCACCCCCAGCACCTCCCCCCGCTTGACCTGTTTGCCGAGTGCGGTGAAGGCGCGAAACACCCCACTCTCCGGTGCCCGCACCCAGGAGGAGGAACGTACGATGTGGGTTTCCACCGGTGTCTTCACCCGGGTGCGGCTGTGGGGGAGCATCCCCAGCACCCGCATCACGTTAATTACCCCCTTCACCCCGCCGCGGATCGCCATCTCGTCAAAGCGCAGCGCCTCGCCCGCCTCGTAGAGCAGCATCGGGATCCCCTGTTCGCTGGCCGCCTCGCGTAGCGAACCGTCGCGCAGGTCGGAGTTGATGATCACCGGCACACCAAAGGCGCGGGCCAGCCGCTCGGTATCGGCATCGGCCAGGTTGACGCGGATTTGCGGCAGATTGCTGCGGTGCAGGGCGCCGGTGTGGATGTCGATGCCGTGGGTGCAGTTGGCGACGATCTCGCGCATGAAAAGATGGGCCAGGCGGCTCGCCAGCGAGCCGCTCTCCGAACCGGGAAAGACGCGGTTGAGGTCGCGGCGATCGGGCAGGTAGCGCGAGTGGTGGATCACCCCGTAGACATTGACGATGGGGATGGTGATGAGGGTGCCGCGCAGCCGGGAGAGGATCTTTTGCTGGTGCAGGCGGCGGATGATCTCCACCCCGTTCAGCTCATCGCCATGAATCGCGGCGCTGATGAAGAGGCGCGGTCCCTCCTTGCGCCCGCGCCGGATCTGCACCGGCATACTGAGCGGGGTCTGGGTGTGGAGCAGGGCCACCGGTAGGTCAATGTTGTGGTGTTCGCCGGGGAGTATCCGTTGTCCGCCAATGATAAGCTCTGACATGTCAGCCATGCCCCCTGGTGCGGGTGTGGTGGGGCTTGGCGTTCTTTTCGATGAACTCCACGATCATCCCCGCCACATCCTTGCCGGTGGCGCTCTCGATCCCCTCCAGCCCCGGTGAGGAGTTGACCTCCATTACCAGCGGCCCGCGTTCCGAACGCAGGAGATCGACCCCGGCGACATTCAGCCCCATCACCTTGGCGGCACGCACCGCCGTGGCACGCTCCCTGGGGGTGAGTTTGACCAGGGTGGCGGTGCCGCCGCGGTGCAGGTTAGAGCGAAACTCCCCCTCAGCTCCCTGGCGCTGCATCGCGGCGACCACCTTGTTGCCGATGACAAAGCAGCGGATATCGGCCCCCCCCGCCTCCTTGATGAACTCCTGAATGAGGATGTTGGCCTTGAGTCCCATAAAGGCCTCAATCACGCTTTCCGCCGCCTTGGCCGTTTCGGCCAGCACCACACCGATTCCCTGGGTGCCTTCCAGCAGCTTGATCACCAGTGGCGCCCCGCCCACCATCTTCATCAAATCCTGAATATCCCCCGGGGAGTGGGCAAAGCCGGTTTTGGGCATGCCGATCCCGTCGCGGGAGAGCAGTTGCAGCGAGCGCAGCTTGTCGCGGGAGCGGCTGATGGCGACCGATTCGTTGGCGGGAAAGACCCCCATCATCTCGAACTGGCGCAGCACCGCAGTGCCGTAGAAGGTGATGGAGGCGCCGATACGCGGGATCACCGCATCGAAGTCTTCCAGATTTTCGCCGCCGTAGTGCAGCTCCGGTTTGTCGGAGGTGATATTCATGTAGCAGCGCAGGGTATCGATGACCCGCACCTGGTGACCGCGTGACTCGCACGCCTCCACCAGGCGGCGGGTGGAGTAGAGTCGCTTGTTGCGCGACATAATGGCGATCTTCATGATAAATCCTTGAGAAATTGTTCGTAGGCCGCGCCGTCGGGACGACCCAGCAGGAACGAGGCGTCGGCTTCTACAAGAAAGCGCCCGGCTAGTGCCGTGCGCCCCAGCAGTACCCGAAAGCGCATGGTGTCACGGTTGGTGAGCGTCAGTTCGATGGGCCACTGTTGCCCACCCATGCGTACCGGTGTGGTAATGACGACGCGCCTCTCGCGGTGGCCGCCGGAGTCGGTAACCATACGTTCGTCGATGATCCGGGCGGTGCAGTCAATGCGTGGCACAGTGCGCTTTTGTGCCGGATGGAGGGCGAAGCGCACCATCGGTACCGCGCCCTCCAGGTAACGTTCCAGCTCGAAGGCGTGCAGCGCCGAGGTTCTCGCCCCGGTGTCCACCTTGGCCTTGATGAAGCGGATCCCCAGCTCCGGGAGTTCGATCCATTCACGCCAGCCGATCACCTTGCGTTCTGATTTCAAGCCTGTCTCCTGACCGTATCATGGGCTCCGTACTGTCTTGAGCGCGGTGCTGTTGGTGGGCGTTCACTCCCCCTTGAGGTGCCCCAATAACTGCTTGCGCAGGGCGGCGGGAATAGCGCTGATGTGCAGGGTGTCACTCTCCACATTGTAGCGCACCCGTTCATCGAGCTGGTAGGAGGAGAAGCTGATCGCCAGATCCTTCTCGCGCCCGGCAAACTTGACGTAGCGGCGCAGGCTGCGCCGGTCGAGCACCAGCTCCTCGCCCTGTGCCCCATCTGCCTCTCCCGTGTGCCGGGCGACGATGCGCACGAACTCCTCGGGATTGACCCCCTCCACCGCCTGGGCCAGCTGCGTCAGCCGAACCGGTGCATCCTGCTCCTCCTGTGCCACGCAATACTCCACCACCTGGTCGCGATAGCGCTTCTGCTGCTCCGGCGGCACCTCCCGGGCAAAGGCGTCCACCCCTTCGAGAAAGGCAAGGGTGGCCGCCTCCTTGTCGATGCCGTTGCCAAAGCCGGTGAGCTGGTAGAACGCCTCGCTTAACGGCGGGTTGCCGCGTGGCGCGATCAGGGAGAGGTAGGCGTAGTGCTGGCGCTCGCGCCACTCGATAAGGTCGACCTTGATACCGAACAGGGAGGGGCCGCTGTCGATGGCGTAACTGGGGGTGATCTCCAGCTCCTGATTGAGGGTCAGCGACGCGCTCTGGCGGGCGATAAAGAGGGTGAAGAGGTGGTGGTCGAAGGATTTTTCGACAAAGAAGAGGAGATGGGCGTCGAGCTCGATCTTTGCCGCATCCAGAGCCCGCTGCAGTGCGCTGGTGAAGTCGCGGCTGAGGGTGATGAAGTCGAGCTCACCGTCGAGAAACTGCTGCAGCTGGCGCGCCAGCAGCGCACCCTCACCCTCGCTGGAGAAGGAGCCGTGCTCGCGGCTGATGCGGGCAAGAAAGCTCCCCTTGAGTTTGCCGAGCAGCGCCTCGTTTGCCCCCTCGGTGGCCAGCTCCTCGGCGCGCAGCGAGAGCCGGGCCGGCCCCTCGGTGGTGCGACTCAGGTGGTGGGCGATGGCGTGGGTGATAGGCATGGTGTCGGTCGTGCTCCGGGTGGCGGGTCGGGCGGTTATTCTAACAGCCTGTTAACAGCCTGGCAGAGCTGGGTGCCGACTATTCTATCTCCTCTTCATCTTCATCCTCGTCATCATCGAGCAGGGTGCTGTCGTCGACAAAGTCCGGGTCGTCGCTGTCGTCATCCTCACGCAGTGCCGGGGCGGGGGTGGCCTTGGCCGGTGCCGTGCCCTTCTCCGGAATATTCAGGAGCGCCGCGCCGCGCGGGGTAAAGCCGGGGCGCGCCTGCGCATAGGCCTGTTGCAGGGTCTTGATGGCCTTCGCCTCCTCGGCGGTCAACTCGCGCAGCTTGCTCTCGACGATGTCGCGGCGGTATTCGATGATCTGGTTGCGTTGCTGGTGGTACAGATAGATGGTCTGCTCATTGCCGGTGTGCAGGGCAGGGTCGAGCACCACAGCCGAACTTTTGGCGCCGGCCTCAAGGTATTTACAGAGAAGGTTGTTGTTGCTCACGCTGCGACTCTCTCGTTGAAAGAAATATTGGGTGACTGAATAATACCGATACGTTGCCGTGTCAATATTTTCCTTGTCGCCATCCGGCGATTGGGCAAAAAAAAGCCCGAACCGGGGTTCGGGCTCTCTTGGCGCGGGGTGTAAAACAGCCCGCCAACCTCAGGGTCAGGCGTTTGCCTTACGCTCCTTGGTCTCCTTGATCACCGCCTCGGCCACGTTGTTCGGGCACGCTGCATAGTGGTCGAACTCCATCGAGAACTGGCCTCGACCGGAGGTCATGGTGCGCAGGTCACCGATGTAGCCGAACATCTCGCTGAGCGGGCACTGGGCCTTGATGCGCACACCGGTGGCACCCGAGTCCTGCCCCTGGATCATGCCGCGGCGGCGGTTAAGGTCGCCGATAACGTCACCCACATGGTCGTCGGGGGTGAAGACGTCGACCTTCATGATCGGCTCCAGCAGCTGCGGGCCGGCCTTGGCCAGGGACTGGCGGAAGGCACCGCGGGCGGCGATCTCGTAGGCGATGGCCGAGGAGTCAACGGCGTGGAAGCCACCGTCGGTCAGGTTGACGTGGACGTCCAGCACCGGGAAGCCGGCCAGCACGCCTTCGCCCATCATCGAGCGGAACCCCTTTTCGACTGCCGGCCAGAACTCGCGCGGCACGTTACCACCGGTGACGGTGGACTCGAAGGTGTAACCGCTGTTGACCTCGCCCGGCTCGATGATGTAATCGATCTTGGCGAACTGGCCGGAACCACCGGACTGCTTCTTGTGGGTATAGCTGTCCTCGATGCGCTTGGTGATCGACTCGCGGTAGGCCACCTGCGGCTTGCCGACATTGACGTCGATGCCGAAGGTGCGCTTGAGGATGTCGATCTTGATGTCGAGGTGCAGCTCGCCCATCCCCTTGAGGATGGTCTCGCCACTGTCCTCGTCGGTCTCGACGCGGAACGAGGGATCTTCGGCCACCATCTTGTTGATGGCGATACCCAGCTTCTCGGCGCCGCCCTTGTCCTTCGGTGCCACGGCGATGGAGATCACCGGATCGGGGAAGACCATCGGCTCAAGGGTGGCGGGGTTTTTCGGATCGCACAGGGTGTGACCGGTCTGCACGTTCTTCATGCCGATGAGGGCGACGATGTCGCCGGCCTGGGCGCCGTCGATCTCGATACGGTCGTTGGCATGCATCTCCACGATGCGGCCGATACGCTCGGTCTTGCCGGTGAAGCTATTGAGTACGGTGTCACCCTTCTTGATCTGACCGGAGTAGATACGGGTAAAGGTGAGGGCACCGAAACGGTCATCCATGATCTTGAAGGCCAGGGCGCGGAACGGCTTGTTGACGTCAACGATGGCGAAGTTGCCGGTCTCGTTACCCTCCAGGTCCACCTCGGGCTGCGGCGTGACCTCGGTCGGGCTTGGCAGGTAGTCGACCACGCCGTCCAGCACCAGCTGGATACCCTTGTTCTTGAAGGCGGAGCCGCAGTAGGTGGGGAAGAAGTCGAGGGCAATGGTGCCCTTGCGCAGGCAGCGCTTGATCTCCTCGATGGAGGGCTCCTCGCCCTCCAGGTACTTGCCCATCAGGTCGTCATCCTGCTCGACGGCGGTCTCGATCATGGCCTCGCGGTACTGGGCGGCCTTTGCCACCATGTCGGCGGGGATCTCGGTGATTTCATAGTTCTCCGGCAGGCCGGAGTCGTCCCAGATGTAGGCCTTCTGCGTCAGCACATCGACCACACCCTTGAAGTTCTCCTCGATGCCAATCGGCAGGGTCATCACCACGGGGCGGGCGGCCAGCACGTTTTTGACCTGGTCGACGACGCGGTAGAAGTCGGCACCCATGCGGTCGAGTTTGTTGACGAAGATGACGCGGGCCACCTCGGACTCGTTGGCATAGCGCCAGTTGGTCTCGGACTGCGGCTCCACGCCGCCGGAGCCGCAGAAGACGCCGACGCCGCCGTCGAGCACCTTCAGCGAGCGGTAGACCTCGATGGTGAAGTCAACGTGGCCGGGGGTGTCGATGATGTTGAAGCGGTGATCCTTCCAGAAACAGGAGGTGGCGGCGGACTGGATGGTGATACCGCGCTCGCGCTCCTGATCCATAAAGTCGGTGGTCGCCTCACCATCGTGTACCTCACCGAGCTTGTGAACCTTGCCGGTCAGCTTGAGGATGCGCTCGGTGGTGGTGGTCTTGCCCGCATCCACGTGAGCAAAGATGCCGATGTTACGGTAGTGAGTTAGGTCAGTCATAGTCGTACTCTGGTCAAGTTTAAAAAATTCAGTTTGTAACAGCCGCTGTACGGTTCACAGCAAGGCCGGATTCATCGGGGCAGGCGGGGTATCTGGCCGCCGCTGGCCTCCTGTTCGTGGTGGACAGAAGGCGGCTTGGCTCAACCCCCACGACGAAAAGTGCGACATTTTACCTGAAAATGTCGCGGGGTGGGCGAAAAAAATTGGCCCTGCCGGAATCGCGGGGTGAGGGGGCGACCGGGGCCGGGATGAAGGGCGCTTCAGCCACAGTGTTTGGCCCTGGGGTTGTCTCTATCCGCGGTGGCACGGCGCCGTCGGCTGCCATCGTGCGTCATATGGGGTATAGTCGAGGCGCAACAGATAACGAGAGAGGCGGGTTTGTCCCGCCCGGATAAGGCACGATAGTGCGGTATGGGGTGGAATGTATGGAGATCAAGCGTTTTGGCTTTAACCGGCTGTTCCGGCGCGAGGTGCAGGCCGAGAGTGCAGCGCCCGCGGTGGTGGAGCAGCCACCGGCAGAGCCTGATCGTCTGCGGCCCAATCCGGGCACCCAGGTCCTTATCGTCGATGACTCCAAGACCGTTCACGTCATGCTCTCACGCATCTTGCGCAAGTATGGTTACGAGACCCTTTCCGCCTATGATGGCGAAACCGGACTGGAGCTGATTGCCACCCACCGTCCCGCCCTGGTGCTAATGGATGTGGTGATGCCGGGGATGAGCGGTTTTCAGGCGACCCGGCAGATCCGCAAGAGCAGCGACCCGGAGATCGCCCGTCTGCCGGTGCTGATTATCAGCGGCAATGCCCAGCCCACCGAGGAGTACTGGAGCGCAAAGATCGGCGCCAACGGCTTTCTGGCCAAGCCCTTCGATAACAACGAATTGCTTGACCGTATCGAGGCGCTGCTCTATCCCCACGCCCAGAGTGTTGCTCAGTAAGCGTCAACTGCAACGACTTTCCCAGCATCGCTCATCGGCATCGATGGCGCCGCTGTTGTTGCGATCCCAGTGTCGTGCGCCGTTGGAGAGCAGTTCCAGATAGCCGTTGCCTTGCTGGGCGTTAATCGGGGTGGCACGCAGGGTGAAGTTGCCGGCACCGAGGCTCTGTATGGTGAGGTTATACGACTTTTGACCGCTGTCCACCGGGGCCTGTGAGGCGAACAGTGAGGCAATGGGCGCGCCGGGCACCTCCCCCTGGACCGTACCCAGATAGCTGTTGTGCTGGGTGTAGTGGCGCTCCATGGCGGCGGCAAAGCTGGTTAGGGTACCCATGACATCGGCGCGGCGGCTCTTGCGCAGGTAGTCCTGGTAGCCGGGATAGGCAATGGCGGCGAGAATGCCGATGATGGTCACGGCAACCATCAGCTCGATGAGGGTGAAACCGCCCCCCCGCCTCATTGTCCTTCCGCTCCCAGTTGGATACCCAGGCGCTGGCGCTCATCGGCGCGGGACGGGTAGAGCCACAGCTCGTCAATTCGTCCCTGGCTGTCGAGGGTGAAACGTACCGGCTGGCCGACCACCGCGTCGTTGATGTTGTTGAGTCCGGCGCCGAGGTTGTTGAGGCGGATGGCCGGGCTCGCCCGATAGCGCCCCTCGTCAATGGTCAGCTGTGCCCCATCGGCGGTGATGGCGCGCAGCACACCCAACTCCGCCGCGACGCCGTCACCTGCCAGGAGTGCCAGCAGCAGTTGCAGGGTAAAAGCCTCTTTTCGTATCTGCATGGTGTGGTCTCCTTCTATCGCAATTGTCGCCACGACTGCCGTCCGTAGCCGCCGGCCCCCGGGTTCTCGGTGGTGGTTTCGATACGGCCGCTGGAACCCGCCGCGTATTTTATCTCCTGCTCGCCGTCGGCGATGATGCCGGGGGTGTTGATGATCCCCTCATTGGAACGCTTGCCGCTGGGAGCGCGGGCCGCGTCATGTCTGTCCACCACGCCGTCACCATTGGTGTCCTCGGTGTGGAGCATATCGTCCTGGTTAAATTCACCGTCGCCGTTAAGGTCGAAGGGGGCGACCTCCTCGCCGCTGTGCTGGGCCTCCCAGAGGGCGACATCGGTATCGTCAATTGTACCGTCGCCGTTGAGGTCGGTGATCGGATTCGCACTCAGGTCATAGGGCGAGGGGTCTTGCAGGCGGCTGCCGCTCCAGGCGTCGAGCTCCATCAGCCAGCTGCTACCGCCGGAGGAGCAGGCGCCGGTGGCGGGAATGAGGGTGGTAAAGATGATACGCCGGTTGCGCAGAACCGGATTCGACACCACCCGTTCGCCTGGCTCGGCTGCCGCGGGGTCGATGAGATCCATATACCAGCCGTCGTGATGGGCAAAGAGGAAGTGGTTGCTGGTCGTGCGCAGCTCATAGCCCAGTTGCACCCCCTGGTAGGTGATGCTCTGCTGCAACAGGTTGGTGCGACCCGCCACCGGGGCGTCGCGGTCGATGATACCGTAGAAGCTCTGCCGCTCGGTGTTGTTGAGATCACTGCTCTGCAGATAGCGGCCGGTGCCGAAATAGACCATCAGATCCCGGTTGCCGGGGCCGCGTCCCACCTCGGGACGACTGGTGATGGGTTGACGCTGGCCGCTGGCGTTAATCGCCGTGAACAGCGGCTGTGATGGGCCGCCCCCCAGGTTGTCGATCCCCCAGCTGTTTGGCTGACTGGCCGAGAGGTCGAATTTCCACAGCTGCCCCTCCAGGTCTCCGGCGTAGAGGGTGTCGACGATAAAGTCGCCATCGGTGTCGACCGGGGCGACGCTGGAGAGACCGTTGGGGGTAGTGGTGCTGCCGCTGCCGGTATCGATCTTCCGCAGCAGCTGCCCGTTCTCGATATCGACCACAAAGAGCACCGCATGGCCGCTGCCGCTGTTGTTGTAGCCGTTGCCGAAGATGGCGGCCCACTTGCCGTGATGCAGGCGCACGATCGCCGGCTGACTGAAGCTGTAGCCGAGGTCGGGGTCATCATCGCTGCTGAACTCCCACAACACGGTACTGGCGGCAGTGGCCTCGCTGAAGCTGGCGGGATGGGTAATATCGAGGGCATAGATGCCGCGCCCCCCCTCATTGAGGCCGCCCAGCAGCACCGTATGCCAGGCCTGGTCAGTGGTGAAGAAGGCATCCCCCGCGGTGGGTGTGCCGTTCACCCCGTACTGGTGGAGATAGCCGGGGTTGCTGAGTGCCCCCAGTTTCGGTAACACCATTCCCGGGATATAGGCGAGCCGTTCGCCGCCATGGTCCGCGCTGCTGGCGGCAAAACCGTGCAGCATGCCGTCGTTGGCGCCGACGTAGACCATTGGCGGACGTGCCGCGTTGGCGCTGCGAAATGCCGAGTAGCCGCAGCCGCTGCAATTCTCCGCCGCCCCCGTGCCCCAGCTGTCGGGGTAGTGGAGGGCGGGGGCGCCGACGAAGACCGGTGAGGAGTGGACGATGTCTCCCAGCACCGATACCGGGCGTGAGCGGAAGGGGCCGCCAAGGCGCGTCTCCTGGCTGCCGTCACCGCGCAGGTAGTCGAGGCGCAGACTGCCCAGACCGTCAACAGTGCCGTTGTCATGGGTATTGAGTGCGGCCTGTTGCGCGGCGTTGAGATTGGCCCAGCGGAAGGTGATTCCCTGGCTGCCATTGTGGCTGAGCACGTGGCGGTTGGCCGCCGCCGGGATCGCCTCGGCGGCATTCCACAGCGCGGTGGTGGCAACGCTGCCATCGGCCAGCAGCTGGTAGGCCAGCAGCTCGCCGTGCCAGTCGCCACTGTCGAAGCGGGCCTGGAATACCAGGCTGTCGGTCTGCAGCTGGCTGCTGTTGAGACTGACCGAGGTGGCCGAGCTGATGCGGTTGGTAATGTTGCTGAGTGCTGCCTGTAGGCTCTCTACCACCGCATTGGGGGTGTCGGCCGAGATGTAGGTGCCGCGACTGTTGTAGGCGGCATGCCACAGATCGTCGATTTTGGGCGGGCAGTCACTGCAACTGGCGGGGTCTCCCCAGTTGTCGCTGGCGTTCAGCGGCTGGTTGGGCCAGCCGTCGTTGTCGCTGTCGATGAGGTTGCCCGCCACGCCGAAGGCGACGGTAAAGGTGCTGAGATGCTGGTGGGCGGCATCGTCGAAGGGGTCGGCGGGCACCTCATTGGCGAAGGGGCTGAGGTCCTTTCCGTAGTAGTACTGCGCCACATCTCCCAGGGTGTCGTTAATGCCGTCGCCGTCGTTGTCGGCAATGGCGGCGGTGAGCGGGGCACTGCCGTTCCAGTAGCCATCGGTCAGCAGGATGCTGAAGTTTTTCTGACAGGTATGGATGATGGGGTTGCTGCGCCCCAGATTGGGGGTGCTGTCGTAGCTGTCGAAGTAGCGCCCCACGTTCTCCAGGCCACGGCGCAGCGGCGTGCCCGCGGCGGGCCAGTTGAAGGTGAAGAGGCGGGTAAGCAGGGTATGGTTGTGCGCGCTGTGGTCGGTGACGGCCGCGCCCGGTACCTCCTGAAACAGGGTGGCGGGTTGGTTGATCACGCTCAGACCATAGCGAAAGTCGGGGCGACCCTGTATTACGGCGGCGATGGCAGATTTGGCCACATAGGCGCGTTTGCGGTGGTAGCTGTACCAGTTGGCGATATTTTGCCGCATCGTGGTGAGATTGAGCAGGGTGCCGTCGGGCAGCGTGCCGCCATCGCTCACAGTCGAGATGGTGACGCTGGGGTTGAGGCCGGAGACATCGGGAGCGTAGTGGGTGGTGGTGACGGTGACGTCGCTGGCATTGACGCGGATGCGGCTGTGGCTGTCCCACAGATCGACGCGGCCATTGGCGGCGGCGCTGGCACCGCCTGGCGTGGGTGCGGCGCCAGCAAAGCCGTGGTCATCGTGCCACAGCTCGAAACTGAAACCGGAGAGGTCGCGGCGCAGGAGATAGCCGCTGGTGCCCTCGCGGGGGTCGCTGGGGGCGGCGCTAAAGCTGACATTGGCACAGGCGCTGCCGTCGCTCAGGCAGGGGCCCTCCCATGGCGCGTAATTGATCGCCGGGTTGAAGTAGAGCACATTGACGGCGCTGGAGAGCACGCGCCAGTCGTTGAGATAGGGGGTGTTGGTGTCGAGCGCGGCGTCGCAACTATAGAGTGCGCCGCGCCCGCTGTCGCAGCCGGTCGTGTAGGCGTTGTCGCCATTGGGATAGAGATATTCGAAGTAGCGGTAGCTGCTGCCGGTGTGGCTGCGCCACAGGCCGTTGTCCACCTCCCAGCCGCAACCGGCACTGGTGTAGCTGCAGAAATGCCAGTGGCGCGCGGTGAGCACCTCCCAGTCCATGGAGCCGGAGTCGTCCACCTCGAAGAAGACGTTGGGGTCGACGCTGTTGCCGAGGTAGAGCGGGCTGTCACTGAGGGTGAGGGGGGCGGCCTGGAGTGTGCCGTTGAACAGGGCGGCGGCCAGCGCGAGGCGCAGCGGTTTTGTGTGGTGAGGTGATGAGTCCATGGCGCGGCTCCCGGTTAATCTGTCTGTTTGACGAAGGTGCTCTGCACCACGGTTTGTGCCCACAGGCTGCCGCCGACACCACGAGCGGTGATGCGGTAGTAGGTGCGGCTGCTGGGCGGCGCCACACCGATCACCAGGCTGTCGGGCACGCGCTCCAGCAGTTCAATCACGCTGCGCGGATCGTCGGCGCTTTGTGGCAGATCCTGCCCGTTGGCGATAAAGTCGAGGCCGTGTTGCTGCCACCAGCTATTGTCACTGGCCCGCCACCAGGGGCTGCCGTCGCTGCTCTCCAGGGCATCGAGTGCCGCGGGATCAAACAGCTCGCAGCCAACGGCCACGCTGGCGCAGGGGGGAGGCGGTTGTGGCTGGTTATCGAGCCACTGTTCGCGATCGCGCAACGCCGCATCGGCCGACTCGAAGGCGAGCTGACTATCGCGCAGGTGGCCACTCATGCGCTCCTGCAGTGCGGCGCTGTTCATGGCACTGATGCTGAGCAGGGTCAGTACGGTCAGCAGCAGCATGCTGATGATGAGGGCGGCACCCTGCTGGCTCCTGAGTGTTGGGGAGATCATGACCGGACTCCTCATGGCATGCGGTTGCGCAGGTTTATGCTAAGCACCAGTTCACGGCGCAGGAAACGGTCGGTCGGGGCGGCAGCGGAAAAATAGCGGTAGGAGTAGGGTTGCGGGGCACCCGCCACGGCACTGTCGGTGCGCAACAGCAGTGCCAGACGCAGCGCCACCACCCGCGACCAGTCGCTTACTGCCGCCGCGCGGCGATAGGTGTTGGCCAGGCGGCTGCTGCCACCGTCGGTGTTCTCGCCATAGAGTACGCGCATATCTTCCACCCCTTCGACCAGGCGCATGGCGTTGCCATCACCGTCGATGCGATAGAGTCCGGGGGTGGCGTTTTCAGTGGCGACAAAGTAGCTGTGGTGGCGCACGCGCATCACGCTGGCGTCAGGGCCGTAGGCCTTGCTCAGGCGGTTATCCAGATTGCGATTGGTGGCGTGGGCAATGGTGACCTCGCTGTTGCCGCCGGACTGGGAGACCGAGCTGGCGGCAAAGATATCGGCGGTGAGACAGTCGGCGATCATCAGCAGGTCACCGGCCTGGAGCTGATCCGGGTTGTGGGTGAGCTGGATGTTGGCGTTGTCGCTGGCCATGTTGCCGCTGAGGCGTGCGTGGTTGCCGTCAGCGTAGCGAAAGCTGATGACATCGCTGCCGGCGATGCGCGGCAGTGGTGTGGGGTTGAGCCAGCCGCTGCCGCCATCGAAACCCTGGAGCGGGGTGGTGTTGCCGAAGGGGAGATCGGCGATGTCATCGCCGTCACGGTCGGCGATGACGTTGGGGGCGAGGCTGGCCCTGCCGGCGCAGCCCTGATAGCCGATCATGCGCAACTCGCGTGACAGGGTGGCGAAGGCGAAGCGTGACTCCTGTTGCACCCTCCCCAACGCCTCCTGGGTGCGGTAGGTCTGTTTGCTGCCGAGAAACAGCTGTAACACCCCGGCAAGCAGGATAAGCCCGATCACCAGGGCGACCATTAGCTCGATCAGGCTAAAACCGTGCTGTGTGGTTGGCGCTGCCGGGCGGTCTGGGTGGGCTGGATGACTCATGGCACAAAACTCATCTCAAAGCAGGCCAGATCGGCAGGATTGTCGGGGTCGCAGCCGGTGCCCGTGGCGTCGTTGCGGCGCTCATCCCAGAAGAGCCGCACCGTTAGCAGGCCGCCGCTGTGGGTGATCGCCCCGTCGCCGGCGGGTAGCTGGTTTGTCAGGGCCGCCTTCCACTCGTTAAGGTCATAGGCCGCCATTTCGCTGCCGCTGCAGGGGGCCGTCTCGCAATCGGGGCTGTCGGCGGGCAGCGCCCCCACTGCGATATCGTAGGCACCGCTTTGTGCGTCAGCGCGGTTGCTGCGTATGCGCTCACCGATCTCCTGGGAGAGGGCGGTGGCCTGGTTGCGCAACGATGAGCCGTGGCTGTTCTTCAAGGCAGTGATCTGCATCCCGGCCAGACCCAGCAGGCCGATCGAAAGCACCAGCAGCGTGACCAGTACCTCGATTAGGGTGAAGCCGGAGCCCTGCTCTTTGCGTGAGACGGTCATGGCGCTACCCCGTGCAACCGGTGTGTACGGTCTTCATTGAACCGCTGGCATTGACGGTGATGCGCCGGCCCTGCTGGCCGCTGCAGTCGAGGGGGTGCAGGGTGATCGTGGCAAAGGCGATGCCGCTGCCCAGCGCGGCAAAGCCGGTGGGTGTGAAGGTGATGTGGGTGAAGCCGGCATCGGCACTGTTGCGTGATTGTGCCGCGCTATGGGTGCTGATCGCCCCGCCGATGCGGGCCACCTCGTCCGCATCGAGGCTGTTGTTGTCATTACGATCCACCCACACCAGCCAGCCGTCGGCCCAGCCGCCGTTGCTGCACTGTTGCTGATCGCTACTGGTGCAGACCTCGCTGCGATGCCCCTCGTGAATCGCCTGGCTGCGTGCCAGATTGAGCAGGCCGACCAGTTCATTGGTCTGGGTCGTAATGCGGCTGTCGCGAATAAACTGCTGAATATTGGGCGCGCTGATGCCGAGCACAATGGCCATTACCGCCAGGGTGACCATTAGCTCAATCAGCGTAAAGCCGCTTGGTGGGGGGCGGTTGTACCTCATCCGTGTGCCTTTTTTATTGTGAGTTGTGTACAACTAAAGCAGTCATGGCGGCGCACGGGTGTGAGCTCGCGCACAGAATGTGTCGCTGCAAAAAGGTGGTAGC
>JAPHSX010000030.1 GCA_026196575.1 Gammaproteobacteria bacterium | reverse complement strand
GGGGTGGCGCTGACGGTGGCGGGGGCGGTGCGGCTATTACTGGAGCTGGTGCAGTATCTCGCCTGAGCATTACCGCCAGGCCGATATGAAAGCCGAATTATGTCTTCTCACCACCCGTTGGGTGATTTCACACAGCAACGCCCCTCCATTCTTCCCTCCGTCCATACAATGCCTTCACAAATCAGCAACCTATCGTATTGGCCTTGTTTTTGCATTTTGAGAACCCGTTCACGAATCTTGCTCTCAACACTTAACAACAAAGGAACCAACAGCATGCATCCTCCGTTCTCCCGCCGGCGCGCCCTGCTCGCCACGCTGATCGCCGCTACCGTCCACGGCACCGCCGTTGCCGAAGAGGCACAACTGCCGACCATCTCCGTTACCGCCCCAACGCAAGTCGCGCCGCTCAACGCCTCGGCGGTCGCTACGGAGACCCTGCAATCCCTCGCCCCGGCCACCAGCGACACCGCCAGCCTGCTGAAGAATGTCCCCGGCCTCACCATCCAGGGCTCCGGTGGCGTCTCCGGCCTGCCGGTGCTCCACGGCCTGGCCGATGACCGCCTGCGCATCAAGGTCGACGGCATGGATCTCATCTCCGCCTGCGGCAACCACATGAACCCGGCCCTCTCCTACATCGATCCGAGTAACGTCGAGAGCGCCACCGTGCTTGCCGGCATCTCCCCGGTGAGTGTCGGCGGCGACAGCATCGGCGGCACCATCCTGGTCGACTCCCCCGCACCAAAATTTGCCAAGCCGGGCGAGGGGAGCCTCTTCACCGGTGAGGTGGGCCTCTTCGTGCGCAGCAACGGCAATGCTCACGGCGACAACCTGACGGCCACCGCCGCCAGCGAGAAGTACAGCCTGACCTACAGCAGTTCCACCACCGAGTCGGAAAACTACACCGCCAGCGACGATTTCAAGGACCCAGCCCAAATCTATGTCAATGACGTGGGTGACAGCGCCATCGATAGCGATGAAGTCGGCTCCTCCATGTACAAAAGCACCAACCGCTCCCTCGGCTTTGCCATGCTCAACGGCAACCACCTGACCGAGCTGAAGGTCGGCATGCAAGACATCCCCTACCAGGGGTGGACCAACCAGCGCATGGACATGACCGGCAACGACAGCACCCAGATCAACCTCAACCACACCGCCCAGCTCGACTGGGGCACCCTGGAGGCACGCGCCTATCACGAGCGCACCCGCCACGCCATGCAGTTCTTTGATGACAAGCTCTTCTGGTATGGCGCCACCTCGGCGGATGATGGCATCCCCTGTGAAATTGCCGGTGGCAGCAGCGGTTGTGCGGGCGGTATGCCGATGGACACCGAGGGCAAAAACACGGGCGCCCTGCTCAAGGGTGAACTTGCCCTCTCGGCACGCGATACATTGCGCGTGGGCGGCGAGCTGCAGCAATACCGCCTGAACGACTGGTGGGACGCCTCCGGCAAGGGGATGTGGCCCGAGACCTTCGTCAATATCAACGATGGTGAGCGCGATCGCACCGCGCTCTTCGGCGAGTGGGAGGCACAGTGGGATGCACAGTGGCTGACCCAGTTCGGCCTGCGCTATGAGCAGGTGGCGATGGATGCCGACGAGGTGCAGGGCTACGCCACCAGCACATCGATTGCCCCCTTCAACACCATGATCGCCAACAAGTACATCCACGAGGCGGCTGCCTTCAACAACGCCGACCGTGCCAAGACCGATAACAACATCGACCTTACCGCACTGGCGCGCTTCACCCCCGACGCCAACCGCACCGTCGAGTTCGGTTTTGCCCAGAAGACCCGTTCACCCAACCTCTACGAGCGCTACACTTGGTCAACCAACGGCATGTCGATGCGCATGATCAACTGGGCCGGTGATGGCAATGGCTATGTCGGCAACCTGGAGCTGGAACCCGAGATCGCCCACACCGTCAGCGCCACCTTCGACTGGCACGATGGTGCAGAGCAGAGCTGGGGAGTGAAGGTGACCCCCTACTACACCTACGTCACCGACTACATCGACGTCGAGCGTTGCGGCCCCGACGATGTGGCTACCGGAACCACCAGTTCTGCCTGCAGTACCGCCAACCTCACGGCAACGGACACCTTTGTCTACCTCAAGTTCGTCAACGAGTCCGCCCGTATCTACGGTCTGGATATCTCAGGCCACTTCCCGCTGGCGAAAAACACCGGGTACGGCAACTTCACCGCTACCGGCATGCTCAACTACGTTCGCGGCGAAAACGAGGATACCGGCGACAACCTCTACAACATGATGCCGCTCAATGCCAAACTGGCGGTGAATCAGCGTAGTGGCGGCTGGAACAACAGCGTCGAGGTAGAGCTGGTGGATGAGAAGACCGAGGTCTCCGCCACCCGCAACGAGATGCAGACTGATGCCTACCAACTGCTCCATCTGCGCAGCAGCTACACTTGGAAACAGGTGCGCTTCGATGTCGGCATCGAGAACGCCCTGGATACCTTCTACAACCATCCGCTGGGCGGCACCTACATGGGCGAGGGCAAGACCATGTCCGGTGGTGACATCCTCTGGGGCACCCCGGTACCGGGGATGGGCCGTTCCATCTATGCCGGGGTGAACTTCAAGTTCTAAACCGCGCCATCTTTGGTGGCCTCTAAAGGGGGGGCGGTTCGCAGGAACCGCCCCTTTTTTTATGGCTGACGTTCGGCCAGTACCCGCTCGACGGTATCGACGATGGCCTGGGTCTGCG
The DNA here is from genome assembly GCA_026196575.1 of Gammaproteobacteria bacterium. Classification (GTDB taxonomy): domain Bacteria; phylum Pseudomonadota; class Gammaproteobacteria; order Thiohalomonadales; family Thiohalomonadaceae; genus JAPHSX01. The sequence goes on along the minus strand of JAPHSX010000030.1, from coordinate 113,784 downwards.
GGTCGATCTCGATATTGATCCGGTCACCCACGCGGCGGCTGGCGATAGTGGTGCGCTGCAGGGTCTCGGGGATGAGGTTGACATTGAACTCATCGCCTGCGACATCACCAATGGTAAGGCTGACACCGTCGATGCCGATGTAGCCCTTGGGGAAGAGATATTTAGACCACGGCCCTGGAATGCGGAACCAGAGCTGGCGATTATTGGGTGACTCGACCACCCGTGTCACCTCGGCGGCGCAGAGGATGTGGCCCGACATGGCGTGGCCGCCGATCTCGTCACCAAAGCGCGCGGCGCGCTCCACATTGACCCGCTCGCCCACCCGAATCTTGCCAAGATTGGTTACGCGCAGCGTCTCCTGCATCAAATCGAAACTGACGCGGTCGCCGTCGATCTTCACTACGGTGAGGCAACAACCGTTATGGGCCACCGAGGCGCCGGGTTGCAGTCCCGGCAACAGCGCCGGGGGAAGGCGTACCACATGGGTACGAAAGTTCTCTCTCTCTTCGATCTGCACCACCTCGGCGGTGCCCTGAACGATACCGGTAAACATAGCTAACTCCCCAACGTCTACAGCCGGAAAAATTCCTTAATCTTTGCCAGCACCTCGCCCTGATGCTGCTGCTTCGCCACCAGTTGTGACGCCTCGTTGAGGTCGTGGCGTACACTCTCCAGGCCGCTGCGCCGCTCGGCCATGATCTGCGAGAGCTCCTCGGCGATGGCCGGGCGGGCACGGATTATATCCTCGACACCGCTCTTGTCGAGCCGGTAGCAGAGCACGTCGCTGGCGGCGATCACGGTGGCACTGCGCGGTGCACCGGTGAGCAGCCCCATCTCGCCAAAGAAGCTGCCACTCTGCCCCGCCGTGATCTCGCCGACCACCCGGCGCGGCTGCCCCGGCGCCTCCAGCACCACCTCGGCCCGCCCCTCGGTAAGGATATAGAGCCAGTGCGCCACCGCCCCCTGGCGGGTGATCACGTCCCCCCTGGCAAAGGGGGCGTAGACCAGCCGCTCGGCAACCAGGCGCAACTCCTCTGCGGTAAGCTGTGCAAAGAGCTCCAGCGGACGCAGCAGTGCCAGCCGCTCGGCGATATACCCCTCGTGGCGCTGTGCCGCCTGCTTCTCCCCCTCCTTGATCAGGTGCAGCGTCTGCTGCGGCAAAGAGGGGCGCAGGCCGGCCCGTTGCAGCGCGGCAAAGAGGTGGGTGCGCACCGCCGAGTCGGTGGGGTCATCCAGCGCCAGATCGGTGAGCCAGTAGCGCAGGGCGTAACGCCCGGTGCTCTCGGCAAAATCCATCATCACGCAGTTGGGGGCAGGACTACGCGCCACCGCAGGGATATCGGCGGACTGCAGCGCCCGTTCCACCACCGCGATCACCTGCGAGGGGGCGGCGCTGTAGTCGATATTGAACCAGACCCAGCGACGCCACTGCACCGGCTGCCCCTCGCGCCGCCCCAGCACCAAAAACTTGTTCTTCATCAGCACGCTGTTGGGGATCACTACCGTCTCCCAGTTGCGGGTCTCGATGGTGGTGGAGCGCCAGCGGATATCGACGATACGTCCCACCACATCATCGACCTTGATCCAGTCATCCCTCTTGATTGAGTTGTCGAGTTGCAGGGCAATGCCGCCGAGGATATTGCCCAGGGTGTCCTGCATCGAAAAGGCGATCACCGCGGTGATCACCGCCGAGGTAGCGATGAGGCTGCTCAGCTCCACCCCCTGGTGGTGCAGCCGGTACATGCCCCACAGCAGGTAACCGGCGATCACCACCAGATCCTCGATAATGCTGGGCGGGCGCAGACGCACCAGCGGCAACAGTACCTGATAGAGAAAGAGCCCGCCCAGGCGGATCACCGCCAGCCCCTCGGCGATAATAAAGAGTTCGCGCAGGGTGACGGCCACCCCCTGCTGCGTCAGCGCCAGCAGCAGCGCCGCCAGATACTGCCCCGCCACGCTAAAGAGGAAAAAACCCAGGGTGTTGTAGAGTACCCGGCGCTCCTCGCGCATGGTGTGCAACAGGGTTGCCGCCATCAACGCGACCACCAGCAGCACCACCCCCAACCCCTCATGGCCGGCCTGCATTAATACACCTATGCTGCCTTCACCCATCGCGCCCTCTCCGATCCTTTCTCGCTATACTCGGAGAGTATGCACCATTGCCCGTCACCACAAGAAGAGGGCGGCCGACAAGGCAAAAACACCATCGAGAGGAAGAGTCCATGAACGAGACGCTGCCAGATACCGTGACCCACACCCTGTTCCAGCGCGGCGAGGGGCTGGTGATTCAGGGGGTCGAGTGGCTGCAGCTGGCGGTGGAGACCATGGGGGCGCTGATCATCGCCTTCGGGGTAGTGGTCGCCGTTGCCGGCTTTATCCGCGTCCTGCTGGGCCACGGCACAAACGACTTTTTCACGGTGCGACTCTCACTGGCCCGTTACCTGGCGCTGGCGCTGGAGTTTCAGCTGGGGGCCGACATTCTCGCCACCGCGATCTCCCCTGGTTGGGAGCAGATCGGCCAACTGGGGGCGATTGCCGTGATCCGTACCGCGCTCAACTATTTTCTGATGCGCGAGATGATGATGGAGCAGACCACCGCATAATTTCCACACAGGAAGCAGTGCGATCTCGTCCCGAGCACTTCCCCCCCATGCTCGATTCGTACTATGCTCTGTGTCCGGTGTCGCCAGGCGACACATCACGGCAGGGAGGCGAGTGACACACCACCCTTAAGTGAGCGCGACGATGAGCAGATCCCCGTTAATCCGCAGCATGCTATGGCTGCTATTGACGCTAGGCGGCAGCGGCACCATGGCCGAGGAGATCGTCGCCCCCCTCTCCAGCGGCAACCGGGCGCTCGCCGACTTTCGTCCCGGCGAGGAGAGCAAGCCGGCCGTCCTGCTACTGCACGGTTTTTTGCAGACCTATCGTTTTAGCACCATCCAGCTCATCGCCGAGGCGCTCGCCGACAACGGCTATACCGTACTCGCCCCCACCCTCACCCTGAATATCGACCAGCGCCACAACGGCCTTGACTGCGAGGCGGTACAGAACCACTCGGTGGCCGACGGCAACCGCGAGATAGCCGACTGGCTGGCCTGGCTCACGGCACGGGGCTACTCACGGATCGCCGCGATTGGCCACAGCAGCGGCAGCATGCGACTGCTCAGCTACCTGGGCACCCAGCCACAACCGGCGGTGGACTACTTTATCGCCACCGCCATCGGCCCTTTCGACGACTGGCGAGACCCGGAGACGACGCGCCAGCAACTCGCCAGCGCGCGGCGGCGACTGCACGACGCTCCCAACGCCATTCACCGCTACACGCTGGCCTTTTGCCGCAACAACTACATCGCCCCCAGCGCCGCCTATCTCAGCTATATGGAGTGGTCTACCCCGTGGTTGTTGCAGCAACTCCACCAGTCACCCGTGCCACTGCACCTGATCCTCGGTGGCGACGATGGTTGGTTACCGCCCGAGTGGGGGGCCACGCTCAGGGCCACCACCCTGCCACTGACGGTGATCGAGGGGGCGTCCCACAACTTCACCGGGCCACAGGAGTTCGACTTTCAGGACGCCATCATTGCGCTGCTGGATGGGGCGGCGGAACTGAACCCATGAGCCTGCCCAAGCCCCTGCAGCGGTGGCTGCCGCTGCCCATCGCCAGCTACCTCATCGGCTTCTTTTCCGTCGCCACCCTGTTGTTTGCCCTGATCGGCGGCTGGATGCTCCACCAGAGCAAGGAGATCAGCCGCCTGGCCGACGCCGGTCGCCTGCAGGCGGCACAACAGGAGCTGGCGGCCGCCGCACGCCGGGTGGAGGAGGCGTTGCAGGCCATCACCACCCGTCTGAGCCTGTGGGAGGAGGTCTACCAGCAGTTGGGTGACCCCACCTTCTATGAGTATTGGCGCAGCAACCGGGCCATGCAGGCCGGCTACACCCCGGACTATGTGGTTGCCGTGGCGCTCTACGATGCGCACGGACGCACTCTGCAGCCCGGCACCGAGGGCGGGCTGCCACCACAACGGCCAACGCAGGAACGTATTATCCGGATAGAGGAGGGGCGCCCCTACCTCTACGGCTTCTCCGCACTACGCGGCAAGGGGAAGCTTGACCAAAGCAGTGGCCACCTCGGCATCAAGATGGACTTCCGCCAGGCACTGCCCGCCCTCAACCACCTGGTCTATATCGAGGCGCCAAGCATCCGCTACCCCTCACAACCGGCCTCGTTTGCCAGCGTCGACGAGCTGCTGGCCCAAACCCGCTTTACCGCCATGCCCATCGCCGAGACGGCACAGCTGGAACAGTTGATGGCCGACACCCTGCTGCGCTATGCGCTGCTCTCACTGCTGTTGTTGGTCCTCGCCTACCTCCTTACCTCCTATCTGCTGCACACCCCGCTGCGCAACCTCTCCGCCTACATCGATACGCTGCGTCGCGGCAACGGCGGGCACACCCCGTCACCGCTGTCACGTCCCCTTTGCGTCAGTGAGTTCGAGCTGTTGCGCAACTCCATCGTCAGTTACCAGCTTGAGCTGGAGCAGATGAACCACAGCCTGGATCAGAAAAACCGCGAGCTGTGGAAGCTGGCCCACCACGACGCCCTCACCGGGGCGCCCAACCGTCGCGCCTACGAGGAGGACTGGCAGCGGCTGCAACAGCTGATCCGCGGTCAGCGCCTCTCGCTCTCGGTCATTCTCATTGACTGTGACCACTTCAAGGCGATTAACGACAGTTACGGTCACGATGTCGGGGATCGGGTGCTGCAGCAGATCGCCACCACACTGCGCCAGGTACTGCAGGAGGGCGACCACCACTACCGTCTCGGCGGCGATGAGTTTGCCATCCACCTGCTCAACACCAACCATAAACAGGCCGAGCAACTCGCCACCCGCTGCCTGCAACAACTGGAGCGGCACGACTTCAGGGAGCTGGGGATCCGCGAGCCGGTGCGCTTTAGCATCGGTCTGGCCACCGCCAGTGGAGAGGACCCCGGCCTGCTCGGCCAGCTGCACAAACACGCCGACATCGCCATGTACCAGGCCAAGCGTGCCGGCTCAAACAGAATCGTCGTCTACAACCCTGCGCTGGCGGCCTCCGGCGAGGTTATCAGCTCCAGCCGTTTTATCACCGCCGTCTACCGGGCGGTGGAGTCAGGCACGGGGATTGAGCTGCACTTTCAGCCGGTGGTGGGGCTGGGGAGTGACCATCGCGGCTTTCACGAGGTGCTGGTACGGCTGCGCGACGAACAGGGGCTAATCATGCCCGGTCAGATCTTTCCGGTGATCGAGGCGGAGGGGCTGGCGGTAGAGCTCGACTACGCCATCATTCACCGCCTTGCACAACACCTTGCCGAGGTGGGGAGCGCGGCGATCGGCCGCTTCTCCATCAACATCGATGGTGCCACCCTGATGCACCACGACTTCATGGAACGCATCACCGCGCTCAAACCCCACCTGCAACGGGTGCCACAGGGGATCATCCTGGAGGTCACCGAAACGGCGCTCATCTCCGAGCTGAAGGAGGCGGGCAACCGGCTGATGCAGCTGCGCCAACAGGGTTACACCATTGCCCTCGACGACTTCGGCAGCGGCTACTCCTCGCTGCGCTACCTCGCCTCGATGCCGGTCGACATCATCAAGTTCGACATCAACCTGATCCGTGACCTGGAGGGGGAGGCAAGCCAGGCGGGGATCACCGCCGACATGGCGCGACTCATTCATCGCGTCGGCTACCAGCTGGTGGCCGAGGGGATCGAGAGCGAGGCGCTGCTGCAGCAGGTGGAGGCGCTCGGCTTTACCCATGTGCAGGGTTTTCTCTTTGGCCGTCCCGAGGCCGAAACCATTGCCCAGGGGCGGCTGCAATACCCCCCGTCACGGCCATCAGGGCAAGAGCATTATACGAAACCTGATACAACCCATTGATATCGGGATAAAAGTAGGCAGAAAACCGGTTTCACCGCAGAGACGCCGAGGCGCAGAGGTGCTCAATAATCTGTTTGCACCACATAGGATTGCCCTTCATTCACGCCCATCTGAGAGGGTTTCCCTCATCGATCATCGAACCGGCCGTTTACACCCGGTTTAGCCCTTTATCCTCTGCGCCTCGGCGTCTTTGCGGTGATATCTTTTTAGAGACTCCCTGCATCAGGGGAGTGGATGCACACAAAGTTATAATGCTCTTGCCCCGCCACGGCCATAGGCAGGGGCGGCAGCTACCAGCTCCAGTCACCCGCCTCGACGCGCCGCAACAGCATCACGCGGCCATTCACATCGCGCAGCACCAGCACATCATCCATCTGACGGAACTCAAACTCCACCTCGCCCCACGGCATACGGGTGAGGATGAAGTTCCCCTCCACCAGAAACTCGCCGGCCATCCGCTGCTGCTGGCTATCGACCAGCACAAAGCGATTTTGCCGCACATACCAGAGCTCACCCGACTGCGCCCGCCACACCCCCTCCAGCGGCTGCATGTCGACCCACGGATTGGCCGGGTCATCCCAGTAGTCGCGATAGCGATAGGGGTTGCGAGTGGCGGGCACCGGCCCCTGGTTGACGCCCCACCCGCCCGGCGAGCGTCCCAGGGTATTGCGCCGATCAAGAAACCACTCCATGAACTCCCACATCGCCCCCATCACCCCGCCCATTGATGAGCCCGATGAGCCACTGGCGAGGCCACTGTAGTTGAAATCAGCGGCACGCGAACCGCCCATGGCCAACAGCAGGGAGAGCAACAGGGCGGTGGTGGCAACTTTTTTCACGGTCTATTCCTTAATCTGGCGAGAGAGGGGCGTCGACGCCGGCTAATCGATGATCATATCGAGAAAGGCCACCGGCTCCACCCCGTCACGGGAGAGTACCAGCGCCCCCTCGCGCTCATGGGCAAAGACGGTATAGAGCAGGTAGTCACCGTCACGGCCGCCATGGCTCGCCAGGAACGCATCGAAGCGGGCACGACGCACCGCATCATCCGCAACCACCGCGGCAACCTCTTTACCCGCCGCCGCGATCGTCTGTCGATACTCGCGGTAGGGCAGGTAGCGATCAAACTGGTACTGCAGGTCCGGGGCCCGCCCCTCAAGAAAGGCCCAGATCTGCTCGCTCCGCTCCTGGGCATCGTCGATGGGACGGACATAGACCGCCAACGGCGCCTCCCAGGAGGAGACCGCAAACTGTGTGTCACTATTCTCGCCCACCAGCTCGTGGCGGCCAATCGTATAAAACTGCCCACCGACAAAGGCCAGATAGTCGGGTTGTCCCAGATAACTGGCCCTCACCCCCCAGCCGAGAGCCAGCAGCTGGAGCAGGAGAATCACCGCCACATCGCGCCGCACCACCTTGAACCCCTTGCGCAGGTCATAGACCAGCAGGGTAAGGAGGGGGCCGACCACAAGCGTCACCAGGATCACCATCCTGGCCACCACCCACACCCCCTCCAGCTCGAAGTAGAAGGCGGGATACCACGCCGTTAGCAGCACGGCAAAAAAGAGGGCGATAAGGGCAAGGCTGGCGCCCAGATGGAGCAAAAAGGCCTTAATTCTGGCAGACATGGTATTTTCCCGTTTATTGCGCTGATTGACCTGGGGATCTCATCAGCATGATATAATTTTTTTCCGCCGACTCTTCACACCATCACGCCGCCATGCAAAACCGCCTCGAAGATATAGAAACCCGTATTGCCTATCAAGAGGCCGCCATCGAGGAGCTGACCCGCACCGCACTGGCGCAGCAGCAGACCATCGGTGAGTTGCAGGGGCAGATCGACTACCTCACGTCGCTGTTGAAAGACCTCACCCCCTCGGCCGTCGCCCCGCGCTCCGAAGAGACCGCCCCACCCCACTACTGATCGGCCATTCCCAATGAAATTCTTTGCCACCGCCCCCCGCGGCCTCTCCCCTCTGCTGGAGCGCGAACTGCGCGAACTGGGGGCGGAGAAGATCCGCCCCTCCGCCGCCGGCGCCACCTTCGAGGGGGAACTGGAGCTCGCCTACCGCCTCTGCCTCTGGAGCCGCGTCGCCAACCGGGTGCTGCTGCCCATCACCACCCTCAAGGCGGCCACCCCCGAAGAGCTCTACGAGGAGGTAAAGGCCATTCACTGGGAAAAACACCTCCACTCCTCCGGCACCCTGGCGGTCGACTGCGCGGTCAGCGACGCAGCCATCGGCCACAGCAAATACGCCGCCCTCAAGGTAAAGGACGCGGTGTGCGACCGCTTTCGCGAACAGTTCGATGAGCGCCCCAGTGTTGAACTCGACACCCCCGACCTGCGCATCAACCTGCACCTGCGCGGCACCACGGGCAAGATCAACATCGACCTCTCCGGTGGCAGTCTGCACCGGCGCGGTTATCGTGCCGAGGGGGTGATCGCCCCGCTCAAGGAGAACCTGGCGGCCGGTATCCTGCTGCTTGCCGACTGGCCCTTCGTCGCATCAAGGGGCGGGGCACTGCTGGATCCCATGTGCGGTTCCGGCACCCTGCTCATCGAGGGGGCGATGATCGCCGCCGATATCGCCCCCGGTCTCTACCGTAAACACATCGGCTTTACCGGCTGGCGTCGTCACGACGAGGCACTGTGGCAGCGACTGCTGGATGAGGCGGCAGAACGGCGCACGGCGGGGTTGCAAAAACTGCCGCCCATCCTCGGTTTCGACGCCAACCCGCAAGCGATCGCCGCGGCGCTGCGTAATATCGACAGCGCCGGTCTGTCGCGCCACATCCAGATCGAGCGGCGCGAGCTGGGCACCCTGCCGCGCCCCGGCGACGACACCCCCGGTCTGCTGGTGGTCAACCCACCCTATGGCGAGCGGCTCGGCGAGATTAACGAACTAAAGGGACTCTATGCCGAACTGGGGCGCCACCTGCAGAGCGACCTGCCCGGCTGGCGCGCCGCGATCTTCACCGGCAACCCGCAGCTTGCCGCCTACGTCGGGCTGCGCACCCACAAAAAACCCGAACCGCTCTTCAACGGCCCCATCGAGTGCCAGCTCTTCCTCTACCGCATCCCCGAGACGACTAAGGCGACAGAGGAAAATCAGATCAACCCGACCCTGGCCCACAGCGAGGGGGCGCAGATGTTCGCCAACCGCCTGCGCAAGAACCTGAAGCACCTCGGCAAATGGGCGCGGCGTGAGGGGGTCGACTGCTACCGCCTCTATGACAGCGACCTGCCGGAGTATGCGGTCGCCGTCGATCTCTACCAAGGCGATAAACTGTGGGTCCACGTACAGGAGTACCAGGCACCGAAGACGGTGGATGAGGAGAAGGCTCGGCAACGGCTGATGGAGGCTCTGGCCGTGATTCCGCAGGTGCTGGAGATCCCGGTGGAGCAGCTTTTCTACAAGGTACGGCAGCGCCAGAAGGGGGCGAGCCAGTACGAGAAGCAGGCCAGCCGCGGCGCCTTTTTCGAGGTGCGCGAAGGAAGCTGTCGCCTACTGGTCAACCTCAGCGACTACCTCGACACCGGCCTCTTTCTCGACCACCGCACCACCCGCACCCTGATCGAGAGAGAGGCCAAGGGGCGGCGCTTCCTCAACCTCTTCGCCTACACCGGGGTGGCCACCCTGCACGCCGCCGCCGGCGGGGCGCGCAGCACCACCACCGTCGACATGTCGCACACCTACCTCGACTGGGCCAAACGCAACATGGCGCTCAACGCCTACACCGGCCCAGAGCATCATTACATCCAGGCCGATTGCACCGCCTGGCTCGCCGAGCAGGCGCCGCGCGCCGGCGGCCAGTACGACCTCATCTTCCTCGACCCGCCCACCTTCTCCAGCTCCAAGCGGATGGAGGATGCCTTTGACGTGCAGCGCGACCATGTCGCACTCATCACCAACGCCATGCGCCTGTTGTCCAAAGAGGGGCTACTCATCTTCTCCAACAACTTCCGCAAATTCAGGCTGGATGAGGCGGCGCTGGGGAATTACCGGATCGAGGAGATCAGCCGGCAGACTCTGCCGGAGGATTTCAGGCGTAACCCGCACATCCACCGTTGCTGGCGGATTCACCACTGAGTTGCATCGCGACACACAACAATCAGATATAAAATCAAGAAGTTACCATAACTATTCGAGTTCCCTTACAAAATAACTTGACCATTTCTGTCGACATTAATACAATAACCAACAAATTAACTTGGTTTTTAATTCAAGCATCCCTATCAAGGGTATAGAGTCAATTCACACAAGATTTACAGAGGATGAGAACATGGAACTGAATATCGACGGCAAGATCATCAAACTGAGCGAGGCCGGCTGGCTGGAGGATCTGAGTGAATGGAGTGTCGAGGTGGCCAACGGCATTGCCGCCAATGAAAACGTGGTGCTGACCGACGAGCACTGGGACATCGTCAATGAGGCGCGCGAGTACTTCGCCGACAACGGCAGCGTGGCCGAGCCACGCGTCTTCTCCAAAATCATGAAGCAGAAGTACGGCGCCGATCGCAGCACCCAGCAGTACATCTACTCGCTCTTTCCCTATGGCCTTATCAAGTCGGCCAACAAGATCGCCGGCCTGCCGCGCCCCAAGGGTTGCAGCTGATACCATCGCCCCCCAGAGTTAGTGCTATTGGGGCAGAGACGCCAGTCTCTGCCCTTTTTTTTACCTGACGTTTTCGGCCCGAGACGGGCCTCCCACAGGCGGGAGCGGCGTCCCGCCGCGATGGGTCAGCCGTAGGTCACGTTGCGGTAGCTACGTGACGTTCAGCGTTGTCAGGTAACGCTATCGCGCAACCTGACCCACGCAGTTTTTTCGGCCCGAGACGGGCCTCCCACAGGTGGGAGCGGCGTCCCGCCGCGATTGGTCAGAAACTGGAACCGAAGGCGTCAGAATAACGCACCTTGAACTCCTCCAGGGTGAAGTGGTGGTTCTGCGTGCCGTGCTGCTCGACCTTGATCGCCCCCATCAGCGAGGCGATACGTCCGGTGATCTGCCAGTCAAGGCTGTTCATCAGGCCGTAGAGCAGACCGGCGCGATAGGCGTCGCCACAGCCGGTGGGATCGCTGATCTCGCGCACCGGGGCGGCGGGGATCTCCAGGCGATGCTCTTTGGTATAGATGTGCGAGCCCTTGCCGCCACGGGTGATGATGAGGGCCTCGACCTGCTCGGCGATAGCGTGCGGGCTCATGCCGGTGCGCTCCTCCAGCAGTTGCGCCTCGTAGTCGTTGACCGCCACCCAGGTCGCCTGCGCGATGAACTGCTTCAGATCCTCACCGTCGAACATCGGCAGCCCCTGCCCCGGGTCGAAGATAAAGGGAACCCCCACCTCGACGAACTGGCGCGCGTGCTCGATCATGCCGTCGCGCCCGTCTGGCGAGACCATGCCAATGGTGATCCCCTCGGCCTGTGCCACGCGGTTCTCGTGGGCGAAACTCATGGCCCCAGGGTGGAAGGCGGTGATCTGGTTGTCGTCCCGATCGGTAGTGATGAAGGCCTGCGCGGTGTAACTGTTGTCGATCACCTTGATGTGGGTGGTGTCGAGTCCACACTCTTCGAGCCATGCGGCGTAGGGATCGAAGTCGCGCCCGACGGTCGCCATGATCTTCGGCTCGCCGCCCAGCAGCTTGAGGTTGTAGCCGATGTTACCGGCACAACCGCCGGTCTCGCGCCGCAGCTCCGGCACCAGAAAGGCGACATTGAGCATGTGCACCTTGTCGGGCAGGATGTGGTTCTTGAACTGGTCGTGAAACACCATAATGGTGTCGTAGGCCATGGAGCCGCAGATGAGTGCGCTCATAGGTAGTTACCCCTTGATTCTTCTTCAGATAAACCGTGCGCCGAGCACTAGCGCCCAGACGACAAATACATTGGCTAGTGACAGCAGCACCGCGGCCGAGCCGATATCCTTGGCGCGGCCGGAGAGCTCGTGCATCTCGCTGCCGACGCGATCAACGATGGCCTCGATGGCCGAGTTCAGCAGTTCAACCACCAGTACCAGGAACAGGCTGCCGACAAGCAGTGCCCGCTCGATGCCGCTACTGCCCAACCACAACGCCAGTGGCGTCATCACCACGCAGAGCAGCAGCTCCTGACGGAAGGCGGCCTCATGGACGAAGGCGGCACGCAGCCCCTTCATCGAATAGCCAAAGGCGTTAATGATGCGGGTAAGGCCGGTGGCGCCCGGCTTGTTGCTCGCCTCGCTCACTACGCCTCCCCGACCGGGCGCCACACCAGGTCCAGCTCACGCGCCGCCTTCACATCATCCAGCCGTTTTACCGGCAGTGAGTGCGGGGCGCCGCGCACCAGCTCGGGGCTATCCTCTGCCTCCTTGCGGATCGCCACCATCGCCTGCACGAAGCTGTCGAGGGTCTCGCGATCCTCGGTCTCGCTCGGCTCGATGAGGAAACACTCGGGTACCAGCAGCGGGAAGTAGGTGGTGGGGGCGTGCATGCCGTAGTCGAGCAGCCGCTTGGCAAAGTCCATGGCGCTAACGTGCAGCTCCTTCGCCTCCTTTTTCAGGGTGAGGATGAACTCGTGGGTGGCGCGCCGCTCGGGGTAGGCGATCTCAAAGCCTGCCTTTTTCAGCTCCGCCAGCATATAGTTGGCATTGAGGGTGGCGTACTCGGCCACCCGCTCCATCCCCTCACGGCCCAGCATCAGGGCATAGATGTAGGCGCGCAGCAGGATGCCGGTATTGCCCATGTGGGCGGAGAGGCGGCCGATAGACTGTGGACACTCCTTCTCGGTGAGCCAGCGGTACTCATCACCCTCCCTTCCCACCATCGGCACCGGCAGGAAGGGAAGCAGCCGCTGCCCCACCACCACCGGGCCGGCGCCGGGGCCGCCGCCGCCGTGCGGGGTGGAGAAGGTCTTGTGCAGATTGAGGTGCACCACGTCGAAGCCCATGTCGCCCGGCTTCACCTTGCCGAGGATGGCGTTGAGGTTGGCCCCATCGTAGTAGAGCAGGCCACCGGCCTGGTGGACCACCTCGGCGATCGCCTTGATACGCCGCTCGAACAGCCCGAGGGTGGAGGGGTTGGTGAGCATGATGCCGGCGGTGTGCGGTCCCACTGCGGCCTTCAGCTCCTCCAGATCGACATCCCCATTCTTGTCGGTGGGGATCTCCCTCACGGTATAGCCGCACATCACCGCGGTGGCGGGATTGGTGCCGTGGGCCGCGTCGGGGCAGAGGATCTCGGTCCGTGCGCTGTCGCCGCGGGCATCGTGGTAGGCGCGGATCATCGCCACCCCGGCAAACTCCCCCTGGGCACCGGCCATCGGCGTGAGTGAACACCCCTGCATGCCGGTGATCGCCTTGAGCATCTCCTGCAGCTCGAAGAGACAGGCGAGCACCCCCTGGCCGTGAGTCTCTGCCGGCGCCCTGGGGTGGCGGCCGAGAAAACCGGGCAGCATCGCCAGCCGGTTGGCACCGCGCGGGTTGTACTTCATGGTGCAGGAGCCGAGCGGATAGAAGTGGGTATCGATGGAGAAGTTTTTCTGTGACAGGCGGGTGTAGTGACGCACCACCTGCATCTCCGAGACCTCGGGCAGGGTCGGCGTGGATTTACGCAACAAGTGCGCGGGAATGTCTGAAACATCGACGGCCAGCGGCGCCTGAGCGCTATTGAAGCGGCCAGTTCTGGAGCGTTCAAATATCAACATGGCATGAAACCTTTAGTGTGGCATGAACCCGAGAACGGGTGAGCAGGGCAACCGGCAGGGAGAGTGCTCGCGCCATTACTCATCTCCCTTCAGACCATACTTTTCCGGGTCATCGGGAACATGTTTCGGACAGACGAAGGGGCCTCTATTCCGACCGAGAATTCTTGCCATATTTTCGGTGAGCCTGTCGATATCCGCATCCGATTTGGTTTCGGTGGCGCAGATAAGCAGGCAATCGGCCAGCTCCGGATACTCCTCGCCCAGGGGGTGGCCACCGAGGATATCCTGCGCCGCCAGTGCGCGCAGCACGCGCCCGACATCCTGATTGAGGCGCAGCACCACCTCGTGGAAGGTGTGGCCGCTAAAGACCACCTCCACCCCGTCGATGGCGGTGAGCCGCTCGGCCAACTTGCGGCTGTTGGCGTGGCTGGCAGCGGCGACATTGCGCAACCCCACCGGCCCCAGCAGCGCCATGTGAATGGTGGCGGCGGCAGCCAGCAGTCCCTGGTTGGTGCAGATGTTGGAGGTCGCCTTGGAGCGGCGGATATGCTGCTCGCGCGCCTGCAGGGTGAGGGTAAAACCGGGCTTGCCGTCAAGGTCGACGGTACGCCCGACGATGCGCCCCGGCATCTGCCGTACATGCTCCTGCTTGCAGCCCATAAAGCCGAAATAGGGGCCGCCGGAGGCGAGCGGTGCGCCAAGCGGCTGCCCCTCGCCGCAGGCGATGTCAGCACCCGACGCGCCCCACTCGCCGGGCGGCGTCAGCAGCGCCATGGCGACCGGATTGACCAGGCCGATCGCCAGCATGTTATGGGCATGGGCCCAGTCGGTGAGGACGTCGACCTCCTCCAGCACACCGAAGAAGTTGGGCTGCGGCACCACCAGGGCGGCAAAATCTTCGCCGGAATATTTTTCCAGCGCGGCCATGTCGGTCATCCCCGTGGCGGCGTCGTAGCCGACCAGCTCCAGGGTGATCCCCTGATTGCGCACGATGGTATCAACCACGCGCCGGTAGTCAGGGTGTACCGTGGCCGGCATCAGGATGCGTTTGGACTTTGACTTGCGGTTGGCGCGAATGGCCATCAGCACCGCCTCGGCCAGCGCCGAGGCGCCGTCGTAGAGCGAGGCGTTGGCCACGTCCATGGCGCTAAGCCCGGCAATCATGCTCTGGAACTCGTAGACCATCTGCAGCGTCCCCTGGCTCGCCTCCGCCTGGTAGGGGGTGTAGGCGGAATAAAACTCGCCACGCGTTACCAGCTCCCACACCGCCGCCGGGATGTGATGCTCGTAGGCACCGGCACCGATAAAGCAGAGCGGCTGGCCATCGGCCGCCGCGCGCTGCTGCAACAGCCGGCCGACCGCCATCTCCCCCATCCCCGCTGGGATGGTGGGCAGGCCGTGGGCCCGCAGCTCGGCCGGGATCTCGTCGAACAGGGCGTCGATGGTGTCGACCCCGATGGCCGCCAGCATGGCGCGCACATCATCTTCGGTGTGGGGGATAAACGGCATGGTTTGCTTCCGCTGGCTGGGGTAAAGGGGCGATCAGGACTCGTCGACCATCTCGGCATAGGCATCGGCGTCGAGCAGCGCATCCAGGCCACTGATGTCGCTCAGCTTGAACAGCCAGCCATCGCCGTAGGGGTCCTGGTTGACCAGCTCGGGGCTCTCCTCCACCGCGCTATTGACCTCAATGATGGTGCCGCCGAGCGGGGCGTAGACGTCGGAGGCGGCCTTGACCGACTCGACCACCGCGCACTCCTCCTCGGCGTTGACCACGCGCTCCAGCTCCGGCAGCTCGACAAAGACCATGTCACCCAGCAGCCCCTGGGCGTGGTCGGTGATGCCGACGGTATAGGTGCCGTCCCCCTCATCGCGTACCCACTCGTGGCTCTTGCTGTATTTCAGTTCATGGGGCAGGTTGCTCATCTTGTTTTCCTCTGTTGATCTTGTTGGACTCAATATACGGCTTTCCCGTTTTTTACAAACGGCGGTTTAACAATTCTTGCCTTGAGCTGACGGTTACGGATCTCCACCAGGCACTCGCCGGCATCACCCACCGGCACCCGGGCCAGGGCGATCGCCTTGCCCAGGGTAGGGGCGAAACTGCCACTGGTGGTCTCCCCCTCGCCCACCCCCGCAATGATCACCTTCTGGTGGGAGCGCAGCACCCCCTTCTCCTCCAGCAACAGACCGACCAGCTGCTGGGTGACACCCTGCGCCCGCTCCATCTCCAGCACCGCGCGGCCGACAAACTGGCGCCCCTCGGGCTCGAAGGCGACGGTCCAGGCGAGGCCAGAGATCAGCGGCGAGGTCTCCTCGGTCATGTCCTGACCGTAGAGGTTCATCCCCGCCTCCAGGCGCAGGGTATCGCGGGCACCCAGGCCACAGGGGAGCACCCCGGCATCGCGCAGCTGCTGCCACAGATCCTCGGCCTGTTCTGCCGGCACCACGATCTCATAGCCATCCTCGCCGGTATAGCCGGTACGGGCGACGAACAGCTCCCCCGCCTCGGCGGCGGCAAAGCGGCCAAGGTCGCGCACGGCGGCGGCATCCTCACCCAGTACCGTGTGTACCTTGTCACGCGCCTCCGGCCCCTGCACCGCGATCATCGCCAGGTCGTCACGCTCGATCACCTCCACATCGAAGGAGGGGGCACTCTTTGCCAGCCAGGCCAGGTCTTTATTGCGGGTGCCGGCATTCACCACCAGGCGGTACCAGGTGGTCTCCATATGGTAGATGATAAGGTCATCGATCACCCCGCCGCGCTCGTTGAGCATGCAGGAGTAGAGCGCCTTGCCGGGCTGCCCGTCGAGCCTGGCCACATCATTGGCCATCAGGTAGCGCAGCATGTCGCGACTGCGCACCCCGTGCAAATCGACCACGCACATGTGCGAGACGTCGAACATGCCGGCAGTGCGGCGCACGATGTGGTGCTCCTCCAGCTGCGAGCCGTAGTGGATGGGCATCTGCCAACCGGCGAAGTCGACCAGTTTGGCCCCTTCGGCAACGTGGGCGGCGTAGAGTGCGGTCTGCTTGGCCATGACGGCTCCTGAAAGGTAAAAGGGTTACTCTTCGGCGTGATAGGAGGAACGCACCATCGCCCCCGCCTTTACCCAGCCAAAGCCCAGTGCCCGTGCCTCGGCCTCATAGGCGGCGAAGGTCTGCGGTTCGATATACTCCCGCACCGGCAGGTGGTACTTGCTGGGGCGCAGGTACTGCCCCAGTGAGAGGCGGCTCACCCCGGCGCTACGCAGATCACGCATCACCGCCACCACCTCATCAAACGATTCACCGAGGCCGAGCATCAGCGCCGACTTGGCCTCTACCCCCGGCGCCGCCGCGGCCAGCTCCAGCAGACGCAGCGAACGCTCGTATTTACTCCCCTTGCGCACCGTCCTGTAGAGCGCGGGGACGGTCTCGACATTGTGACCCCACACCAGCCTGCCACCACCCATCGCCTCACCGAGCAGGACGACCGCCTGCTCCTGATGGTTGCGAAAGTCAGGGGTCAGCACCTCGATGCCCAGTGCGGGCAGAGCCTGGCGCAGGCCGCTCAGGGTAGCGGCGTAGATGCCGCCACCCCCATCGGCCAGCTCGTCACGGTTGACCGAGGTCAGCACCACATACGCCAACCCCATCACCTTCACCGCCTCGACCACGCGGCGCGGTTCATCGCTATCGACCGCGCCGGGCTGGCCGGTCTTTACCGCACAGAAACCGCAGGCGCGGGTGCAGGTATCACCCAGCAACATAAAGGTGGCGGTGCCGCGGCTCCAGCACTCCCCCTTGTTGGGGCAGTGCGCCGCCTCACAGACGGTGTTCAGGCCGTGGCCATGCACCGCCTGCGCCGTCGCGGCATAGTCACCACTGGCCAGCGACTGGCGAATCCAGGGCGGCATGCGGCCGACGCTGGGCTCTGCCGAGTGGTCAAAGACCGGAATGGAGGGTGACTCTTTTGCCATCGTTAACTCTATTCGTGCCGTTCGTTATGAACATAAAAAAAGGGCGACGAAAGACCGCGTGGCCTTTCGTCGCCCCTCTGTCCTGGCACCTGAGAGCTTGGCCCCTTCGGTGGATCACAATGTCAATCACTCTCCAGAGTCGACCGGTTCCGGTGGTCCTTTTGCCTGAGCGATTCCGGGCGGGTTGCGCCTTCGGCGGCGGCACTGCCGGTAGGCCGGTTGCCGCTCTCTCCCACAAGAGCCATAGTCGAGGCGCGACTATACCGCCGCCACGGTGCAAAACCAAGCCCCCAAACACCCCTCTATTATGAAACAGGGAGTTGGCTGCATTAACTCATGTGGGCTGTCATCAGCCGTCGGCATTAGCCAAACAGTTTGTAGAGCGGGATCGGTTTCTCTATGCCAAAACCCTGCACATAGTCGAGGCCTATCGCCTTCAGTGCCTGGTAGGCGAACTCGTCCTCCACATACTCCGCCACCGTCTTTTTGCCCATCACGTGACCGATCTCGTTAATCGATTTGACCACCGCATAGTCATTGGTGTTTCTGGCGATATCCTTGACGAAGGCACCATCTATCTTCAGATAGTCGATAGGCAGCAACTTGAGGTAAGAGTAGGAGGAGGTGCCGCTGCCGAAGTCATCCAGCGAGAAGCGGCACCCCACCTCCTTGAGCTTGCGCATGAAGCGGGCGGCATTGTCGATATTGTTGATAGCGATGGTCTCGGTCACCTCGAAGATCACCTTGTCGGCAGGAAAATCCGGTGCCGAGAGGCGCTCCTGCAGATGCTCCATGAACTTGCGATTGCCGATAGAGTTGCCGGAGAGGTTGATGGAGAGACCACTGATACGGTTGAGCTTGCTGCGATGCTCCTCCAGCCAGTTGAGGACATAGTCGACCACCCAGGTATCGATGTCGATAATACGGTTGTAGCGCTCGGCGGCGACGATGAACTCGTCCAGCGGTACCTTGTTACCCTCCTCGTCCCTGACGTCGAGCAACACCTCGTAGTGGGGCAGGGAGTTGACGGTCTTTTGCACCGGATCGATCTTCTGGCAGCGTAACTGGATCAGATTCTTCTCGAACAGCACGTTAATCCGCCCCACCCACTCCAGGATGGTGGTGCGATTGTTGATGCGGCTATTCTCCGGGTTGTGGATCTGGATATTGTCGCGTCCCTGATCCTTGGCGGTAAAACAGGCGGCATCGACCGCACTCAGCAGGCGTCCGCTGCTGTCGCTGCTGGTGTCGATCTCGGCCAGCCCGGCGCTGGCGCTGACGTTAAACTCGTTCTCGTCGCAGGAAAAGCGGATCTCGCGGATCTCATCATGCAACGCAGTGATGCGCTTCAGTCCCTCAACGCGGCTCGCCCCCTCGATAATGATGGCGAACTCATCACCGCCAAGGCGTGCCACCGTGGCACTCTTGCCGGCATTGACCCGGAAGATCTCCGCCACCTGCGCCAGCAGCTTATCACCGGCGGCATGTCCGCAGGTGGTGTTGATTACGTTAAAACGATCCAGGTCAAAGTAACCCAGTACACCGCCGCGTCCCGAGGCAATGGCCGCATTGTAGGCCGCCTCCAGCGCCCGTTCGAAGGACTTGCGGTTGAGCAGGCCCGTCAGCTCGTCATGCTGCGCCTGGTGCGACAGGCTGTTGTGAATCCCCTGCAGGAACTCGTAGGTGGCACGCTCGGTAACGCTCAGGTCGCGGATCTCCATCCGTGCCAGCACGCGGTGGTAGAGCAGCCTGGCCACCTCGCCCAGCGAGAGATCCAGCATCTTCTCGCCGCTGTTATCGGCAAAGACATAGCGCGGCGGCTTGTCCTCCTCGTCACGCCACACCAGGGTTACCTCTCGCTCCCCCTGCTCCTCGTCGGCATAGAGAAAGGCGGTGCCATCATCGATGCCGCGGGCATCATCCAGCATCAGTTGCCAGGCGTCCGTATCGAGGGGATCAGGCTTGCTGTGCATCTCATCCTGATGGGTCGACTTTACCGTAAGCGCCGGTACATACTGCATAGGCGGCCGCGCCTGCCCCTCAATATAGCCCTTTATCTCCGCGAACAGCGCCGTGTTCCGCCCCTCATCCCGAGAGGCGCTGGCCAGCATGCGCGGCAGCCACTGCAGCAAGGTGGCGTCATCCGCCAGCCTTTTCGCCTTCACCGGGGGACGCCTGGCCAGACGTGCCGTAAGCAGATCGATAAAACCCAAATAGGATTTGTAGGCCTCGCTCTCGGCACCGCTCTTCACATGGGTGCGAAACAGCAGATTTTTAAACCCCGACTCCAGCAGGGCAAGGATCACCTTGGGCACCTCGCGCTTGCCCAGCAACTCATTGAGCGCATGCAGGATCTCATCGCGCACCCGGTTAAGAGCGGACTCCTGTTCACACCCCGCGATGATACGCTCGACGTTCTTGCGGTAGCTGGCGCTGTAGCCATCGCGGATCTCATCCAGCCGGCTGGCCACCTCGGCAAAGACCTGCGGGTCTTCATCTACCCGCTGCTGAATGGCATCAAGCAGCGCCTCCACCTGCTGGCGGATCGTCTCGCGCTTTTCGCTGGTATCACTCTCGACATGCCGCCCTACCTGCTCCAGACGGTTGACCACCAGACGGGCCGGGTGCTCGGCATCGTCCAGCAACGCGGGGTCGAGAATGCCGGCCTTGAGCAGCGGCACCTCCATCCGCTCCAGCCACGGACGAACCACCTGCGGCAGGTGCCGATCCTGGTGCATAGAGCTGAAAAGGCCACCCACATAGGTGACGGTATCACGGTCCTCCTCGCTCAGCCCCTTGCCATCCTCACCCGTGAGGGTGGCAAGGGTCTCGGCCAGAAAACGGGCGTGGCCCACGGCGTCAAGTTCGGCCCGCTCCGCGGCCGCCACCGCCCCCTCAAGGTGGGCCAGCGCCTGCATCACCTGGCCACTGCTGAAATAGCCATTGGGGGAGGGGGTGGCGGCCACGTCGGCACCGCTGCCATGCAGGTGCATCAGCTCCTGCATCTCCTGGTAGGAGACGGTTGGCGCGCCCGGCGATACGGCCGCGGCGGCCGGGCCGCTGGGCCGACTGTAGCTGAGTCGCGGCGCGACCGGGCCGCCCGCCACCGCCGGGGAGGAGGGGGGCGATGACCCCGCCGCCGGCTGTGCTGCCACCCCCGGCGACGCTGACGCCACGTTGTCGCCCGCCGACCCCGCCGATCCGGTGGAGGCCGCGCCGCCCTGATAACCGGCGTCACCCTGTGGCGCCCCTTGCGCCGCGCCCCGCGGCGCTGGGCGCGGACTCTCCACCGCCTCCTCGGCTGACCCGCCGTGGCTGCCCTCCGTATCGGGCATCTTCACCACTTCCATCTTCTTCTTCAGCTCGGGCAACACCCCGAAACCGATCAGCATGGTATTCAGTTCGTCATAGAGCCTTCTTAACTCAATATCCAGAATCCCCTCGATCACCAGGAAGATCGCCTTCTTTGCCTCGTCCTCCAGTACCAGGGTGTTGATGATCTGATTAAACACGGCGGCGACCGCCAGCGGCCCCACCGGATTGCTCTCCTTGTCGATGCGGTTGAGCGCAATGGCGGCAAGGCGCGCCTCTACCGCCTCCAGGTCATCGGGCATCAAACCCTCGACCCTGGCGGCAATTGAGCGCACCACCAGCCAGTTGTCAAACTCCTGGCTATCGACCAGCGACAGTGCATCCTGCGCCCCGGCCTTGCCCTCGGGCGCGATGGAGGGCGGTCGGTAACCCGCCTGGTCCAGCACCCCAAACCGTTGTTCCAGCTCCGCGATAATCGTGGTGCTCAACCGGTCACGGCCCTTGTGCAGCTCGTTGATCGCACCAAAGAAGGCCGACTGCTGAATATTGCTGGTCGACTGTTCCGCGGCATTGAACAACCGCTCATGGGCGATATCGAAAAAGCGCGCGACCATCCGCCGCAACCCCTTCATCCCTATCTCACGGCAACCGCGCACGATCGCCGTGACATCGCCCTTGATGCCGTCGTCGCGGCGCGGCATCGCGGCGCTCTGCTTTTGCGCCAGTTGCTCCAGCAGCGCCATCGCCGCCGGATTCGGGGCGCTAAAGGAGATCCCCATGCCATGTTCCTTGGCACGGGCCACCTTGCCACCTATCTGGTGGCTCTCCACCGGTCGCTCCGGATTGGTGAACTGAATGGTGATCTCGGTGCCGTCGGCGATGGCGTCGGTACTGGCGTCGCACAACAGAAACATGCCACCGGCGCAGTAGTCGCGCACACGGCAGACCTGCACCCTCTGTCCAGGGACAACGACCGAAACATCAAGGGTCAGGGGAAAACGGGGGAAGGCTCGTTGATTGGTCACACACTCTCTCCATGCTCGCTGGGGTATTCCTGTAACAACGTCATACGGACAACTTGTCAGCAACAGGCAGGCACATAGTCACCTTACTGACACACCTCGATTCAAATGTATGTAATATCGTCGCGCCGTGCCAGTCGCAACGGCATCAATCCGCTAAAACGGCCAGTTACACAGCGGTCCTCACTGGGGACGCTGGCAGGGTCGAAGTCAACTCCGGCCGGTGGCCATCAGCGCCTCAATCTCATCGGGCTCCTTCGGCACGCCACGGCTCAGCACCTCGCAACCCTCTTTGGTGACCAGCACATCATCCTCGATGCGAATGCCGATATTCCACCACCGCTTCGCCACCCCCTTGCTTCCGGCTGGGATATAGAGGCCCGGTTCGATGGTCATCACCATCCCCGGCTCCAGCACTCGCCACTCGTCACCCACCTTGTAATCGCCCACATCGTGCACATCCATCCCCAGCCAATGTCCGGTACGGTGCATAAAAAACTTGCGGTAACCCTCGCTCTTAATCAGAGCGGCGACGCTGCCCTTGAGCAACCCCAGCTCGACCAGCCCCTCGGTGAGCACCCGCACCACCGCCTCGTGCGGCTGGTTCCAGTGTTTGCCCGGCCTGACCTGTTTGATGGCGGCATACTGCGCCTTGAGCACCAGCTCGTAGAGTTGACGCTGCGCCGTGCTGAAGCGCCCGTTCACCGGAAAGGTGCGGGTGATATCGGCGGCGTAGTACTCATACTCCGCCCCGGCATCGATGAGCAGCAGGTCGCCATCCTTAAGCACCGACTCATTCTCGGTATAGTGGAGGATGCAACCGTTCTCGCCGCCACCAACGATGGAGGGGTAGGCCGGCTCGCGTGCCCCGCCCATCATAAAGGTGTGCAGCAGTTCGGCCTCGACCTGGTACTCCATCATCCCCGGCCGGCAGACCTGCATCGCCCGGCAGTGGGCCTGGGCCGAGATCCGCGCGGCGGTGCGCATCGCCTTCACCTCGGCGGCACTCTTGTAGAGACGCATGTCGTGCAGAAAATGGTCCAGCGAGATGAACTCACCGGGGGCATGCACCCCGGCACGCGACTTCTGGCGCAGCAGCTTGATCCAGGCCATCACCTGGGTGTCAAAGTCGCTGTTGCAGCCCATCGTATAGAAGACCCGCTCGCGATTCTCCAGCAGCCCGGGGAGGATCTCGTCGATATCGGTGATGGGAAAGGCGTCATCGGCCCCAAAGCGCTCCAGCGCCCCCTCCAGACCGGCGCGCCGGCCGTGCCAGGTCTCCATCAACGGGTCACGCTCACGGCAGAAGAGCAGGTACTCGCCGGCGGGACGGCCCGGCACCAGCACAGCCACCGACTCGGGCTCGGCATAACCCGTAAGGTAGTAAAAGTCGCTATCGGAGCGGTAACTGTGCTCCACGTCGCGATTGCGCTGCCGCACCGGGGAGTTGGGGAGGATGGCGATACTCTCCTTACCCATCGCCTGCATCAGGCGCTTGCGGCGCCGTGCAAATTCACTTCTGTTCATGAGGGAAACTGTGCCTGCATCGGTTAGCGGTTTACGAGACCCGGGGCCACGTCGTCTCAGTGCAGCGTTACATCCGGGCGGGGCGGGGCCTGGGTGGGATGCAGCTCCTCGTTGATCAGCAACACCCCGGTGCGCACATACTCCAGCAGCTCATTGTAGGCCACCTCATCCTCCTCGCCGTTATCCAGTTCATAGGTGTCGGCACGGCAGATCTCAACAAAGTCACGCACAATCTCGCCGCTGTCGCCAGGCATCCTCTCCAGCTCCTTGATGCCGCCGGCACTCATGCCGAGCAGAAACCCCTGGGTCCACTGCGCCAGCGCCTCGATGCGCGCCTCCACCGCCACCTCATCATCGGGCAGCAGCAGTTGAAAATCGAGGGTGGGGTCGGCCAGCTGCGAGCGGGCTGCCTCGAACAGGGCGCCGAAGGTCGCCAGCGCCTCACGCGCCAGCAGGTCGGCCGGGTTCAGGGCATGGGCGATAAAGTCGAGCCACGCCGCCTTCTCCATCTCCCCCCTGGCGCAGAGCAGCCCGAGCAGCGTGCCATGGCACTCCACCGCCCGCATCTCGGTCTCTACCTGTCCCAATGCCACATTCAGTTGCCGCAGCGCCGTGTTGTTATCACTCATGACGAGGTTCCCGTTGCGGCCGCCACGGCCGTCTGTTGCGTTAACGAAGGCACATCCTAGCACCGCCGGGGCGTAGCCCCAACTGCGCCGTTGACCACCTTGAGATCGCACTCTATAGTGGCATCACAAGCGCCACCACAAGCGCCACCACAAGCGGCCAACATCACGATATAAACTTCGGGTAGACGATGGAAGACACGGACCTCAAAATGCTGGAGCTGCGCGTTGATGAGCTGATCCAGCGCCTCACCGCGATAAAAAACGAGAACCGCTCGCTGCGCGAGAGTCAATCGACACTCATCGCCGAACGGGCACGTCTGATCGAAAAAACCGAATTGGCCCGCTCTCGGGTCGAGGCGATGATCACCCGCCTCAAGGCGATGGAGCAAGAGTCATGAGCGCCAATCAGGAGGTCATCCGCCTGCTCGACAAGGAGTATACCGTGGCCTGCCCGCCCGAACAGCGCGAAGGGCTGCTGGCCTCGGCGCGCCAGCTCGACACCAAGATGCGCGAGATCCGCACCAGCGGCAAGGTGGTCGGCAGTGAGCGCATCGTGGTGATGGCGGCACTCAATGTGATCTTCGAGCTGCTGCGGGAGAGAGAGGGTGAGAGTAGCTGCAGCCAGCAGATGCACTTGCGTCTGCAGCTGATTCAGGACAAGATTGATGCCGTGTTAGAGAAGGAAGAGCGGCAACTCACGATTTGAATGCATCCACGGGAGCAGCCACAATGAATCCCCCGTTCAACCGCTTTATCAACGATTGACCAGTTTCGGGTACCCCCTGCGGTGCTCGCCAGTGTGCCGGGTATTTTCTTGAGCCTAATTTCTACCCCGGGAGCACAAGACCGTTACCGTGTGCATGTCCGCTTGCGGAAAGCCTGACGTAGCGGTCGCCGTTCCCACTTGAACCGTCTGGTTCAAGAACAAAGGCATCAGCGGCACAGGCGGGGGGTACCCACCTAATTTCCAACGCGACAGAAGGGCTCACTTGGCACCGGACGCACGCAATACCCTGCGCAAAGCGCTGCGCCAGCAACGCAGGGAGCTGTCGGCACACCAGCAACACGCCGCCGCCCTCGACCTGGACCGGATCCTGGGCCGCCACCCGCTGTTTCTGCGCAGTCGGCACATCGCCCTCTATCTGCCCAACGACGGCGAGATGGATCTCACCCCCCTGCTACAGCGCGCCCGCGCCATGGGCAAGCAGTGTTACCTGCCGGTGCTCAGCCCGCTCTACCACAACCGCCTCTGGTTCGCCCCCTATCACGCCGATAGCCACCTCAGTCTCAATCGTTTCGGCATCCCCGAGCCCGACTGCCGCCATGGCCGAATGCGCCCCGTCTGGACGCTCGATCTGGTCCTTACCCCGCTGGTCGCCTTCGATCCCCACGGCAACCGCCTCGGCATGGGCGGTGGCTTCTATGACCGTACCCTCGCCTACCTCAAGCGTCGTCACCACTGGCGCAAACCCCGACTGCTCGGCACCGCCTATGCCTTTCAACAGGTGGCGCAACTGCCGCATGAAGAGTGGGATATCCCCCTGCACGGGGTAGTAACGGAGCGGGAGCTGCTCTATTTCGGAAAGTAAAAAACCCGCCGTGGCGGGTTTTTTACTGGACTACATGACCATTTAGCAGGCGGTTAGCGGGATACAGAACTTCCCCTGGTCTGCGACGCAAAGGCCTGACCATGGGTGATCTCGGTAACCAGCACCCCCAGGCCAATCAGCACCACCAGCACCACTATCAGGTCCGGTTTTTTTCTTCTCATTGGTAGATGGCTCCTCGCCCCTTCCCGGGACTATCGTCACACATAACCCCAGCTACATTACACCCAAAAAACAGTCGGCTTCGACCCCGGGTTCGCGTACTTTACAACAACTTAGGGAAGTTTGTTTGACCATAATCACAGAACAGGCGATTAACCTCACCTGTTTCCTTTTCCAGATCCTCCCGACACAGCATCATGATCTCCACTGTCAGCACGGCGGCGAGGCCCCTCCCCTGCCAACTAACCGCTATAATCCCCCCATTTGCACCATTCATGGTTAGGAGCGGGCGGGTGGAGATCTATCTGGTTGGCGGGGCGGTGCGTGATGCGCTCCTGGGGATTGACCCCAGGGATCGCGACTGGGTGGTGGTAGGTGCCACGCCCGCGCAGATGGTCGCCCTCGGCTACCAGCCCGTGGGCAAGGATTTTCCCGTCTTTCTCCATCCCGAGACCAGGGAGGAGTACGCGCTCGCCCGCACCGAGCGCAAGACCGCCCCCGGCTACCACGGCTTTGCCTTTCACGCCTCTGCCGAGGTGACGCTGGAGGAGGACCTTGCCCGCCGCGACCTCACCATCAACGCCATGGCGCAGGATAGCCACGGCACCATTATCGACCCCTTCCATGGCCGTGAGGATCTGCAACACGGGCGGCTGCGTCATGTCTCCGCCGCCTTTGCCGAAGATCCGGTGCGCCTCCTGCGCATCGCCCGCTACGCCGCCCGCTATGCCCACTGGGGCTTTCGTATCGCCCACGAAACCCACGCCCTGATGCAGCAGATGGTGGCAAACGGCGAGGTCGACTCGCTGGTGGCCGAGCGGGTGTGGCAGGAACTGGAGCGCAGCCTCGGCGAGGAGAGCCCGGCACGCTTCTTTGAGGTATTACGCCGCTGCGGGGCACTGGCACGCCTCTTCCCGGAGCTCGATGCCCTGTTCGGGGTACCGCAACCCAAGGCACACCACCCGGAGGAGGACAGCGGCATCCACACCCTGATGGTACTGGAGCAGGCGGCAAAACTGAGTCCCGACAGCCGCGTGCGCTTCGCCGCCCTGGTGCATGACCTGGGCAAGGGCACCACCCCGGCGGCGGAGTGGCCAAAACATATCGCCCACGAGGCACGCGGCGTACCACTGGTAGAGGGACTGTGTGAACGGCTGCGCGTCCCCAGGGAGTACCGCGAACTGGCGATTCTGGTGACCCGTGAGCACCTCAACTACCACCGCGTCGCCGAACTGCGCCCCGCCACCCTGCTCAAACTGCTGGAACGCCTCGATGCCTTTCGCCGCCCCGAACGGCTGGAGCAGTTCCTCCTCGCCTGCGAGGCCGACTCGCGGGGCCGTGCCGGTTTTGAGGGGCACCACTTCGAACAACCGGCGCTCTTCCGTCGCGCCTACCACGCGGCGGCACAAATTACCGCCCGCGAGGCGGTAGCCAGAGGCTTCAGTGGCAAGGCCGTGGGCGAAGAGCTGCACCGCTTGCGCGCCATCGCCATCGCACAGGCCGGGGCGTCGGGTGAGGGCAAGGAGCCGGGATCCAGCCCGAATGCTCCATAAGCGCCCCCTTGATCCAGTCAAGTAAATCTCGGGGGGAGAGGGGATAAATGGGGGGAGTCGTTACGAAATTTTACACCTTCGTTTTTACCGCCGCGCCGCTACTCCTGCCGCATCGTGTTGTCGGTTTGAAGATAACAGCCCCCGTTTCGTGCCCCCTGGCGAGGCGGGCTTCCCCCGGTGAGGCGTGAGAGGAACAAGCCTGGCCCTGCGGGAAGTTCACGGCTGTTTACTAATCAAGATCTTCCTCATGCTGTGGTGCGGAGTGCGCGCAGAGATCGCCGCGGGTGCTGTGGTACCACACCTGATTCTCGCTGCGCAGGAGGTTGCCAAGGGCGTTGAACTCCTCGGTGGAGAGGTGATCCATAATGGCGTCGCTGCCGTCGACCAGTTTGATGTGAATGGCATAACGGCGTGGCTTGTTGTGAAAGTTCAGCGCGTAATCTTCTACCTTTTTCCACATGGTATTTTCCTCAAGCAGTCGTTGCGATTTGACCCTGATGTTACATGAAAACGCCGCCGGTGAAGGCGGCGTTGTGGCCGGAAGATAAAAATCAGATGCGGAACTGGCCGACCAGTCCCTGTAACTGTTCGGCCAATCGCGCCAGCTCCTCGCTGGCAGCGGAGGTCTGCTGTGCCCCCTGATTGGTCTGCTCCGCTACCTGGCTGATGTTGACGATGTTGCGGTTGATCTCCTCGGCGACCGCGCTCTGCTCCTCGGAGGCGGAGGCGATCTGGGCGTTCAGGTCGTTAATGGTGGCGACGGCGCGGGTAATGGAGTCGAGCGCGTTTCCGGCCTGGGCCACCTGCTCCACGCCTGCCTGGGCCTGGTTACGGCTCGCCTCCATCACCTTGACGGCATTGGCGGCGCCGGCCTGCAGCTTTTCGATCATGCCCTGAATCTCGGCGGTGGAGTGCTGGGTGCGCGAGGCGAGGGTACGCACCTCGTCGGCCACCACGGCGAAACCGCGGCCCTGCTCACCGGCGCGGGCGGCCTCGATAGCGGCGTTGAGGGCCAGCAGGTTGGTCTGTTCGGCGATACCGCGAATCACATCCAGCACGGTGCCGATCTTGTCGCTCTCCTGCTCCAGCTGGTGAATCACGCCGGTCGCTTTGTCCACCTCGCCTGCCAGTGTGCCGATAACGTCGATGGTGCGCATCACCACCTTTTTGCCGGTAGTCGCCTCCTCGTCGGCCTTGTGGGCGGCCTCCGCGGCGTGCGCCGCGCTGTGTGCAACCTCCTGCACGGTGGCCGTCATCTCGTTCATGGCGGTGGCGACCTGCTCGGTCTCGGCCTGCTGCTCGTGGATGCCGGCGCTGGTCTGCTCGGTGATGGCCGATGTCTCCTCTGCCGCAGAGGCCAGTTGGCCGGTGGCACTGGTGAGCTGCTGCACCATGTTGTGGAAACGCTCGCCCATGCTGTTAAAGGCGGTGGCGACACGGCCCAACTCGTCCTTGGCGTGATAATCGGCGCGGGTGGTAAGGTTGCCCTCCGCCATCTGGCCACTGGCGTGCTCCAGCTCCCTCACTGCCCGGCCGATGCCGCCAATGGTGGCCCAGGCCAGCAGGGCACTAAAGGCGATGGCGATGGCGGTGAGTGCCATGGCGATGTTGCGGATGAAGCCGTAATTCGACTCCGCGTTCGCATACTCCTCACCGGCCACCTCGAGCTGCAGCTGCAGCAGCTTCTCGGCCGCGGCATTGGCGGTGGCAAAGGAGGGGTTGAGGCGGGTCAGGAGGATTTCGTTGGCCTCGTGATAGCGCCCCGCCCTGAGCGAGGTGATAACGGCCTTGAGTCCCTCGGTGATAAAGACCGCGCGCTTGGCGGCAAAGTCGTCGGCCAGCTGCTTCTCCTCGGCGGTG
The DNA here is from genome assembly GCA_026196575.1 of Gammaproteobacteria bacterium. Classification (GTDB taxonomy): domain Bacteria; phylum Pseudomonadota; class Gammaproteobacteria; order Thiohalomonadales; family Thiohalomonadaceae; genus JAPHSX01. The sequence continues at coordinate 84,549 of JAPHSX010000030.1, read as the reverse complement.
AGGTAGGTCGCCATGTAGCTTTGCCACAGCCCGGAGATCTTTTCGATATTGCCCTCGGCGGTACTGAGATGCCTATCGATCGCATGGTCATGCATATTGGCGAAGCTGCTCTGCGGGTCGTGCTGCAACGAGAGCAGTAGCTGGGCACGGTTATCCTGCATCAGGGCCAGGATCTGGCTGATCTGGCCGGTGGGTACCAGGCGGTCGGCATAGACGGTATTGAGCGCCTCATTCGCGGTGCGCATGCCGGTCAGTCCCATGAGGCCGATTGCAACCATCAATATAGCGGCGAGTACCACTTGGGTAATGAGTCGGGTCTTGATCGTGAAGTTTTGCAGCAGGTTCATGTTCCACCTTTTGTTGTAAGGGATTGGGGGATCGGTACGGCTATCGGCAGCGTGCGGCGCCAACTTTAGCATGGCGGCTCTCATTGTGTCCTTTCGGAAGCGGGCCGCGGGGTTCTCTCGCATTCGCCTGAGCGAATGTCAACAGCCTGCTATGGTGGTGACACAAAAAAAGGGGCCGCACGGCCCCTTTTTTTGCATTCACCATGGCGGCCTATCAAGGCCGTGCGGTGAGCACTAACGCGGCTCCGGTTATTTGGGCTGCGCCGTCTTCTCGTTTTCCTGACTGGCAACAGGCTTCTGCTCCTCTGCCTTGACCTGATCTTTATCCTGCTCTTTGGTCAGATTGCTATCCTGACCGCCACAGCTTCCACAACAACCCATAGCAACACCTCACTTCATGTTGGAAAAATTCACAGCACCCCACAGCCGGGGAGTTACCGCAGTTTAACACAAGTTTCCGGTGTGCCAGGGGGCGAGAGGATATCTTAACAGGGTAAGAGCACGGAAAATGAGCCTATCCTACGGTTCATCCATGATTCTGATCGGGAGAGGGGCGCCGCTTGCCATGCCTTTTCCGAGCGGTCATCATAACCGCCCTTGCCACCGCCCGCCGTTTTCGTTGGGGCAGAGAGGATAGTGCTGACATGCTGCTGATGATCGATAACTACGACTCCTTCACCTACAACCTGGTGCAGTATTTTGGCGAGCTGGGGGCCGAGGTGCGGGTGTTTCGCAATGACCAGATCACCCTTGAGGCGATCGCGGCGCTCAACCCCGACCAGCTGGTGATCTCCCCCGGTCCCTGCACCCCCAACGAGGCGGGGATCTCGGTGGCGGCGATTCACCACTTTGCCGGCAAGCTGCCGATCCTCGGGGTCTGCCTGGGGCACCAGTCGATCGGTCAGGCCTTCGGCGGCAAGATTGTCCACGCCCGCAAGATCATGCACGGCAAGACCTCACTGGTGTACCACGCCGATGTCGGCGTCTTCAGGGGGCTGGCCAACCCCTTCGAGGCGACCCGTTACCACTCGCTGGTGATTGAGCAGGCGAGCCTGCCCGCCTGCCTGGAGGTGACCGCCTGGACGCAACATGAAGATGGCTCGCGCGACGAGATCATGGGCGTGCGTCACACCGAGTACAACATCGAGGGGGTGCAATACCACCCCGAGTCGATCCTCACCCAGCACGGCCACGATCAGCTCGCCAATTTCCTCAGGATGCAGGGCGGCGTGCGCGCCTGAGCCGCCGCTGGCCGTGACCGCGCAAGTGACCGAGTACCGGGGGCGGCTGCCGCTCTCGCTGGTGGTGGCGCTGCTGGCGATGCTCGCCCCCTTTACCATCGACACCTACCTCCCCTCCTTCCCCGATATTGCAAGTGAGTTAGTCGCCACACCGCTGCAGATGCAGCAGACGATGAGCATCTACCTGCTCGCCTTTGCCTGCGCCACCCTGTTCCATGGCCCGCTCTCCGACAGCTTCGGGCGACGCAATATGGCAGTGGCGGCGTTATTGCTCTACACCCTCAGCTCTATTGGCTGCGCCCTGGCGCTCACCATTGAGCAGCTGATCGCGATGCGCATCGGACAGGGACTCGCCGCCAGTGCCGGGCTGGTGATTGGCCGGGCGATGATCCGTGACTGCTACCACGGGCCGGCGGCGCAACGGGTGATGGCGCGCATGATGCTCATCTTCGCCGTCGCCCCGGCCCTAGCGCCGGTGGTCGGCGGGCTGCTGCACGATGCCTTTGGCTGGCGCGCGATATTCTGGTTTCTCGCGGCGCTGGGGCTACTGCTGGCGGCGCTGTTGCTGCTCGGTAGCAGCGAGACCCATCCCCCTGAGCGGCGCCAGTCAATTCACCCGCTGGTGGTCGGCCGTGCCTACCTTGCCGCCTTAGTGAGCGGTCGCTTCATGGGGCTCGCCTTCACCTTCGCCCTGATCTTTGGCGGCTTCTTCCTCTATGTGGCCGGGGCGCCGCACATCATCTACCAGCACCTGGGGCTGGGGGTGAACGACTTCTGGCTGCTCTTCGTGCCGCTGGTCGGGGGGGTGGTGGCGGGCTCCTTCACCGCTGGGCGGCTCACCGGACAGCTGCCCCCTCAGCATATCGTGTGGGGGGCCTTTGCCCTGATGGTGGTGGCGGGTGTGCTGAATCTGTTGCAGGCTACCCTGCTGGCTGCGACCCCCTTTACGGTGATCGCCCCGGCGGCGCTCTACCTGATGGGGATGTCCATCGCCATGCCCAACCTGAGCCTGATGGGGCTGGAGTGTTTCCCCAAGAACCGCGGCTTGGCCTCGGCGATGCAGTCCTTCACCCAGATGGGGATGGCGGCGCTGGTGGTCGGCCTCATCTCGCCCTGGGTGGTGCCGCACCTGCCCTGGTTGGCGCTGACCATGGTGGGGCTCAACGGGGCGGCCCTGCTGCTGTGGTGGGGCGTGCGCCTTGACCCTGCGCGGGGGGGACGGGAGAATTGGGCGCCATAACAGAATGCAAGCTTATGAGAGCGGGGGAGTGATGATGGAGATGCAGGCGGCGATCAGGGCGGTGACCGAGCGGCGTGATTTGAGCGGTGAGGAGATGCGCCAGGTGATGCGCACCATCATGACCGGTGAGGCGACACCGGCGCAGATCGGTGGCTTTCTCATCGGCCTGCGGATGAAGGGGGAGACGGTGGAGGAGATCGCCGCCGCCGCCGGGGTGATGCGTGAGCTGGCCACCGGGGTGAAGATCAGCGGGGAGCATGTGGTCGATATCGTCGGCACCGGCGGTGACGGCTCCAGCACCTTCAACATCTCCACCGCCAGTACCTTCGTGGTGGCCGCCGCCGGCGGCAAGGTGGCCAAGCACGGCAACCGCGCCGTCTCCTCCAAATCGGGTGCCGCCGACCTGCTGGAGGCGGCCGGGGTCAACCTTGGCATCTCCCCCGAGCAGGTGGCGCAGTGTGTGGAGCAGGTGGGGGTCGGCTTTATCTTCGCCCCAATGCACCACAGCGCGATGAAACACGCCATCGGCCCGCGCAAGGAGATGGGGGTGCGCACCATCTTCAATATCCTGGGGCCGCTCACCAACCCGGCCGGGGTGGCCAACCAGCTACTGGGGGTCTATAGCCAGGCGCTGGTGGAGCCGCTGGCCGAGGTGTTGAACAAGCTTGGCAGCCACCATGTGCTGGTGGTTCACTCCGAGGATGGCATGGACGAGATCAGCATAGGCGCCCCCACCTTTGTCGCGGAGCTCAAGGGGGGGCGGGTCGCGAGCTACACCATCCAGCCCGAGGATTTCGGTATGCAGCGCGCCGACATCGCCGCCCTGGCGGTGGATGGGGCCGCCGCCTCGCTGGCGGTGGTAAAGGCCGTGCTGGGCGGTGCGCCCGGCCCCGCCAGTGACATCGTCGCCCTCAACGCCGGTGCCGCCATCTATGCCGCCGACCTTACCGAGTCGCTGGCTGCGGGCATCAAACAGGCGCAGGCGGTGCTTGTCTCGGGCGCCGCCGCCGCCAGGCTCGATGAGCTGGTCAAGCTCTCCAACAGTTTTTAGGGTCTGCGCCAAAGCCGTTTTTCTTTGCGCCTGTGCGCCTTTGCGCGAAACATGATTTTTGGAGTCAATAGTGTCTGACACCCCCGATATTTTGCAGAAGATCGTCGCCCGCAAGCGTGAGGAGATCGCCGAGCGTGCCAGCAAGGTGAGCCTTGAGGCGTTGCAGGCGCAGCTTGATGGGGCCTCGCCGCCACGCGGCTTTGTCGAGGCCATTCGCGCCAAGATCGCCGCCGGCAAGGCCGGGGTGATTGCCGAGATCAAGAAGGCCTCCCCCTCCCGCGGGGTGATCCGCGAGCACTTTGTTCCCGAGCAGATCGCCAAAAGCTACGAGCGGGGCGGGGCGGCCTGCCTCTCGGTGCTGACCGACATCGACTTCTTTCAGGGGGGGGATGCCTACCTGCAACAGGCGCGCGCCGCCTGCACCCTGCCGGTGATCCGCAAGGACTTTATCATCGACCCGTATCAAGTGTATGAGGCGCGGGTGATGGGGGCCGACTGCATCCTGCTCATCGTCGCCTGCCTGGAAGATGGGCAGATGAGGTCGCTGGCCGAACTGGCCAACGCCCTGGGTATGGATGTGCTGATCGAGGTGCATGACGAGGAGGAGCTCAGGCGCTCGCTGCCGCTGAACCAGCCGCTGGTGGGGATCAACAACCGCAACCTGCGCACCTTCGAGGTGAGCCTGCAGACCACCCTGCGCATGCTCGACCAGATCCCGGCGGGACGCATCGTCGTCACCGAGAGCGGCATCCATACCCCGGAGGATGTGCGGCTGATGCGCACACATCAGGTCAACGCCTTCCTCGTCGGCGAGGCATTTATGCGTGCCGCCGAGCCGGGGGAGAAGCTGGCCGAACTGTTCGCCTGAGCCGGTGCGGTGCTATCACCAAATATTTTTTTCCCACCGAGAGGCCTCAACCACAGTGGAGGCAACCCGATAAATTTCAAACAAATCAATAGATTACCAGTGGCCACTCGCTACCTCATAAGTGGTAGTGATATGGGCATATAAGAATTTTTGTATTTGTTTTCCCCAAAACGCCAAGGCTACTATCCCGAAATCATAACAACTTATGAATCCTGGGGGATTGCAGTATGTCCATGAGCTGGCGCTTTTTTATTCACTTCACCCATCTGCCGCTGGTACAGCGGGCGGTCTATACCGGCACCCTGCTGACCCTCGGCCTCGGTTACCTCTTCGCCATGATCTACGTGGTGGCCAACCACGCCGGGCGCGACGGTGACCCGATGCTCTCGGTCAACGATATCGTTATCGCCTACAGCGGCAGCAACGAGGGGACGGTGCTGGAGGGGGCGCTCAAGGGGGCGATGTCCAACATGCTGCCGGCCGAGGAGAACATCGCCATCGTCAACTGGGTGCGCGAGGGCAACTCTGAAGAGGCCTATAACAGCACCATCAAGAAGATCATCGACAAGCGCTGCGTCGCCTGCCATAACGACCGCAACCCCCATATCCCCAGCCTGCAGAGCTTCGACAAGGTGATGCACACGGCGGAGAAGGATACCGGGATGAACATCTTCACCCTGGTGCGGGTCTCGCACATCCACCTCTTTGGCCTCACCTTCATCTTCTTTATCGTCAGCTCCATCTTCTCCCACGCCTATATGCGCCATGAGTGGCTGAAGGTGGTGATCGTCTCCATCCCCTTCATCGCCATCGTCTTCGATATCGCCTCCTGGTACATCACCAAGGTGTTCCAGCCCTTCGCCTGGGTGGTGATCATCAGCGGGGCGATGATGGGGATGAGCTTTGCGGTGCAGTTCATTACCTCGATCTGGCAGATGTGGTTCTACCAGTTGCCGGCAGAGGCAGAGACGCAGGCCCGTGCCACCGTTCTGGACGCGGGGCGGGGGTGAGTGATGCGCCACTCGACACTCTATTCGCTGTTTTGTCTCTTCGCGCTGTGCGCCTGTAGTGAGGAGAAGGCACCCTACACCCCTGAGCCGCCACCGGTTGCCACTGCCGCAGAGGAGCAGGAGCCGATGGGGGATCTGGTGCGCGGCAAGATGCTGGCCGAGGGGTGCGTCAAGTGCCACGAACTGGACGGGGTGAAGCCGGGCAAGGGGGTTCCCTTCATCGCCGGTATTACCCAGGAGTATCTGATTCGCTCGATGCTCGCCTACTCCAACGGCTCGCGTGACCACGCCGAGATGAAGCAGATCGTCGAGGAGATGGAGCCCGATGCGATCCGGGATGTCTCCGCCTACTACGCCTCGCTCTCCACCCCGTGGCGGGGTGGGGAGATCCATGCCGCGCTGCCCCTCGCCTACGACCGTGCGGCGGTGGCGCGGGGACGTGAGGCGGCGGCCTCCTGCGACGCCTGTCACGGCCCCGAGCACCGCCTTGGCAAGAGCGACGTACCCAACCTTGCCGGGATGCAGCCCGACTACTTTTTGCCGGCGTTGCGCAGTTATTTCAGCGGCGAGCGAAATGACCGCTTCATGAGTCTGCTGGAGTATCAGATCAACGAGAAGAACGTGCGCGACATGGCGGCCTACTATGCGGCACAGCCACCCATGCGCCCGGCCGTGCTCACGCCACAGGCCACGGCGCAGGGGCGGCGCCTCGCCATGAGCTGCGCCGGTTGTCACGGCAGCGACGGTAACAGCCCCAACCCCAAGATCCCGAGCCTGGCCGGGCAGCCGGCCGACTATCTGTTCAAGGCGAGCATGGATTATCAATACGGGCTACGCGGCAATGAGTTGATGCGCAAGGCGGTTGCCGGGCTGGACGAGACGGCGATACGGGCGATCGCTATCTACTACGCCGAACAGCAGCCAGACAGCCGTCTCTTCTATGTGCGCGATGCCAGCAAGCACTTCGACCCCATCGGTGACGGGGCGCGTATCGCCTCCGCCTGTAACGGCTGTCACGGCGAGGAGGGCAACAGCCGGGTGAGCAGTGTGCCCAGCCTGAGCGGACTGCATGTGAAGTACCTCTACACGGCCACCCAAGCCTATCGGCAGGGGCAGCGCGCGCACAAGACGATGCAGACCATGGTCGATTTTCTGGATGATGTCGGTATCGAGAAGGTCGCCTTCTACTACGCCACCCGTAAACCACAACAGCATAAGAAGATAAAACCGGGCGAGCGTGCGAAAGGAGAGGCGTTGAGCGAAAAGTGTGTCAGCTGCCACGGTGAGGGAGGGGTGAGCGAGAAGCCGGAGGTGCCATCGCTGGCCGGTCAGGATCGCAATTATCTCATCAAGGCGACACGTGAGTACGCGATCAAAAAACGCCAGCACGACGGCATGCTGACGGCGGTGGAAAAGATGCCGCTCGATGAGATCATGGCGCTGGCCGACTACTACGCCAATCAGGCGGCACAACCGGTCGCCGCGGTCTATCCGCCAGAGCCGACGGCCAAGCTGATTACGGAGCGGTGTGTGAAATGTCACGGGGAGCGGGGGTTTAGCAACGAATTTGATAAACCGCGCCTGGCCGGACAGTCGGAGCGTTACCTCATCGACTCGATGTTGCAGTATGCCGATGGGCGTCGCAATCACCACGCCATGGTGGCGATGTCGGAGGTGTTGAGTCTGATCGAGATCAAGGGGATCGCGGCCTACTACGCACGGCAGCACAAGAAGTGAGCGACCCTGGCGGGTCACCGGACCGCAGGTGGTGCGGTGTTGAAGCATAGCGACTATGAGGTGAATGATGAGAGCGATAATGTTATTGGTGTTGGCCGCCGCGTTGGCCTCCTGTTGCCAGACGCCGCAGCGCAGCGTGGCGGAACCGGCGCCGGAGCCGGCGATCCCTGCAGCCACTATGGCCCCCCCGATTGTGCCGCCCTCCCCCTCCCCTGCCGCCGAGCAGCAGGTGGCAGAACCGGTAGCGGTTGAGGTAAGCGCAGGCGAGGGGGATGTCGTCTGCCACAAGGGCGACGACGTGCGCATTATCGGCATCCATATGCTCAATAACGGGCGTTGTATGCTGGTCTACAACAACACCTTAACCGGCAGTGGTACCGAGAATACACTCGCCGACAAGGCGGCGTGCGAACAGCAGCGCGGGCGCATGGTAGAGAACTTCATGCGCTCCGGCTTTGTCTGCGAATAGGGGTTGTTTGCGGCCATGTTGTGGCCGGTACGGCGCCCGCGTCTGGCCCTTGCTTGGCCCTACTCCAGGCGGATGACCACTCCGGCAAACAGGGCGTAGTGGCTGAGCAGGTCGCCGGAGACCGCGATGGTGCATCCGCCGCTGCAGAAGAGGGTGGTGTTACTGTTGAACAGTGTGCCGTATCCGCGCGCCTCCAGCCGCACCCCCAGAGTGCGGGTTGGCATCCACTTGGCGCCTATCCCCAGGCTTAGCGAGGGGCGGGTCTCGCTGCTGGCGGCGGATGCGGCGGGGGCATAGTGGGTGAGTCCCAGGCCGCCGCTGAGGAAGGCGCGAAGGTGGTGCCTCTCCTCCGAGAGCACCGTGCCGCCCAGCTGCAGGGTGTGCATCTCAAGGGTCAGCAGGTCGGCCTCGGGGATGGCGCTGTTGTCGCTCCGTAGCGTAGTCTCCTGCCACTGGTAGAGCAGCTCCAGTTCACGCTCGTGGTCAATCCCCCAACCGAAAATCACCCCCCGCGTGGGGCTCTCCTCGAAGTGGAGCATCGCCTCGCTGGCGATGTGGCGCAGTGCGCCACCGCCCTGGCTGCCGCCAAACGGGGTGATATCGATGGCGAATAGTGGGTTCGCGAACAGACCTGTCAGCAGCAGAAGAGCGAACACTCCGCTCCCCCGTCCCCTCTTTGGATAGCTTTTCACTCCCCCTCCTGCAGCAGAAAATCGATGGTATCGAGCATCGGTACCGCGCTGTTGTAGTCGATGGCTACCGGCCAGCGGCTGGTGCCAATGGTGAGCACCAGGGCGGGAAAGGAGTCGGCGCCGAGCCGGCGCGTCTGCGCGATCTCCTCCTCCAGCCGTGCCTGAGTGGCGGGGGCATCGAGCGCGCTGGCAAAGGCGGCAACATCAAGGCCGAGCTCTGCCGCCACCTCAATAAGGGTTGGCCGTAGCGAGGGGTTGCGTGCCTGCCGGTAGTAGGCGTGCTGGAGTGCGTGGGTCATCGTCTCGTCGAACTGTTTCCCCTGCGCCCTGGCGGCGATGACGGCACGACAGGAGGGGTAGGTGGAACGGTAGGGGGTGGCGTGACGCCAGAAGTCGAAGTTGAAGCGGGTGCCGGGCACGCTCTTTTCGATACGCTGCCAGGTGGCCTCCAGGCGCTGGCGCATGGCCTCGTCCATCGGGGTGGTGCTGTCGGGGGCGAGGCCGCCGAGCAGGCGCTGCACCCTGAGCGAGGCTGGCAACGCCGCGCGCAGTTCCGCCCACACCGGACCGAAAGCGTAGCACCAGCTGCACATCGGGTCGTGGATGTAGGTGAGGGTGTGGCTCATCTGCGGACTATAGGTCTCCTTGTCGTTGGCGACAATACGGTGCTTGTCATGAAGGGGGGCGGCGGGGGTAAACTTGGCATTATTTTTTGTAAGGGTTGCGGCGCGGGCCGCCATTATGCATAGAAGGGAATTTCTCCGTAACCTGGGCGCGGCGGCGCTGCTGCTGCACGGCACGACGGCCAGTGCTGCAGCGGACGAGCTCGATGAGACCTCCACCGATCCGCAGGGTGACGGCGGGGTCAGGGATCAGCTACCGCAGGCGGGGAGCCCGGACCGGCATCACGCCACCGACATTTTTCTGGAGGCCGCGCAGTGGCCCGTGCTGCAACGGCTGCAGCAGCGCCTGGGGCGGGTGCAACAGGTGGTGGGTCACGGCAACTTTGCCCTGCTCGGGGTGGATGCGATGCGCCGTTACGCGCGCAACTTTTCGCAGATCGGCGAGCTGGCGCCGGACGAGCTGGCGCTGCTGGAGCAGCTCTTCTATGCCGATGCCAGCGGCTACGGCTTTTACGGCGAGAAGCCACTGCACAGCCTCACCGCCGCCATCGACGGTCGCGCCCTGCTGCGCCAGCCCGGTTCCAGCCAATATCTCTTCAAGGGCGAGGCACAGCGGCTCTATCTGCAGATTCAGCAGGCGCTGGGGGCGGAGCTGGTGCTCACCTCCGGGGTGCGCGGGGTGGTAAAACAGATGCACCTCTTCTTAACCAAGGCAGCCGCCTTCGATGGCAATCTCTCGCTCGCCTCGCGCTCGCTGGCGCCGCCCGGCTATTCGTTCCATGGTGTCGGTGACTTTGATGTGGGCAAACGCGGCTGGGGGGCGCGCAACTTCAGCGCCGAGTTTGCCGACACCGAGGAGTTCCGGCGTTTGCAGGAGCTGGGTTTTGTCACCATGCGCTATCCGCAGGACAACCGGTTGGGGGTGCGTTACGAGCCGTGGCATATCAAGGTGCGCGGCGTATGAGGTGGCTGTTACTGCTGGGGCTCTGCGCGGCGCTGAGCGCCCGGGCGACCGGCGCGCTGGAGTTCTCGCTGCACAAGCTGGAGTCGGGGTTGCCGGGGCCGACAGTGCTGGTGGTGGGGGGGATTCAGGGCGATGAACCGGGCGGCTTTCATGCCGCCTCGCTGCTGGTGACCGATTACCGGGTGAGTCGCGGCCAGTTGTGGGTGGTGCCAAACCTTAATTTCGAGAGCATCATCCGGCGCTCGCGCGGGCTTAATGGCGACATGAACCGCAAGTTTGCCACGCTGGCCAGTGATGACCCCGACTACCACGAGGTGGAGCGGATCAAGGCGCTGATCACCGCACCCGAGATTGACTTTATCATCAACCTGCACGATGGCAGCGGCTTCTATCGCGAAAGTTATTTCGATACGCTGCACAACCCCAACCGCTGGGGACAGAGCATTATCATCGACCAGGAGGCGCTGGGGACGTCGCGTTTTGCCCAGGTGGGGAAGTTCGCGCGCGCGCTGGCGCAGCGGGTCAACGACCACCTGCTGACGCCGCAGCACAGCTACCGGGTGCGCAACACCCGCACCGCCGAGGGTGACGCGGAGATGGCAAAGACCCTGACCTATTTTGCCATTCGTAACGGCAAGCCGGCGGTGGGGCTGGAGGCGAGCAAGAGCCTGCCGACCCGCGAGCGGGTCTACTACCATCTGCATCTGCTGGAGGGACTGCTGGAACAGCTGGGGGTGGGGCTACAACGCGACTTCGCCCTGCAGCCGCTGGCGATCGAGGCGCAGATCGAGAGCGATATCCGCCTCTCCCTGTTCGAGGAGAAGCTGCGCCTGGATGTCGCCACGGCGCGCCATCGCCTCAACTATTTTCCGATGCGCCGGGGGGAGGGTATGCACTACCTCTCCAATAACCCGCTGGTGGCACTGGTGCCCAATGGCGACAAGGTGCGGGTGAGTTACGGCAACCGCCGCATGACGCTACTGCAACCGCAGTTCTTCGACTACGACGACAGCATTCAGCAGGTGGAGATGGAGATCGATGGCGAGCGCCGTGCAGTGTCGCTGGGGGCCACCACCACGGTGGCGCGACGTTTCAGCGTTCATCCGCCCGCGGGCTATCGGGTGAATGTCATCGGCTGGACGCGGCCGGGGGTGGATAACGAGGCGGAGCAGCTGATTGAGCGTGCGCAAATCCCGTCACGTTTTTCGGTGGATCGGGATGGCACCCTTTACCGCGTGGAACTCTACCGCGAAGAGAGGTTCAGCGGCATGGTGCTGGTGAGGTTTGGTGATGAGGCCGTGGGCAACGTTTCGTCCCGTGAGGACGAGAGGCAGGCCGCTGATGAGCGCTCGTAACGATGATGCAATCTTGAGAGTTAAGGAAACAGAATGACAATTCATGCAATGGCCATCGTGGCCGCTGGCGCGCAGCTCCACCCCACCGTCGAGGTCGGCCCCTTTACCATCATCGATGAGGGTGCGGTGATTGGCGAGGGGACAGTGATCGGCAGCGGCGTGCGCATTCACGGCAGCTGCCGCATCGGCGCCCACAACCAGATCTTCGACGATGCGGTGCTCGGTGCCCTGCCGCAGGATACCGGCTTTAACCCCGCCACCGAGAGCTTTCTTACCCTTGGCGATCACAATGTGCTGCGCGAGGGGGTGAACATCTCGCGCGCCAAGGTGGCGGGGGCCACCACCCGCCTTGGCGATCACAACTTCCTGATGTGCAATGTCCATCTGGGACACGACTGCGACTTCGGCAGCCACATCATCATCGCCCCCGGCACGGTGGTGGGCGGCCATGTGACGGTGGCCAATCGCGCCTTTATCTCCGGCCTGGTGGCGGTACACCAGTTCTGCCGCATCGGCGAGCTGGCGATGGTCGCCGGCGGCACCAAGGTGGTGAAGGATATCCCCCCCTTCGCCATGGCCGACGGCAACCCCGCCACCCTTGTCGGCAACAACGTGGTGGGGCTGCGCCGCAACGGCTACGACGCCAAACAGCGTGCGGCGATCAAGCGCGCCTACAAAACCTTCTTTTTTTCCGGCCTTAATACTACGCAGGCACTGGCGCAGCTTGGGGGCGAGGAGCACGGCCCTGAAGTGAGCTCAATTATCGCCTTTTTCGAGCAGAGCCAGCGCGGTGTTACCGCCCACCGCTAAGCCAGTGGTGAGTTCCCCCACTTCGTTTGAGGCTGCCATTTGGGCGCTGAGCGGTGCCTGTACTGCCACCCGCCACCGCCGGTTGGTAGTGCTGGCGGGTGAGAGTGCATGGGCCACTGCACAGGCGCAGCAGGCGCTCGCCACCCTGCCCGGTACCTGGTGCTGGATTGGTGAGGCGGCGGGAGAGGCGGTCGATGGCACCCCGTTGCAGCAGGCGGCGGTGGCGCAGGCCCATACCCTGCTCGGTGGCGAATGGCAGGGGCTGATCTATGATGCCCGTGCCGGCTTCGACCCTGACGCCTTCGGTGCGGTGGCAGGCACCCTGCGTGCTGGTGGCCTGTTACTGCTGCTTACACCGTCACTCTCCACTTGGCCTGACTACCCCGACCCGCAGCGTCATCGCCTCGCCGTCTATCCCTATGATGAGGCGCAGGTGGGTGGCCGTTTTCTGCAGCGTCTCGCCACCCTGTTGCAGGAGTCGCGGGAGTGTTTCCTTATTGAGCAGGGTAAGCCTCTGCCGCCGCTACCCCTGACTCATGAAACCTCAATCCCCGCGGCGCATATGTTCGGGGAGTGCGCCACGGCTGAACAGCTGGCGGCGGTGGAGGCGCTCTGCCGGGTGGCACAGGGCCATCGCCACCGTCCACTGGTGCTGGTCTCGGATCGCGGTCGTGGCAAGTCAGCGGCGCTGGGGCTGGCAGCGGCGCGACTGCTGCAACAGGGAGTGCGTCGCATCGTGGTCACCGCCCCGCGACTCGCCGCCGTGGAACAGCTGTTTCAGCACGCCGCGGCACAGTTGTCGGATGGTGAACTCGGACGTGGCCTGCTTAGATTGCCGGACGGGGCAGAGCTGCGCTTCGAGCCGCCGGATAGGGTGGTGCACGGGGCAAACGATTGCGAGCTGTTGCTGGTGGATGAGGCAGCGGCGATCCCGACCAGCCTGCTGGAACCGATGCTGCGTCGTCACGCGCGCATTGCCTTCGCCACCACGGTGCACGGCTATGAGGGAACCGGGCGCGGCTTTGACCTGCGCTTTCGCCAGGTGCTGGATGCGGTGACCCCCGAGTGGCGGCGGCGGCGGCTGGAGCAGCCGATCCGCTGGGCCGCAGGTGACCCGCTGGAGCAGCTGGTGTTCCGCCTGCTGCTGCTCGATGCAGAGCCCGTTGCCGATGCGGTGGTGGCTGAGTTGCCGCTGGAGCAGTGCCGCATCGAGCGGCTTGATCGCGATGCGCTGACCGCTGACGAGGCCCTGCTGTCACAGCTCTTCGCCCTGCTGGTGCAGGCCCACTACCGGACCAGCCCCGGCGATCTGCGCAACCTGCTTGATGGCCCCAACCTTGAGATCTATCTGTTGCGCCATCGGCAGAGCGTAGTGGGCTGCGCCCTGGTGGCGCGTGAGGGCGGCTTGGATGCGGTGCTGGCGCAGCAGGTCTATGCCGGGGCGCGCCGGCTGCGCGGCAACCTGCTGCCGCAGTCACTGGCGACCCATGCGGGCCTGGTTAAGGCGCCGCTACTGACGGCGGCACGGGTGATGCGTATCGCCATCCACCCTGCCTGTCAGGGGCGTGGGCTGGGCCGCCGCCTTATCAAGACGCTGGCCGCAGAGGCTGCCACACAGGGTGTCGACTACCTCGGCGCCAGCTTTGGCGGCGATCCCCGCCTGTTCGATTTCTGGCGCGGCTGTGACTGTCTGCCGGTACGGCTGGGGCTCAAGCGCGAGGCCTCCAGCGGTGCCCATGCGCTGATGGTGATGCGCCCGCTCTCCCCGCAGGGCGAGCAGCTCTGCGCCCATGCGCGCCAGCGCCTGGCGACACAGCTACCTGTACTGCTGAGTGAGCCGCTGGCCGGGCTGGAACCCGGGCTGGCGGTGCGGCTGCTGCAAGGGAGTGGCACCCCGCCAGCGGATGAGATGGCGTGGGCCGATGCCGGCTCCTTTGCCTTTACCCAGCGGGATTACGGCAACTGTCTGAGCGGCCTGCAGCAGGTGCTGCTGTTTGCGCTGAGTGATGCCCCCGGAGTGCTGACGGGCGAGCAGCAGGCGCTGGCCATTGCCAAGGTGTTGCAGCGCCACCCCTGGCCCGAGCTGGTGCAATCCCAGGGACTGGCCGGGCGCAGTGAGGCGATAGCGGGGTTACGGGAGGTCTTTCGTGTACTCTGTCGTTACTATCAAGCGGGCGTCAACGACGGAGTGATGCCCTCCAGTGAGCGGGAGGGGTAGGTGAAAAAGATTCGGGTTCTGGTGGTCGACGATGCCGGCTTTATGCGCGACATGGTCAAGCGGCGCACGCACGACCTTCCCCGCCTTCGAGGTGGATGAGGCGGCCAACGGTCGGCGTGCCGACTCCATCCCCGGCATCTTGGAGCTGGCGGTGCTGGATATCCAGCTGGGCGACGAGGTGGCGCGACTCAACGGCTATGTGCATACCCTGCAGGCACGCGAGGACTCCCAGGAGAGCGAGTTCATTAACATCATCATTTGTGGATCAGGGCGGTGCACAGAAGATGGATCTGCTGCGGCGCTATATGGCCGCCATCACCGAGTGATTCCCTCCGTGTATCCCCGCTCGATAAGCGGGTAACATAGCCCCTTCTTCTTCATGACCGTTCCGTAATGGCGACACCGATTATCATTTGTGATGACTCCAGCTTTGCCCGCAAGCAGATCGCCCGTGCGCTGCCTGCCGGCTGGGATGTGACGATCACCTATGCGACCAACGGGCGTGAGGGGCTGGCGGCGATCCGCGCCGGCAGGGGCGATGTGCTGTTTCTCGACCTCACCATGCCCGACATGGACGGTTTCGCGGTACTGGAGGCCATTCGCGCCGAAGACCTGCAGACCCTGCCCATTGTCGTCTCCGGTGATATTCAGCCGGAGAGTCAGCGCCGGGTAAAACAGCTGGGGGCGGTCGCCTTTATCAAAAAGCCGGTGGATGGCGAGGAGCTGGTCGCGGTACTGGGCGACTATGGCGTGTTGAGTATCCTCAACGGTGGCGGCGAGCGCGTGGTCGAGCGGGTGGAGTTCAGCGACTGGTGTCAGGAGATCGCCAACGTGGCGATGGGGCGGGCGGCGGAGCTGCTGACCCGCCTCATCGGCCAGAGCGTCGAGCTGTCGATCCCCCGCGTTAACCTGCTGGAGGCCTCGGAGCTGGCAATGACCCTGTCGAGCGCACACGCCGGGCAGGGGGTATCGCTGGTATCGCAGGGCTTTATCGGGGGCGGTGTCTCCGGTGAGACCCTGCTCAGTTTCGACGACAGTGATATTCCCGGCCTTGCCGCCCTGCTGCGTCATGGTGATGAAACCGGGGCGGCGCGTGAGGAGGAGGCATTGATGGATGTGGCCAATGTGCTGGTGGGGGCCTTCCTCAAGGGGATCGCCGATCAGCTCGATATCCAGTTCAGTCAGGGCCATCCACGTATCCAGATGCACCGCGCCCGGGATAAAAGACTGCTCCCGCCCCAGCTGGCCGATCACCGCCGCACCCTGGCCATTGAGCTCGGTTATACCATCGGCAGCCAGCGCATCCTCTGTGATCAACTGGTGCTCTTCACCGAGACCTCCATCGCGGGAATGCAACAGCGTGCGCAAATGGCGATAGGGGATGAGGTATGAGCGAGGCCGATGAGATCAGTGAACTGCATCGCCAGTTGAGCATTCTGCACCATGTGGATGTGGGGCTGGTGGTGCTGGACCGCGCATGCCATGTAAAGTTGTGGAACGGCTTTATGCAGAACCACAGTGGCATTTCACCGGCGACAGTGCGTAACAGGCACCTCTTTACCCTGTTCCCGGAGCTGCCGCGGGAGTGGCTGGAAGAGAAGCTGAACTCGGTGTTTCTGCTCAATAACCGCGCCTTTACCACCTGGCAGCAGCGCCCCTACCTGTTCCGTTTTGACAGCTACCGCCCCATCACCTCGGGGGCGCCCTACATGTACCAGAATATTACCTTCTTCCCCCTCACCTCGCTGAACGGCGAGGTGGAGCACGTCTGTTTGATGGTGTATGACGCGACCGAGATGGCGCTGGATGAGCAGGCCCTGCAGCAGGCCAACCGTGAACTCGAGAAGATTGGGCGTACCGATGGCCTGACCGGCCTCTATAACCGCGGCGCCTGGGAAGAGCTACTCTCCAGCGAGTATAAGCGCTGTGAGCGTAGCGGTGGCAAGACGGTGTTGGTGATGTTCGATATCGACCACTTCAAGCGGGTGAACGATAGCTACGGCCACCAGGCGGGGGATGAGGTGATCCGTGCGGTGGCCGAGCTGATGCGCGAGGTAAAGCGCGAGCCGGACATCGCCGGGCGCTATGGTGGTGAGGAGTTTGGTGTGATCCTGGCCGATACCGATATGGCGGGGGCGCTGCATTTTGCCGAACGCCTGCGCCGTGCGGTAGAGTCACATACAGTGCAGTATGGTCGTGAGGTGATCCGTTTTACCATCAGCCTCGGGCTGGCCGAGGTTCGTTACACAGCCGGCGGTTACGTCGCATGGCTGGAGCAGTCCGACAAGGCGCTCTACCGCTCCAAGGAGGAGGGTCGCAACCGGGTGAGTGTTGCCGGTTAGCCCTCCCTTCCCGCGCCTTGATACGCTACTATTCTGCGTATAGTCACCATTTTTACGGAGCCGCCACCAATGGATGAGATACCGACACTTTTTCTGCACAACCACAACATCTTCAAGGATCTGATCCCGCAGGAGCTGGATATCGTCAAGAAATTCCTGAAGATGACCGAGGCCGACACAGGGCAGGTGATCTTCAAGCAGGGGAGCGCCGCCGAGTCGATGTGTCTGGTGTTGAGCGGTGAGCTGGAGGTGATGAAGACGGCGAAGGATGGCTCACTGGTGAAGATCGCCACTATCGGTGACGGCCAGTCGGTGGGGGAGATGGCGCTGGTCGACGGCATGGTGCGATCGGCCACGGTGCGGGCCTCTATGCTTACCACCATCGTCGTGCTCAAGCGCGATCAGTTCGACGAGATCCTGCGGCAATACCCGCGAATCGCCGCCAAGCTGATGAAGGGGATCGCCCGCCACATCAGTATCAACCTGCGCAAGACCTCCGACCAGTTGATGAGTCTGATGATGCCGATGACCTGATTGGCCTGAGATGACTTGGCGTGTTTTCGCCGCCAACCGCGCCCCTCTTTGCCGCTTTGTGATTTTGTTCATGGCGTAAGCGCGAAAACCCGCGCACGATACGGCGCAGCCGCCGTAACCACGAGGCGGCTCCCTTTAGCTGTTGAAGTACCAACCAATGGAGTGCTGAGTATGAAGAGAGTGATGATTTTCCTGTTGACCCTGAGCAGCCTGCTGCTGGGTGGCCTGGTTCACGCCGAGGGCAGTGTGGCCCGTGCCATTATCACTACCGGGGTGGCGGATCGCGAGCCGGTCAACGACCTGGAACGGGTGCTGGCCGGCAATAAAAAGGTGCTCTTCTTTACCGAGCTGCGCAACATGGAGGGGCAGACGGTAAGGCACCGCTGGAGCCATGGCGAGGCGTCGCTGGCGGAGGTTGAATTTCATGTCGGCGGCCCGCGCTGGCGGGTCTGGTCGAGCAAAAGCCTGCTGCCGGAGTGGGGCGGCGAGTGGCGGGTTGAGGTAATCGATGGCGCGGGCAATGTCGTTAGCGAGAGACGGTTCAGTTTTGCCGGTGACGGTGGCGCACCCTCACCTGAAACCGCAACGGGGGCCAACGGCGAGTAGGCGCCATGTCGCCCCCGCACTGGTGGTAAATGCGTAAATACGCTTTCAGGGGTGGCGTGTAGCGCATGTTCTACCTCATCCTTTTGCTGCTGCTCCTTGGCCTCATCTTCGGCCCGCAGTGGTGGGCGACCTACACCTTCCGCCGCTACAGCAAGCCACGCAGCGACATCCCCGGCAGTGGCGCCGAGCTGGCGCGCCACCTGCTAAAACGGATGCAGATCACGGCAGTAGGGGTAGAACAGACCGACAAGGGCGACCACTACGACCCCCTCTCGCGCACGGTGCGTCTCAGTGCCGTCAACTTCGACACCCACTCCCTTACCGCTATTGCGGTGGCCGCACACGAGGTGGGCCACGCCATTCAGCACCATCGCGAGGAGCGGCTGCTCACCACCCGCACCCACCTCATCACCCTCGCCCACTGGGCGCAGAAGATGGGGGCCATGCTGATGTTCGCCATTCCGCTGGTGACCCTCATCACCCGCCTGCCCCACAGCGGGCTACTCTTTTTTGTCCTGGGATTTGCCAGCATGGGGCTGGCGACGTTGGTGCATCTGCTGACGCTGCCGGTGGAGTGGGATGCCAGCTTCAACAAGGCGCTGCCGCTGTTGCAGGACGGCCGCTATATCGCGCCAGAGGATGAGCGGGCGGTGCGGCGGATTCTGCGTGCCGCAGCCCTGACCTATGTGGCCGCCTCGCTGGCGAGCCTGCTCAATCTTGCCCGCTGGCTGGCCTTTTTGCGCCGCTGAAAGATCCGGGTTAATGGCCAACAGACCGGGGCGGGTTATCCAAACACCATCATCATAAGCGACGCGATCACCACCGACATGGCAAAGATAATCACACCGAAGGTGGAGGAGGTTCGCTCTATCCTGCGCGTCAGGCGTGTCACGCTCTGTGTCAGCTCCGCCGCCCTGGCCTGTAATACCGCGTAAGCCTCGCCCACTGTCCGCAGATCTGCCTTCAGCCGTTCCTTGTCCTCGCGCTCCTTGCCCAGCAACCGCTGTGCCTCGGCCAGTTTCGTGCCAAGCTGTGCCTCACGTTCCTCCCGTGTCGTGTCCGTGCCATCCTCCTCGCCCAACACCACCCGTTTCGGCTCCTCGCTGCGCACCACGAAGTTTATCGCGTGCTCCAGGGCGCGCAACTCGGCGTAGTAGGCGCCATCCTTGGCGGCGCCGCGGCGCAGGCGCTCCCGCAGCCGCTCCTTCTCGGTGGCAAGGGTGGCGGCGCTCTGCTTGATCGCCTTGCGATAGGTGTCGGTATAGATAAAGGCATCCCGCGCGAAAAACTGTTCTGCCCTGGCGGTCATTCTCTCTTCCCCATCGATGTTTCGTTGTCACCCACAGAAACCGGTATCTCCCTCTATCGGCCGTCACGGCTCTATTCTTTACTCCTCGAAGTAGGTGTAGCCCTCGATGCCCGCCAGCAACTGCTCCAGATAGGCCTCGCGCGTCGCCTCCGGCAGGCCGCTTTGCGCCAGCTTCTGACGATAGCGCTCGACCAGCATCGGGGTGTCGAAGTGCACATAGCGCAACAGGTCATCGACGCTGTCGCCCCGCTCGGCATGCTCCAGCCGGTAGCCGCCCTCGGGCTCCAGCACCACGTTGACCGAATCGGTATCGCCAAACAGGTTGTGCATGTCGCCGAGGATCTCCTGATAGGCCCCCACCAGAAAGAAGCCGATGAGGTAGGGGCTCTGCGCCACCAGCTCATGCACCCGCAGCGTGCTGTTCACCCCCTCGCTGTCGACGTAGAGATCGACCCGTCCGTCGGAGTCGCAGGTGAGATCCTCCACCACCGCGCGGCGCGTCGGCTCCTCATGGAGGCGCTGCAGCGGCATGATGGGAAAGACCTGTTTGATGCCCCAGATATCGGGCAGCGACTGGAACAGCGAGAAGTTGCAAAAGAGCTTGTCGGCGAGCTTCTCCTGCAGCTCGTCCAGCGCCTCGCGGTGGGCCCGCACCCCCGGTTGCAGGCGCGCCACCAGGGTGTGGCAAAGGGCGTAGTAGAGCTGCTCTGCGCGCGCCCGCTGCTGCAGGTTAATGACCCCGTGCAGGTACATCGCCTGCGCCTGACTCAGCCAGTTGACCGCGTCATGGTAGAGCTCCAGCGCCGGGTAGTTGGCCCCGTTCTGCAACCCCTCCCACATGTCGTGCAGGACCGACGGCGCCTCCTCCTGCGGCGCCTCGCCGGCCCCGCCCTCGGGCACCCGCTCCACATCCAGCACGTTGGTCAGCAGCACCGCGTGGTGGGCGGTGAGGGCGCGTCCCGACTCGGTCATCAGCTGGGGGTGGGGCAGGTCGTGCTCGCTGCACACCTCGCGCAGGGTGTGGACGATATTGTTGGCGTACTCGCTGATGGAGTAGTTCATCGAGCAGGCGCTGCGCGAGCGGGTCCCCTCGTAATCGATACCGAGGCCACCGCCCAGATCCACGATCTCCAGCGGCACCCCCAGCGCCCGCAACTCGCTGTAGAAGCGTCCCACCTCGCGCACCCCGCGCTGAATATCGCGAATATTGGCCAGTTGCGAGCCCAGATGGACATGCATCAGCTGGAGCTGCGGCAGCTGACCGGTGCCGCGCAGCCGCTCCACCGCCGCCAGCAGCTGCGCGGCGGAGAGACCGAATTTTGACTTCTCGCCACCGGAGTTCTGCCACTTGCCGGCACCGATGGAGGCGAGGCGCAGTCGCACCCCGAGGAGCGGGGCGATCCCCAGCTGCGCGCTCTCTTGCAGCACCATCTCCAGCTCGGAGAGCTTCTCCACCACGATGTAGATCTGGTGGCCCAGGGCGCGGCCGATGAGGGCGAGGCGGATATATTCGCGGTCCTTGTAGCCGTTGCAGATGATGGTGCCGCCCGGCGCCACCAGCGCCAGCACCGCCATCAGCTCCGGCTTGCTGCCCGCCTCCAGCCCCACCCGCTCGCCGCCGTGCTGCACGATCTCCTCGACCACGCTGCGCTGCTGGTTGACCTTGATTGGGTAGATGGCGGTGTAGCGTCCCGCATACCCCTCCTCGGCCATCGCCTGGTCAAAGGCCGCGGTGAGGGTGTCGACACGCTCATGCAGGATGTTGTTAAAGCGCAGCAATACCGGCAGTGAGAGGTCGTGGTCGGCGAGCTCACGGCTCAGGGTATCGAGATCGATCGCCTGGCGGGTGTCGCGCCGCGGATAGACGCAGGCGTGTCCCGCCTCGTTGATGCCGAAGTAGCCGTCACCCCAGTGGGCAATGTTGTAGCAGTTTCGCGCCTGCTGAATCGTCCAGTTAGCCATCACGCCATGTCCGCATCGGTTGGGATAGGGAATTATCCGCCATTCCCCTCTCTCATGGAAACGCCGGGGATACCGGGTTGCGCCAGGGACGAGGGGGAGGTATCGTTTCGCGCTTCACGCAGCGACCGAGAACACCGTCATGTTACCCAGCGATAAGAAGTGGTTTAACGAGGCCACGCTTGAGTGCGGCTCCGCCTTCTCCCTCACCATCACCGAGAAGCTGTTCGAGGAGCAGAGTCCGTTCCAGAAGGTGGAGGTCTTCGCCACCGAGAAGTTCGGCAACCTGATGACCATCGACGGGCTGGCGATGCTCACCACCCGCGACAACTTTCTCTACCACGAGATGATGTCCCACCCGGTGCTCTACACCCACCCGGCGCCAAAGCGGGTGCTGATCATCGGCGGAGGCGATTGCGGCACCCTGCACGAGGTGCTGCGCCACCCCGAGGTGGAGCAGGTGACGCAGATCGATATCGACGAGGTGGTGACCAAGGCCTCGCGCCTCTTCTTCCCGGAGCTGTGCGAATCGAACGACGACCCGCGCGCCACCTTGCGCTTCGAGGACGGGCTGAAGTGGGTGAAGGAGGCGGCGCCGGGGAGTTATGACGTGATCATCGTCGACAGCACCGACCCCATCGGCCCGGCCGAGGGGCTCTTTGGTGAGGCCTTCTACCGCGACTGCGCCGCGGCGCTGGGCGAGAACGGTATCCTGGTGCAGCAGAGCGAATCGCCGCTCTACCATCTGGAACTGCTGTGCGAGATGAACCGCTTTATGGGCAGGGCGGGCCTGGGCCATCGCCAGACCCTGCACTTCCCGCAGCCGGTCTACCCCTCGGGCTGGTGGAGCTGCACCATGGCCTCCCGATCGCCCATCGGCGCCCCGCGTGACGAGGCGGCCGCGGCGCGCCCCTTTGATACCCTCTACTACACCCCCGGCACCCATCACGGCGGACTCGCCCTGCCCCCCTTCGTCAGCCGCGCGCTGGCGGCGGTCTATGAGGAGTAGTGTTCGGTCTGTTTTAGTCGGTCAAGGCGCAGCCGCTCACGCTCATCAAACAGGCGGCGCGCGCCAAAATGTACCGCCCCCATGGTGCCGAAACCGGTCCCCGAGGCGATCAGGAACATAATCAGGATTTGGTATTTCACCGCCTCCATCGGCTCGGCCCCG
The DNA here is from genome assembly GCA_026196575.1 of Gammaproteobacteria bacterium. Taxonomy (GTDB): domain Bacteria; phylum Pseudomonadota; class Gammaproteobacteria; order Thiohalomonadales; family Thiohalomonadaceae; genus JAPHSX01. Next base: position 62,003 of record JAPHSX010000030.1, on the reverse strand, counting down.
GCGAGGATCTGCCCGGTCATCATCCCCGGCAGACTCACTACCCCGGCCGCCGCCATGGCGTTGAGCATCGGCACCATCCCCACCCGCATCGCATCACGGCGAATGAGCGAGATCGCCTCGCACCAGGGGTGACCCTGGATCAGCCGCGCCTCGATCACCCGGCGCTGCTGGGTCACCGAACTGGTGAGCCGCTCCAGCCCCAGCGCTACCCCGTTCATGGTGTTACCCAGCATCATCCCCAGCAGCGGAATGGCGTACTGTGGCTGATACCAGGGCTCGGGGCGGATGATCACCAGCAGCGTGATCAGCGTTACCGCAAAGGAGGAGAGGAACATCGACAGGGTGCCGACCCCGTAACCCCACCAGCCGAGAAAACGGTGCTCCTGGCGCTCCATCACAATGCGCCCCGCCGCCAGCAGCATCACCGTGGCGAGCAGTGCCACCCACCCCGGATGGACATTGGCGAAGAGCAGATTGAGGATGAAGCCAATCAACAGTAACTGGGCGGTGGTGCGTAGCGCGGCGAACAGCAGCTTGCGACTGATCCCCAGGGCGAGACGAAAACTGAGCAGCGACAGCATCACCACCAGCAACGCGGCGATGACCAGGTCCCACGCATTGAGCGCAATAAAATTCATACCGTCACCTCGGTCAGCTTGCCATGCTCGATGCAGTAGTGACGCGTCGCCACCCGCCGGCGCTGCGCCGGGTCGTGACTCACCCAGATCACCACCGCGTTGCGCTCCTGCCGATAGTGCTCCACTACGACCTCCACCCGCTCGACACTTTGCGGGTCGAGCGCCGCGGTCGGCTCATCGAGCAGCAGTACCTCGGGGCGGTTTTGCAGCAGCCGCGCCAACGCCAGCCGCTGCCGCTCCCCGGTGGAGCAGCGCGAGACGCTCCACTCCATCGCCTCGGGTGGTAAGCCTAACTCCGCAAGGGGCGCCGCCCCAGGCGCGGTAAAATGTTCGCCCACCTGCTCCGCCCACCAGAACGGCTCGGCCGGCAACAGCCCGACACGCTGCCGCCACTGATGCCCCGTCATCGACAGCGCACTCTGACCATCCAGCGACATCTCGCCGCCATGGGGATCGAGATCGGCAATGGCACGCAGCAGCAGGCTCTTGCCGCTGCCGCTCTCACCGGCCAGCGAAACCGCGCTACCGCGATTGATTTGCCAGCTAAGCGGCCCCACATGCAGGGTGGTGAGCGCCGTCAAGCCGAGACCGTTATGATTTGCCTTGTTCACTGATACACGTCGCAGAATAAAATGGGGAGAATACACCATGTCAGAACCGCATAGCGCCCAGAAAAAGCCCTACGTCTTCGACCTCAAGGCCGGAGACTACTGGTTCTGCACCTGCGGCCACAGCAAGGAGCAGCCCTTTTGCGACGGTAGCCACAAGGGCAGCGGGTTTACACCGCTGAAATTCACCCTTCAAGAGGGGCGCAAGGTCGGCCTGTGCGGCTGCAAACGGAGCAAAAACCTGCCGTTTTGCGATGGCTCGCATAAGGAGCTTTAGGGGGCAGGGAACCGATTTATTTTACTGAGACTGTATGCGGGCTGTGTTGTCATTTTTCGCTAGTTGTTCAGGGGTTCCTTAGATCGAGGACGTTCATCTGTTCAACTCACCGTTCTTGTAGGCATGCTCGATCGAGACGGCAAGCCGGAAGTCGCGCTCGCTGATGCCACCCACTTCATGGGTGCTGAGTGATATATGTACCCGCTTGTAGGCATTGCTCCATTCCGGATGATGATCCTGCTTTTCTGCATACAACGCCACGCGCGACATGAACCCGAAAGCCTCCACGAAATCCCGAAAGACAAACTCTTTTTCCAGTTTGCCGTCGGTTACACACCAACCATCAAGCGCGAGAACTCGATCAGCGACTTCCCGCGCCGTCATTTTTCTCGCTTCTTTCAGCTTCCCAGTCATCGCGCGCTCCCCCCACTGCGCGTTATGTATACGATCTACTGCACACTGCCGAAGGATTTATCTTCAGCACCCGCAGGAACGGGTAAGCCGGCAAGTCGGCAACCCTGTGCAACAGGCCCACCGGGGAACAGATGAAAGAGATACTTTGTTCCCCCTTTCTCATGAAATTTCTCATCCAGTGCATCGCGTAGCTGCCGAATGTGTACGTCCGGCTTGCTATGTGTATAGAAATATTCTTGCAAAGAGTGCAGCAGTAGCATGTGATCCGGGCCGAGTTCAATTCCCTCATCACGCGCCATGCGCACGGCATCGCTTTCCTGCCACTCCTCGGGAGCAAAAGGGAAATCGGGGTTTACTTGTGAAAGGTAGAAATCGTTCATGATCGGACACTCCTCTTGTGAATGGTGGGGCGTATCGTACCGGCCAACCGTCGAGTACGATGAACATCACCGTCAGTTGGTAATACTTACCTTCGACCTTTTCCCATGACAGGCGCGCCGAAGAAGGGGATGCCGGCGAAGGTGCGCCACCAACGTGCTGCCCAAGCAAGCAAAACGGCGATCTTGCTGGGCCTGTCGTCTCTCCTCCAATCCACCGGACTCAGCCACCACGGTCGTCAGTGTCCGATGCCGGGTAGGGCAAGTGTGGGTTGGGATGATCGACCGGCGTATCCAGATACGCCTTGCGGGTCGCCTTTGTTTCGAAATAGAGCGTGAGGTCACCATCCACCAGTGATGGATGAGTGGTGACATTTTCGATATCCTCGCCCGTCATGGGGTCGGCGGAGTTGGTGCGGTGCTCAGGCTCGTGTAAGCGATGACTCTGGGTTTGATCGCGCGCCAGCGCATCGGCGGCGACCCAATTCAGGGACTCGAAACTGAGGGCGGCCGTGCTACGGGAATGTGTAGATATCGACATGGCGGTCTCCTCTGACTCACCACTTCCGCATACAAGGCTGCGCACAGTACGCCGCTCCCCGCGTATCCTCCATCCTGTTCCTCTAAATTGCCGATTTACAGCATGGGGCGTGGTGATAGTATCAATACCATAGTATATTGCTCTGGCATCAGCCAATCACATTTATTGATGAGAGGGATATCAATCGACGGCTCCCCCGGCCGCCGCTTAGTATGTGGCAGCATCGGCCCTTACTTCACCATCTATATACCTATCTACACCTGAGTCCGGTGCAGTTAAACACTGGAGAGAATCTCGCGGATTTTAGTCATAACGTTTCACATAAGGCATACCGTAGTGGCGTGTATTTTGTGCGAATTTGCACAAAATGCGCGCCACGGAGGTATGTCCTTGTTGAATTTGTTGTTAGGGGCATTTTGCGCTTCCTTCTGCCTGGGCCTCGTAGATACTCAGCTTTTCGATTACCACAGAGGGACACCTTGAGGAGATAACTTCGCAGTATCGCGATGAGCTGGATAGCTTTCTTGTCGAGTTGCGCAGCCACCAGTATTCCATTCGTACGGAACAAAGCGATGAAATGCAGCAGAAGCACGGGGCTTTCCGCTTGCTTTTTCATGATCTGATCCAGGTTTTATTGCATGGTCAGACCGCGCAGACTCGAATTTGCCGGGGCGTTGTATTATGTGGATTCCTGTGTAGACCGGCGCGAGGATATTTACCCGGAGACGTTCAGCAGCCTGGTAAAAAACCGGGCTGCCGAACCGTCTCCCATGGCCACGGTTTAGCGGTAGATACAGAGGTAGGAGCTATCCTCCTCCACCCGCACACCAAATTTCTGATCGGCCTCCACGACAAACTGCTCGCCGGGGCCAAAGCGCCGCCACTCGTTGTCACCGGGAAGCTTGATGGTGAGTCCGCCACTAATCACCTGCATGGTCTCCTGCTGGCTAGTGCCAAACTCATACTCACCGGCGGCCATGACGCCGATAGTGGCGGCCTCAGCGCCGACACTGAAGGCGATGGACTTCACCTTGCCATCAAAATATTCATTGGTATCAAACATGGGGTTCTCCTTATATACATGGCATTGAGAGGGATGCGTCGCCCATGCTGCGCAGGGCGATCCGGCAAAAACCGGCGGCAGTCTAGCAGATAACCCAGGGGCAACAGGAAGAAAAGGTAGTTGACAAAATTAGAACATACTAATAAACTCATGAAACACAGTGACAAAGGGGGGAGTGTCGCGATCACCATATTCGCATCTCCTGCTTACTGTTCCAGGTTGCACAACTTAAATTAAACCTACGTAACGGAGTATCAAACAATGAAAATCAGAGTAATCATCGCCGCCGCCGCCCTGTTCACCGCCACCGCTGCCAACGCCTGGTGGGGTCCCTTCAACAACAACAACGGTTGGGGCAACAATGGCTGGGGCAATGGCAACAACAACGGCTGGAGCAACGGTAACGGCAATGGCTGGGGTAACGGCGCAGGCAACACCGACGGTGCCTTCGATTTCAGCATGAGCAGCTCAGCCCGTGGCAACGGCAGCGGTAACGCCGCCGGTAACGGTTACAACGGCTACAACGGCTATAACGGTTTCAATGGCAACAATGGTTATAACGGGTATAACGGCTACGCTCCTTACGGCGCACCCGCCTATGGCGCCCCTGCCTACGGCTACGCCCCGGCTGCCCCCACCGAAGAGCAGATGAAGGCTCAGCAAGCGGCCATGGAACAGCAGCAGAAGTACTACGCCGAGATGCAAAAGCAGATGGAACAGCAACGTACCGCCATGATGGAAGCGCAAAAGAAGGCGATGGAACAGCAGCGCGCCATGATGGAGCAGCGTAACAAGTAAGCTCTCCTTACTTGCTCCGACAAAAGGCCCGTGCAGGCAACTGCACGGGCCTTTTTCATGGCGCCGAAATTACGCCGGCGTTTGTCGCCAATACACCAGTTGCGCTACCCTCTACCATCCCGTCGCCAGAGAACGTTATGTCCCGCCGACTCGTCCGCCTCGCCATTTTGCTGCTGATACCGTTGCCGCTGACAGGTGTTGCCGCGCCCCCGCCCTACTGGTCGGGCTACCCCCCGACCCCCTACTACTACCCCTATCCGCCCATGGTCCCTGCCGCCGAGGCGGCGGCACCCTTGCCAGCCGATATCGCCCCGCCAGAACCAGAACCGGCGCCAGAGGCGGGGGCGGATCACCATGAGATCCCCCCGACAAACAGGCTTGAAACAGACGCCACCACCCGCGCAGAGACCGAGCAACCGGCCACGGAGGTCGATGCGATCACAACACCTTCACGCGAAGAGGGGGCGGCGGTGCGGGTGGATGCCCTCCAGAGTGGCGCTGATACCGATGGGCAACCGCCTCAGCCACCCGCGCAGAGGGCGCCGTGGATAGCGGAGATCGCCTCAGCCATTCAGCAGGGCAACTTTGCCGAGGCCTACTATCTGTGGCGACCGCGTGCCGAGGAGGGGGATGCGAACGCCCAGTACGGTATCGGCTGGATGTACCACAACGGTTACGGTCTGGCGATTAATGACGAGAAAGCGAGCGACTGGTGGGGGCGTGCCTCAAGTCAGGGCCATATCGATGCCACCTTTGCCCTGGGCATGCTGTACGGCCTGGGCGAGGGGGCGGTGCGCCGCGACACGGCGCTGGCCGTCCACTACTACCACCGGGCCGCCCGTGACGGACACGAGGATGCGCGTCTGCTGCTGCGCACCCTGATCGCCGAGGGCGACGGCGCGGCACTGAAATTGATGCAGGAGCTGATCAGCGAGGGGCGGCAGCAGGAGATCACCTCACCCGCCGCAGTGCAGAGCGCCAAGGCCAATGTGCGCCGCGGCCCCGGCACCGACCATCCAGTAGTCACCACGCTGGAGCAGGGCGCCGTGCTACTGCCGTTACGACGCAAGGGGCGCTGGTTGCTGGTGGGGCTGCAGGGCAAGAGCCGCACCGGCTGGATCCACGACAGCCTTGTGGGCAGGGAAATCCTCACCACCCCCTGAGTGGTGAGCGCAGGAGATCCCCTACAACACCTCCCGCTCACCCAGCAATCGGGCCACGCCACGCAGGGGACTGCGCTGTTTTGGCGCCTCGGCATCCATCAGGGCACGGATGCGCTGCACATAGTCACGTGTCTCCAGCGGCGCCTGCGGTTCGACCTGTTCCCATGACTCTACCGGCGGCGCGGTTCGCCGGTAGGCACGGCGCATGCGCACATAACCGGCGTTATAGCTGGCCAGCGACAGATAGAGGCGATCCTGCTCCGAGGGCAGCTCCCACTTGCGATAGAGGGTGCGGTCGTAGTAGATGCCGGCGGCGATATTCCAGCGCGGCTCCTCCACACTCACAAAATGGGGATGACGTTTCTTGATCTCATCAAAGGTGCTGGGGAGGAGCTGCATCACTCCGACCGCCCCGCGCGGGCTCCTCACCCCGGGTTGCAGGTTGGACTCGACGATGGCCTGCGATTTGAACCAGCGCCAGTCGTAGTAGGGGCCAAAATAGCGCTTGGTATATTTCCTGAAGTAGTGGTCATACTCATCGCTCCAGTTCCCCTCGTGAACCGGCAACTCGCCGCCCCACAACGGGGCAGCCAGCAGGAGCAATAAGAGTGCGGGCCACCGGTGGCACATCAGTTCAGACCAAGCCCTATCACCAGCCCCTGGGCCACCCCGATACCGATGAAGATCCCCATAATCATCAACCCCACCGCCACGTTGCCGTTGCGCAACTCCTCGCTGATATTGAAGCAGACGATGTGATTAAAGATCTTGCACCCCAGCCACATAAAGAAGAGGGTCATGAAGCCGCCCATGGCGGCGTAGAGAAAATTAAGAACAATTGGATCAATAGCCTGTAGCATGACATCCCCCGCTGTTTTTTTTCGGCTCACAGAGTTCTGTACGAGAGGACAATATACCCCCGCACGCCCTCCCTGTTAAACCATGCGCCCGATGGCACGGCGGCGTGGCGAAAAGAGCCGCCGCTCATCGGCGCCCGCGGCGAGCAGCTGCGGATAGAGGATCTGGTTAAAACCGCTGGAGCCCGCCCAGTAGATATCCCACTCACCCGGTGCGGCTATCTCGCTGCCGATAACCGCCATAAGCTGGGTCACCTGCGCCGCCTCCGACGCCCCCGCCGCATACACCAGCGGATAAAAGTGGTAATCGTCCAGCGCCTCGCTCCACGAGCGGCACAGATTCTCCAGATAGTGTCGCCCCTCGCGTGCCAGCCAGATCAGCCGTACCGGTTGTGGCAAGTCAAGGTTGATGGCGTGCTCGGCCAGACTCTTCATCGTCGCCAGCTCGTGATCCTGGGCCACCAGCAACAGGGGGCGCGTCGAGTCGTTATCCAGCGTCATCTCACCAAAGGGCCCCGCTACCTCCACCTCGCTACCGTGGCGCAAGCCGGAAAAGAGGTGCGCCACGAAGGGGTTATCCGGTTGGCGGGGGATGTGAAATTGCAGTAGGCGGCCGTTACAGGGGCAACTGGCAATGCTGCAATCGATGCCGCCAACACCGGGGATGGAGAGCGCGACGTGTTGCCCGGCAAAAAACCGCAACGGACTACTGCGCGGGGTACGCAGCTGCACGATAAGCAGCTGCTCACCCACGCGCTCTACCCTGCCGAGCCGGGCCTTGATGAATTGGTGGGGGATATCGCGGGGAGAGCGTGCCTCTCCCGCCTCGACCACCAGGTCGCTGGCGGCGTGGGCGGTGCAGAGTAGAAACAGCCCCTGCCTCTTCTGCGCCTCGCTAAAATGGTAGTCGTGAAAATCGTGCGGCCCCAACTCCCCCTCGATGAGCCGTGCCCGACACTCGCCACAACTGCCGCTGGAGCAGTAAAAATTGACATTCAATCCGGAGCGCAGTGCCGCATCCAACAGGTTCTCCTGGGCCGCAGCCTGGAACTCATGGCCACTGGGTAACAACCTTATGCGGTAGACGCCCACTCAGGATTTCAGCTTTTCCGCTAACCAGCGGTTGAGCACGCCGATCATCTCTTTCTGCTCTGCGGTGGCCTGCTGGTTGAGCTCGGCCATCAACTGCGCCAGGCCATCGAGGCAACTCCGATATTTTTTCAGCTGCGCCTGGGCTACCCCCAGCGCCACATCCCGCTTGTGCAGCTTGACATTCAGTTCATCGGTGTCGGGCATCACCGTCTCACTCACGCGCCGGCCGAAGGCGGCGGCGCGGATCAGCTTGACCCGCTCCACCATCGGATTCTCGTCCAGCGACATGGTCGGGTAGTGCTGGCGCAGCTCATCCAGATCCACATCCCCTTCAAAGGTCTGCAGCTCACCACTACGGATCATGCGCTGCAGGTCATGACGACTTACCCCCAGCAGGTGCGCGGCGCGCGATACCGTTACATGCTGACCCATATCACCCTCCCTTGTCATTGAGCGAAACAGGTGTCGTGAAAAACCAGCGGCGGGTTAAAACAGCTGCTAGTCGTTGATCCACTTCTGCAGGGCATCGATGATCGCCTTGGCCTGATCGCTGCTGGAGATATTGAACTTGGACTTCTGCTGATACTCGCCGTTGCGCTTCTGGTAACGACGAATGGTGTACTTATCCTTGCCGTACTCCTCCTTGGCCCGATCCCAGTCCTGATAACGGTAGAGGATGGTGGACCACGCCCCCTTCGACAGCACCACCTTGTCCAGCTCCTTGGTGGTCTCCACACCGTCCTCGGTGTACGAGATGGTCAACTCATCAATTGTTTCAGCCACGCTACTCTCCTGAATGGTTATGCAATACGGTGGGGGATTCTAACCCGGATGTTTCATGAATTACGAATGCCCTCGCTTGTCTCTTGATGGCACAGCGAATTTTTTTCACTGGCGCGCCGGAATACCGTCCATCCATGGACATAAGTCGTGTGTATGAATAACTACACCGCTCCTAAAAAAAATCCACTGTGCAACCAATATACGGCGTGATGATCATCCGTATTCATAAAACATCCGGGTTGACCCGCTTCGACGGCGGTGCAAGCAATTCCTGCTACGCCACCTCCAGATCGACCCGCTCGACCTCGCCATCGTGCAGGCGAAAACCCTGCATCTCCAGCACCCCCGTGGTATTGAGCGAGACGATAAGATAGAGCGCCTGCGGATAGGCCGCCTCCGCCAGGTCGCGTCGCGAGGGTTCGGCGGGGGCGTGGGGGTGAGAGTGGTAGATGCCAAACAGCTCCTCGCCACTGAGGCGCATCCGGCGCAGCGCCTCGATCTGCGCCGCCGGCTCCATGACGAAGAGACTCTGCGGCAGCTCGGCGACGTTGGCGATGGGGTAGACCGCCTCGGGTACGCCGTCGCGCGCGCCGATCAGGCCGCACACCTCGTCCTCGGGCGACTGCTGGGCGTGTGCCAGGATGCGGGTGACCAGGGTTCTGGGCAGTGTCAGTGGGGGCATGGTCGTAATGTCTCGTGCTTGCATTCGGATTAATGGTGGCAACTACAGGCCGGATCCTTGCGCAGTTTCATGCTGCGCCACTCCATGGTGAGGGCATCGAGCAGCAGCAGGCGTCCATCCAGTGTCTCGCCGATGCCGAGCAGCGCCTTCAGCACCTCGGTGGCCTGAATGGCACCGATGATGCCGACTACCGGGGAGAGCACGCCGTTCTCGCTGCAGGTCTGGGCCAGCTCCTGCTCATCGCGATAGAGACAGCGGTAGCAGGGGCTCTCGGGGCGCTCATTATGGAACACCGCCACCTGCCCCTCCATGCGGATGGCCGCGCCGGAGACCAGCGGTTTGCGCGCCGCCACGCAGGCATCATTCACCGCGAAGCGAGTGGCGAAGTTGTCGCTGGCATCGACCACCACATCGGCCCTTGCCACCTCGGCCAGCAGCGCCGCCCCCTCCAGCCGGGCGTTAATCGCCTCGACCCGCACCTCGGGGTTGAGCGCCCTCAGGGAGTCGCGCGCCGACTCTACCTTGGGGCGGCCGATGTCATGGCTGCCGTGGAGGATCTGCCGCTGCAGGTTGGTGAGATCCACCGTATCAAAATCGACCAGGGTGAGCTGCCCCACCCCGGCGGCGGCCAGATAGATCGCCACCGGCGAGCCCAGCCCACCGGCGCCGATAATCAGCACCCGGCTATCGAGCAGCCGCTGCTGTCCGGCCACATCCACGGCGGGGAGCATGATCTGGCGGCTGTAACGCAGCAGCTGTTCGTCGTTCAAGGAGGGGGTTCCGTAAAATGGGTGAACGGGGATTCTATCCCAGTAGCACGATCAGAGGTAACCGCGCCAGTGCTCCGGTCGCTCGTCCCGACAGCCGTGCCGCAGCTTGAGATAGCGATTGATAAAGACCTGTCGGTCGGCACAGCCGCTCTCATCGATGCCGAGATTGGCCCGCTCCACCTCCTCCGTGTAGTAATAGAGGGCACGCTTGAGCTTCACCATCAGGCTGTTGTCCAGGTGAAAACCCAGATCCACCAGGACATCCTCCAGCAGATTCAGATTGAGCAGGGTGATGTCGTAACTGATCTGCAGCAGATGGCCGTCTTGCGGTCGCAGCTGGTGGACCCCCTCCACATCGCTCAACAACCGACTGGCCGAATGGGCCTGCTGCGTATCGGGGTGAAGGCGACAAAAGCGGATCTCACGATGTTTGACCAGTACGCTGGTTTCTCTCTCCATGTTCACCATCCTAGACTTGCCGCTAAAATTATCAAGTGGCGCTGAATTGCCCCACCGCCACCCGGCCGTGTCCCTGCAGGTCCGGCAGATCCGCCACCGCCGCAAAGCCCGCCGCACGCAACAGGGCAGTCACCGCCGCCCCCTGGTCATAGCCGTGCTCCAGCAGCAGCCACCCCCCCGGCAGCAGGTGCGCCCCGGCACCATCAATGATCAGCCGGAGATCGTCCAGCCCGTCCGCCCCCGAGCTGAGGGCGCTGAGCGGTTCAAAGCGCAGATCGCCCCGCTTGAGATGGGGATCATCGGCGCAAATATAGGGGGGATTGGAGACGATCATGGCAAATCGCCCCCTTTTTAGCGGCTCATACCAGCTGCCATGAAGAAAGGTCACATTGGCAATACCGTTGCAACACGCATTCTCCTCGGCCACCGCCAGCGCGCCCGCGCTGCGCTCCACCGCCACCACCTCACAGGCCGGACACTCCCGCGCCAGCGCCAGGGCGATCGCCCCACTGCCGGTGCCCAGATCCGCCACCCGTCCGCCGGCGGGCGGCAGGCGCGCCAGCGCCGCTTCCACCAGCAGCTCGGTCTCCGGGCGCGGGATCAGCGTATCGGCCGTCACCCGCAACTCCAGCGACCAGAACTCCCGCCGCCCCAGGATATGCGCCAGCGGCTCACCCATGGCCCGGCGTGCCACCAGCGCCGCGTAACGCTGTTGCTGTGGCGCCGTCAGCTCGCGCTCCGGCCAGGTGTAGAGATAGGTGCGCGTTTGCCCCACTACCGCGGCCAGCAGCAGCTCCGCCTCCAGACGGGCGGCGTCCGTGGCGGACAGCCGGGCGGTGGCATCGGCGAGGGCGGAATCAATGGTCATGATTGGCGCATTGTGCCATGAAAGATCGTCTTGCCGCATGGCGGCTGCCGGGGCGGGGTTGGCCCCTTACTCGTCACTCAATGCTGCCAGCTGATCGGCCTGGTACTCGTTAATCAGCGGCTCGATTACCTCATCCAGGTCACCGGCCATGATCTCGTCGAGTTTGTAGAGGGTGAGGTTGATGCGGTGGTCAGTCACCCGCCCCTGCGGAAAATTGTAGGTGCGGATGCGCTCGGAGCGATCACCACTGCCGACCAGCAGCTTGCGGGTGGCGGCCTGCTCGCTCTGCTGCTTCTCCATCTTCGCCGCATTAAGGCGCGCCTGCAGTACCGACATCGCCCTGGCGCGGTTCTTGTGCTGCGAGCGCTCATCCTGGCACTCCACCACGATACCGGTCGGCAGGTGGGTGATGCGAATGGCCGAATCGGTCTTGTTGACGTGCTGGCCACCGGCGCCGGAGGAGCGGAAGGTATCCACCTTGATATCGGCCGGATTGATATCGATCATCTCAAACTCGTCGGCCTCCGGCATCACCGCCACGGTGCAGGCGGAGGTGTGGATGCGCCCCTGTGATTCGGTCTCCGGCACGCGCTGCACACGGTGCGCACCCGACTCGAACTTGAGCCGCGAATAGGCCCCCTGACCAATCACCCGGGCGATGATCTCCTTGTAACCACCGTGCTCCCCCTCGTGCTGGGAGACCACCTCCACCTGCCAGCGCAGCCGCTCGGCGTAGCGGGCATACATGCGAAAGAGATCACCGGCGAAGATCGCCGCCTCGTCGCCACCGGTGCCGGCACGCACCTCGAGAAAGATATTCTTGTTGTCGTTCGGGTCCTTGGGCAGCAGCTGCTTCTGCAGCTCAAGCTCCAGTGCTTCGGAGCGCCCCCTGGCCACCTTCAGCTCCTCCTCGGCCATCTCTCGCATCTCGGCATCCTCCTCCCCCTGCATCTCGCGGGCGGTGGCGATGTCGTCCAGCGCCCCCTGATAGGCGGTAAAGGTGTCGACCACCGGCTTGAGCTGCGAATACTCCTGGGAGAGCTCGCGAAAGCGATTTTGATTGCTGATGGTATCGGCGTCGGACAGCAGCGCGCTGATCTCCTGCAGCCGCTCGGAGAGATTCTCCAGCTTGCCAAGAATGGATGGTTTCACGGGGATTAATGGTCTGTGTGTTTGAGATTAAAGAGTTCGCGTGCGGCCAGCAGCAGTTCGGTGCGGCCATCGTAACCGGCCTGCTTCAGGTTGCTGCACGGGGCGTGCATCAGCTTGTTGGTGAGCTGGCGCGCCAGCTCCTGCATCGCCTGTTCGGGGGGATGCCCCCTCTGCAGCTGCGCCAGTGCGTTCTGCAACACCTGCTCGCGCATCGCCTCGATGCTCATGCGGTAGTCGCGAATGGTGTCGACCGCCCCCAGCGACTGCAGCCAGTTCATGAAGTGGGTCACCTGGGTGTCGATGATCTCCTCGGCCTGCTGCGCCGCCTCCTGGCGTGAGCGCAACCCCTCCTGAATGATCTCCTGCAGATCGTCCACGGTGTAGAGATAGACATCATCCAGCTCACCGACCTGCGCCTCGATGTCACGCGGCACCGCGATATCGACCATAAACATCGGGCGGTGCTTGCGTTTTTTCAGTGCGCTCTCCACCGCCCCCTTGCCGAGGATTGGCAGCTGGCTGGCGGTAGAGGAGATCACCATATCGGCCTCGTGCAGGTGGTCGGGGATCTCGGAGAGCGCGATGGCATAACCACCAAACTCCTGGGCCAGGTTGTGTGCCCGCTCCACCGTGCGGTTGGCGACGATAAGGCGCCCCACCCCGCTCTCGTGCAGGTGGCGCGCCACCAGCTCGATGGTCTCGCCGGCACCGATGAGCAGCGCGGTGTGTTTGGAGAGATCAGTGAAGATCTGCCTGGAGAGCGAGACCGCGGCAAAGGCCACCGAGACCGGACTGGCGCCGATGGCGGTATCGGTGCGCACCTGCTTGGCCACACTGAAGGTGTGCTGAAACAGGCGATTGAGCAGCTCGCCCACCGTACCGGCGGCGTTGGCGGTGCTGTAGGCCTGCTTCATCTGCCCGAGGATCTGCGGCTCGCCCAGCACCATCGAATCCAGACCGCTGGCCACCCGCAGGATATGACGCACCGCGTGGCGATCCGGGTGGGTGTAGAAATAGGGCTCGACATCCGCCAGTTTGAGGTTATGGAAACGGCTGAACCAGTCGCGCACCATGCCGCCATCCTCGCCCTCGATACCGCAATAGAGCTCGGTGCGGTTGCAGGTGGAGAGGATCGCCACCTCGTGAACACCGTTGGTGGCGGTCAACTCGCTAAAGGCCTGCGGCAGGGTCTCGGGCGTAAAGGCGACCCGTTCCCGGATCTCTACGGGGGCCGTCTTGTGGTTGATACCGAGCGCAAGCAGTGTCATAAAATCGGGAACTTACAATTGCAACGAATGGGCCATTTTGCGTTAGGCGGGGTATTCATGGCAAGGGGCGGCACCATTCACACCATATGGGTAAAAATCGCCAAACTCAGGTATAGTTTTGTCAAACCCGCCCCCTCGGGGCTCCACGGAGAGATTGATGACAAGTTCGCACCGGCTGCTGTTGGCGGCCATCTTGTCGGCCCTGTTCGCGGCAACAGCCGGCTGTACCAGCGCCCCGCCGCGTGACAATGCGGCAGACACCGTCGTTGCCCCCAGCCCCGACACCGAACTGCCTGCGGTTGAACTTGACCCCGAGCTGCTCTATCAGCTGCTGGTGGCCGAATTTTCCGGCCAGCAAGGGGCGCTGCGCCTCTCCGCCGCCACCTATCTGGAGACCGCGCGCCACACCGGCGACTACCGCCTGGCGCAGCGTGCCACCCGCATCGCCATCTACGCCCGCGAGAACACCATTGCCCTCAACGCGGCACGCCTCTGGGTGGAGCTGCAACCCGCCAACGACGAGGCCCACAAATCAGTCGCCGCCCTGCTCATCGCCTCCGGACAGAACGCCGAGGCCCGCCCGCACCTGGAGAAGCTGCTTGAAAACCCGCGCCAGGACAACAACCACGGCTACCTGCTGGTGACCACCCTGCTCGCCAACGACCCCGACAAGGAGCGCGCCCTCGCCACCATGGCCGAACTGGTCGCCCTTGTGCCGGGCAACCCGCACGCCCTCTACGCCCAGGCCCATCTGGCCAACCAGCTCGGCAACAACGAGGTGGCCCGCACTGTATTGCAGCGGCTGCTGCAAAGTGAGCCACGACACACCCAGGGGCTGATCCTGCAGGCGCGGGTGCTGCATGAACTGGGCAAGACAGAGGCCGCGCTGCAGAGCATGAAGCAGGCGCTCAAACTTGCGCCCGACAACCACCAGCTGCGCCTCACCTACGCCCGCATGCTGGTCGATGCACGCCAGCTCAAAGAGGCACGGCAACAGTTCTCCCGCCTCAACAAGGAGAACCCCGGCGATGGCGATGTGCTCTACGCCCTAGGCCTGCTGGCGCTGGAGGCGGGCGATCTGGATGACGCCGAGACACAATTCAACACCCTGCTGCGCCTGGGTCAGCGCGAGGAGGAGGCACGACTTGCCATGGCGCAGATCGCCGAGGCCCGGCAGCAGCCCGACAAGGCCATTGCCTGGTACGGCTCCATCGCCCACGGCGAGCGCTATCTGGAGGCACAGTTGCAGGCGGCGCGGCTCATCGCCCAGCACCAGGGGATGGATCGCGCCCGCACCTACCTGCGTGAACTGGAGACGCAGAATGACGAGGAGCGGGTACGGCTCTACCTGGCCGAGGCCGAGCTGCTGAATGATGCCGAGCAACATGCGGCGGCCATGGGCGTCTATGACGAGGGGCTGGCCACCTTCACCGACAACGAAGAGCTGCTCTACGCCCGCGCCCTCACCGCCGAGAAGATCGACCGGCTCGATATCCTGGAGCGCGACCTCAAACGGGTGTTGCAGCTCAACCCCGACAACTCCCGTGCCCTCAACGCGCTCGGCTACACCCTGGCGGATCGCACGACGCGCTATCAGGAGGCCTACGACTATATCGAGCGCGCCTATCGCCAACAGCCCGACGATGTTGCCTACATCGACAGCATGGGCTGGGTGCTCTACCGCCTGGGCCGCCTCGACGAGGCGCTGGCGCACCTGCGCCATGCCGCCGCGCAGGTGCGCGATGGCGAGATCTTCGCCCATCTGGGCGAGGTGTTGTGGGCCGCCGGCAACCAGGAGGAGGCACGCCGCATCTGGCAAGAGGCGCTGCAATTTGCCCCCGAGCACAAGGTGCTGCTGCAGACCATCCGCCGCTTCCATCCATGAGCCGCCTCACCGCCACGCTGCTACTGCTGCTGGTAGCGGCCTGTAGCCCTCTCCCCCCGCGCCCCCTGCCCGACACCAGTGCCGAGCAGAGCTGGCAGCGGCGCCAGCCGCCGCTGCGCCAGCTCACCCACTGGCAGCTCTCGGGTCGGCTGGCGGTACAGAACGACCACGAGGCGTGGCACATGAGCCTCAACTGGCAGCAGCGCGATGAGCGTTACTCCCTCAATATCATCGCCCCGCTGGGCCAGGGGGCCATGCAGCTACACGGCGATGCGGTAGCGGTGACGCTGCTGACCGACGAGGGGGAGACCCTCCACTCCAGCGACCCCGATCAGTTACTCTACCAGCGGCTGGGGTGGCGGGTGCCGGTCGCGGCGCTGCGCTACTGGGTGCTGGGGCTCCCCGCCCCCGGCACCTCGACGCCGCAGCTCGATCAGTACGGTCGCCTGAGGCATCTGACACAAGCCGGCTGGGAGATCGCCTTTCTCGACTACCAGCCGCGCCACGGCGTGGAGCTGCCGCGCAAGGTCTTCATCGACAACCACCAGGCACAGGTGCGGCTGGTGATCAGCGACTGGCAACCGCTGCCGACGGACGAGGGGGAGGATGAGCGGTGAGTCATGCGCCGTGGCCGGCCCCGGCCAAACTCAACCTCTTTCTGCACATCACCGGCCGGCGCGCCGACGGCTATCACCTGTTGCAGAGCGTCTTCCAGTTTCTCGACTTCGGCGATGAGATCGACATTGATCTGCGCGACGACGGCGCCATTCACCGCCTCAACGACCTGCCGGGGGTAGCGCCGGAGCAGGATCTGGTGGTGCGCGCCGCCCGCCTGCTACAGCAACGCAGCGGCTGCCAGCTGGGGGCCGACATCCGGGTGGAAAAGCGGCTGCCGCTGGGGGGTGGCCTGGGCGGCGGCAGCTCCGACGCCGCCACCGTGCTGGTCGCGCTCAACCGGCTCTGGGGGGTGCATCTGCCGCTCGGCGAACTGGCCGAACTGGGGCTGCAACTGGGTGCCGACGTGCCGGTCTTCGTCCACGGCCACGCCGCCTGGGCCGAGGGGGTGGGAGAGATCCTGCAGCCGGTGGAGCTGCCCGAACCGTGGTATCTGGTCATCATCCCGCCAGTGGAGGTCTCCACCGCCAGGATTTTTTCTGATCCGCAATTGACACGGGAGTGCCAAGCTATCAAAATACGCGCCTTTCTCGCCGGGGAAGGTGAAAACGTCTGTCAACCGGTGGCCGCGCGCCACTACCCTGAGATCGCTCAGGCGCTGGCATGGCTGGGTCACTTTGCCACGGCAAGGATGACCGGTACCGGGAGCTGCGTCTTCGCCGCCTTTGACACCAGGGAGGGGGCCGAGACAGTCTACCGGCAGCTTCCCGCCGGCTGGCGGGGATTTGTCGCCAAAGGGAGTAATCGCTCGGCGCTGCATAGCAGACTGGCGGAGTTTTGAACTATCGATTTTCCGGCACTGGCCGGTTACACGAAAACCGATAGTTCAAAGCAAGTTTATTGGGGCGTAGCCAAGTGGTAAGGCAGCGGGTTTTGATCCCGTCATGCGTAGGTTCGAATCCTTCCGCCCCAGCCAAATTCCAATAACAGCGGCCGCATTTTGCGGCCCGCGTCTGTTAAGGGGCTCCAGGTGTCGGAAATGATGGTCTTTGCGGGCAATGCCAATCCTCAATTGGCACACGAGATCGCCGGCTACCTTGAGATGCCGCTGGGCAAGGCCATCGTCGGCCAGTTCAGCGATGGCGAGATCATGGTCGAGATCCTGGAGAATGTGCGCGGCAAGCACGTCTACATCGTCCAGCCCACCTGCGCCCCGACCAATAACAACCTGATGGAGCTGATCGTAATGGTCGATGCCATGCGCCGCTCCTCGGCCCGCAGTGTCACCGCCGTCATTCCCTACTTTGGCTATGCCCGGCAGGATCGCCGCCCGCGCTCGGCACGCGTGCCGGTCACCGCCAAGGTGGTGGCCAACATGCTGACCAGTGCCGGCGTGACCCGCCTGCTGACCGTCGACCTGCACGCCGATCAGATCCAGGGCTTTTTCGATATCCCGGTGGATAACGTCTATGCCTCGCCGATCCTGCTGGGCGATATCTGGCGCCAGCGCAATCAGGGCGACAACATTATGGTGGTATCACCCGATGTGGGCGGTGTAGTGCGTGCCCGCGCCCTGGCCAAGCGGCTCGATGACGCGGACCTGGCGATCATCGACAAGCGCCGTCCCAAGGCGAACGTGGCACAGGTGATGCACATCATCGGCGACGTGAAGGGGCGCGACTGTGTCCTCATCGACGACCTGGTCGACACCGCCGGCACCCTGTGCCAGGCCGCCAATGCGCTCAAGGCGCACGGCGCCGCCAGCGTCAAGGCCTACATCACCCACCCGGTGCTCTCCGGCCCGGCGGTGGAAAATATTGAGAACTCGCAGCTGGATGAGTTGATCGTCACCAACACCATCCCGCTGAGCGCCGAGGCCCAGGCATGCAACCGCATCCGCACGGTCTCGCTATCGGAGATGCTGGCGGAGACCATTCGCCGCATCAATAACGACGAATCGGTCAGCTCCCTGTATATGGACTGACGCCGCGCAAGCGGCACTGAATTAAGGCATGTCGCCTTATGGTAAACCGTCAACTGGTCGCGGCTGACGGTGAACAGACCACCTGCGGGTGGTCTGTTCGTCTTTGATATGAAACTGGAGAGAAACAATGAGCAAAGTAGACTTCACCCTGAGTGCCGAAGTCCGTACTGACCTGGGGAAAGGTGCGAGCCGCCGCCTGCGTCACGCGGATCGGGTACCGGCCATCGTATACGGTGGCAACAAAGAACCGATGAACATCAGCCTGGAGCACCTCAAGCTGATCCACAACCTGGAGAACGAGGCCTTCTACTCGCACATCCTCACCCTCGACATCGGCGGCAAGAAAGAGAAGGCCGTGCTGAAGGATCTGCAGCGTCACCCGGCCAAGCCGATAATCTTGCATGCCGACTTCCTGCGCGTCTCCGACACCGAGAAGCTGAAGATGCACGTACCGCTGCACTTCATCAACGAGTCTAGCGCCCCTGGCGTTAAGGTTGGCGGCGTCGTCACCCACAACCTCACCGAGGTTGAGGTACTGTGTCTGCCCCAGGACCTGCCCGAGTATCTGGAAGTCGACCTGACCGGCGTGGAGATCGAGCAGATCCTGCACCTCACCGACATCAAACTGCCCAAGGGCGTGGAGCTGGTCGAACTGACCCACGGCGAAGGCCACGACCAGGCCGTTGCCGCGATCCACAAGACCCGCGCCAGCAAAGAGACCACCGAGGAGAGCGAGGGCGAAGGCGCGTAATCGCCCTCACCTGAACGCTGAGAAAACCGGCGTTGTCGTCACGTATTCAACTGCTTGCAGGCTTGGGAAACCCCGGCCCGCAATACGCGAAGACGCGACACAACGCCGGTTTTTGGTTTATAGACGCCATCGCCCGTGCCCACGGCATCACCCTGAAATTTGACAGCAAATTTTCTGGTGAGGTCGGCAAGGGCCTTATCGATGGTACGGAGGTCTGGTTGCTAAAACCGATGACCTTCATGAACAGAAGTGGCCAGGGCGTCGCCGCGCTGGCCCGTTTTTACAGGATCGACGCGGAAAATATCCTCATCGCCCACGACGAACTGGATCTGCCACCGGGCACGGTGCGCCTGAAACAGGGAGGGGGACACGGCGGCCACAACGGCCTGCGCGACACCATCGCGCAGCTGGGCAGCAGGGAGTTTCAGCGCCTGCGCCTGGGCATTGGCCACCCCGGCCACGCCAGCCAGGTCTCCGGCTACGTCCTGAGCAAAGCCTCAGGCAGCGATCAACAGCACATTGAAGAGGCGGTAGATAAGGCCCTCGACAACCTGTCGCTGATAGTGAGTGGCGATCAACAAAAGGCGATGAACCGGCTGCACAGTCAGTAATTCATCACGATTTCACAGCAGCACGAGCACTACGGAACAGACCACCATGGGATTTAAATGCGGTATCGTCGGCCTGCCCAACGTCGGCAAGTCCACCCTCTTCAACGCGCTGACCAAGGCGGGGATCCAGGCCGAGAACTACCCCTTCTGCACCATCGAGCCGAATGTCGGCGTGGTGCCGATGCCCGACCCGCGCCTCGACCAGCTGGCCGAAATCGTCAAGCCGCAGCGCGTGCTGCCCACCACCATGGAGTTCGTCGACATCGCCGGGCTGGTGGCCGGCGCCTCCCGCGGCGAGGGACTGGGTAACAAATTCCTCGCCAATATCCGCGAGACCGACGCCATCGCCCAGGTGGTGCGCTGCTTCGAGGATGAGAACGTGGTGCATGTCGCCGGGCGCATCCACCCGCTGGACGACATCGAAGTGATCAACACCGAACTGATGCTGGCCGACATGGAAAGCGTGGAGAAGGGCCTCCTGCGCATCGCCAAGATCGCCAAGAGTGGCGACAAGGAGGCGAAGGCCAAGCTCACCCTGTTCGAGAAGGTAAAGGCCGGCCTCGACGAGGGCAAACTGGTGCGCACCCTGGGACTGGACGAAGAGGAGCAGAAGGCCCTCTACGACCTGCACCTGCTCACCATCAAACCGACCCTCTACATCGCCAACGTCGCCGAGGAGGGCTTCGACAACAACCCCCACCTCGACGCCGTGCGCGCCTACGCCGCCGCCGAAGGGGCCGAAGTGGTCGCGGTTTGCGCCGCCATCGAATCGGAGCTGGCAGAGCTGGAGCCAGAAGAGGCCAGCGTCTTCCTCGACGAACTGGGGCTGGATGAACCCGGCCTCAACCGCGTCATTCGCGCCGGCTACAAACTGCTTGGCCTGCAGACCTACTTCACCGCCGGGGTCAAAGAGGTGCGCGCCTGGACCGTGCCCATCGGCGCCACCGCCCCACAGGCGGCCGGCGTTATCCACACCGATTTCGAGCGCGGCTTCATCCGCGCCGAGGTCACCGCCTTCAACGACTTCATCGCCTACAAGGGCGAACAGGGGGCAAAAGAGGCCGGTAAATTGCGCCTCGAAGGCAAGGAGTACATCGTCCAGGACGGCGACGTCATGCACTTCCGCTTCAACGTCTGACCGCACCGCAGCGGGCTTGACAGACACGGCGCAACACCGCAGAATTGCGCCCTCAAAATATGGCTATATAGCTCAGTTGGTTAGAGCACATCACTCATAATGATGGGGTCCCTAGTTCGAATCTAGGTATAGCCACCATACAAAACAAGGGCTTAGCTTCGGCTAGGCCCTTTTGTTTTTTTCCCGTGACCATCTCGTGACCATTCTGTGACCACCGTGTTTTTTCGGCCTTTTCAAAAAGCTGAAATATGAGCACATCCCTAATCGGGTCACCGCTCGTTTTCCCCCCCATTCCGCGTGGTAACATACCTGTAAATCAGCGCACTGACGGCAACCCGTTCAATGGCTTAGCAAGAACATGCGAGCTTCGAACAACGCCACCAGCCACTCATTCGTCGATAGGGAGCATCGTGCGATACCTGCCCTCCCCCTAGAGATGACAAGAGTCGGCAACATCGGCTCGGTAGTCGTGCGCAGAAAATAGAAACTGGGTATAAGCAATAAGTAGATAGGACCAGACAAGGCAACCATGGCAGACAACAAGAAGAGCGCTCCAAAGAAACAGAAGAGCTTCGAACAGACCCTCTGGGATACCGCCGACAAGCTGCGCGGTACGGTCGAGTCCTCCGAGTACAAGCATGTGGTGCTCAGCCTCATCTTCCTCAAGTTCGTCTCGGATAAGTTCGAGGAGCGCAAGCAGGCACTCATTGACGAGGGCAAGGAGGCTTATGTCGACATGGTGGAGTTCTACGCCATGCACAACGTCTTCTACCTGCCCAAAGAGTCGCGCTGGTCTTTCATCCAGAAGCAGGCCAAGCAGGACGACATCGCGGTCAAGATCGACACCGCCCTGCACACCGTAGAGAAACACAACAAGACCCTGCGCGGCGCCCTGCCCGATAACTACTTCTCCCGCCTCGGGCTGGACGTGAGCAAGCTCTCCGCCCTCATCGACTCCATCAACAACATCGACACCGTGGAGGACAACGAGCAAGACGTGGTCGGCCGGGTCTATGAATACTTCCTCGGCAAGTTCGCCGCCACCGAGGGCAAGGGCGGCGGCGAGTTCTATACCCCCAAGTGCGTGGTCAACCTCATCGCCGAGATGATCGAACCCTACCGCGGCAAGATCTACGACCCCTGCTGCGGCTCCGGCGGTATGTTCGTGCAGTCGATCAAATTCGTCGAAAGCCACAAGGGCAGCAAGAAGGACATCTCCATCTACGGCCAGGAGCAGACCGCCACCACCTACAAGCTCTCCAAGATGAACCTGGCCATTCGCGGCATCTCCGCCAACCTCGGCGAGGTGCCCGCCGACACCTTCTTCAAGGACCAGCACCCCGACCTCAAGGCCGACTTCATCATGGCCAATCCACCATTTAATCTTAAAGAGTGGCGCGCCACCGACGAGCTGACCGACGACCCGCGCTGGGCCGGTTACGAAGTCCCTCCCACCGGCAACGCCAACTACGCCTGGATCCTGCACATGGTCTCCAAGCTCTCGGAGAACGGCACCGCAGGCTTCGTACTGGCCAACGGCTCCATGTCCACCAACACCAAGGGCGAGGGCGAGATCCGTCAGAAACTCATCGAAAACGACCTGGTCGACTGCATGATCGCCCTCCCCGGCCAGCTCTTCTACACCACCCAGATCCCCGTCTGCTTGTGGTTTTTGGCACGAAACAAGAGAGCGACCGCCAGGGATGGCGGAAGTGCCGGAAATGCAGGAGCAATTTCCGGCCAACCACGTTTTCGTAACCGCCGGGGCGAGACCCTCTTCATCGACGCCCGCAATATGGGCAGCATGGTCGACCGCACCCACAAGGAGCTGACGGCTGATGACATCGCCGAGATCGCCCGTACCTACCATGCGTGGCGGGGTGAGGTTAAGGATGGGGGCTATGAGGATGTTGCGGGTTACTGTAAGGCCGCCTCACTCGATGAGATGAAGGCCAACGACTATGTGCTCACACCGGGGCGTTATGTTGGCGCGGCGGAGATTGAGGATGATGGGGTGCCGTTTGAGGAGAAGATGGGGGAGTTGAGTCAGATGCTTTATCGGCAGATGGCGGAGTCGGAGAAGCTCGATGCGGTGATTAAGGAGAATTTGTTGGAGCTAGGTTATGCCGGCTGATTGGCCAACAGTCCGCTTGGGTGAGCATGTAGATTCATGCTTGGGCAAGATGCTCGATAAGGAAAAAAATCGCGGCGACTTTTTCCCTTATCTAGGCAACAAAAATGTTCGCTGGGGTAGTTTTGATATCGATGAATTAGCTCAAATGCGTTTCGAGGAGAACGAGCACGAGCGGTATGGTCTCAAGGATGGAGATCTTGTGGTTTGTGAGGGTGGTGAACCGGGTCGATGTGCAATCTGGAAAGAGCAAATCCCTGGGATGAAGATTCAAAAGGCTCTTCATCGAATCAGAGCGAAAGAAGCGCTAGATAACCGCTTCCTCCATTACTGGTTTCTTTGGGCAGGCAAAACCGGTGCTTTGGAGCCTTATTTCACTGGTACAACGATCAAGCACTTAACGGGTAAAGCAATCGCCGAGTTACCCATTCCATTGCCTCCACTGCAAGAACAAAAATCCATCGCCTACATCCTCGGCACCCTCGACGACAAAATCGAACTCAACCGCCAGATGAACGCCACGCTGGAGGCGATGGCGCAGGCGCTGTTCAAGAGCTGGTTTGTCGATTTCGACCCGGTCATCGACAACGCCCTCGCGGCGGGCAACCCCATCCCCGAACCCCTGCAAACCCGCGCCGAGATTCGTAAGGCACTGGGCGACAAGCGCAAACCCTTCCCGACGCACAGGGATGTGCTAGTGTCGCGGGAGGCAGGAGGCCGGGAGCGACCCGAAGCGATTCAGCAACAGTTCCCCAACCGCTTCGTCTTCAGTGATGAGATGGGGTGGGTGCCGGAGGGGTGGGAGGTTAAATCAATTGGGGATGTTATAGAACTTGCATACGGCAAATCACTGCCCGCATCAAAACGTATTGATGGAGATGTGCCTGTATTCGGTTCAGGTGGAATATCTGGCCTTCATAATGAAAAGCTTGTTGATGGACCAGGAATTGTTGTTGGTAGGAAAGGAACCGTAGGATCACTGTATTGGGTCGAAGATGACTTCTTTCCAATTGACACAGTTTTCTTTGTTGTTAATAAGTCGCATGTACCACTCTACTGGCTGTACCAGACGCTCGGCTTAATTGACATCAAATCAATGGGTGCGGATTCAGCTGTTCCTGGTGTGAATAGGAATGCTGTTTATGCGAGAAGTGTAACAATTCCAAGAGTAGGAGTTTTTGACGGCTACTTGGGTCAGATTGAATCATACAATTCGCGGCGTAAAGTATTAGACGAACAGAGTTCAACACTTACCAACCTCCGCGACACCCTCCTCCCCAAGCTCCTCTCCGGCCAACTCCGCCTCCCCGATGCCGAGGCGATGGTCGAACAGGCAGCCGCCGGATGATCCGCCTGCATGCCACGCAAAAGCACTTCGCCACACCCCGTAGGGGGTGTTTCATCACAGGGAGCAAGGCCGGTTCAAGGAGTCGCTATGCGTGACATTGTTATTTTTGAAACCGACAATCATCAGGTCGAGGTGCGTCTGCAAAGTGAGACCCTGTGGGTGACGCAGAGCCAGATGGCGGAGTTGTTCGCCACCTCCACCGATAACATCAGCCTGCACCTGAAAAACATCTACAGTGACAATGAATTGGAGGAGTCTGCAACTACCGAGGATTTCTCGGTAGTTCGCCAGGAGGGAGAGCGACAGGTTCGGCGCAGCGTCAAACACTACAACCCGGAGGCGACCGTCGCCGTCTGGTTCCAGGCTTGCTCGGTTCGCGGTCGAGGACGCATGCGAGCTGCGCGGGGGCAGTTGTCCGGAATTTCCGGACAACTGGGGGGCAAGAACCAGCCGGTGCTCGACTACAACGGGGAATCAAATCGATGACGATAACGGTTGAACAGGTTGATCTTTGGCGTAGTGCCCGCTCTGAAACTAAGAACCTGGAGTTCAAGGAGGCCAAGACTCAATTCGATAACAAAAAGCTGTTTCGCTATTGCGTAGCGCTTGCCAATGAAGGGGGCGGGCATCTGCTGCTTGGGGTGGCCGATAAACCACCACGCCCGATAGTGGGTACCTCAGCCATCAATAACCCGATCGACATGGCGGCAAAAATCTTTCAGGCGATTGGATTCCGTGTTGATATCGAAGAGGTGGCGCATCCGGACGGCCGGGTTGTGGTGCTCGTAATTCCGCCCCGGCCACGTGGCACTGCCTACCACTATGAAGGCGCTTATCTCATGCGCTCAGGAGAAGAGTTGGTGCCCATGAGCGAGGATCAATTACGGCGCATCTTCGCCGAGGGTCAGCCGGATTGGTTGGGGGAGATTGCTCTCAAAGACGCCAGCGCACAGGATGTGATTCAGTTGCTGGATACGCAAACATTTTTTGACCTGTTGAACCTGCCCTACCCGACGGAGCAAAGCGGTGTGCTCGCCAAGTTGATGACCGAGCGCTTGATCGAACAGTCAGTCGCCGGATTTTCAATTCTGAACATAGGCGCACTGCTACTGGCCAAGTCGCTCAAGAGTTTCACCACTGTCAGTCGTAAGGCGGCCAGGGTGATTGTGTACGACGGTGAGTCGAAGATGAATACCCGGACTGATATTACAGGAGACAAGGGGTATGCCGTCGGGTTTGTCGGCCTGGTGAATTACGTTATGGGGCAGTTGCCGCAAAATGAGGTTATTGAACAGGCCATCCGCAAGGATGTGAAGCTACTACCTGAGGTGGTGATTCGTGAGTTGCTCGCCAATGCGTTGATACATCAGGATATGACGATTGGCGGCTCTTCACCTGTGGTGGAGGTGTATGCCAATCGTGTCGAAATATCAAACCCCGGTGAGCCAGTGGTACCGGTCGAGCGTTTCATTGATGGATACCAGTCGCGCAACGAGCGGTTGGCCGACCTGATGCGGCGTTTTGGGATTTGTGAGGAAAAGAGCAGCGGTATTGACCGCGTGATCGAGACAGCTGAGATCTTACAGTTGCCCGCCCCGGAGTTTCTGGTGAGCTACCGGCGCACGGTTGCGGTCATTTACGGGACACGGCGGTTCAAGGATATGAACGGCAGTGATCGGGTGCGCGCCTGCTACCAGCACTGTGTTCTGCAGTGGGTTCTGCGTCAACAAATGACCAATCAGAGCCTGCGGGAGAGGTTTGGCGTCTCAGAGGGGAGCAGCAATACCATTTCCCAGATCATTGCTGCTGCAGTTGAGCAGGGGCTGGTAAAGCTAGATCCCACGGCCCCTGATTCAAAGCGTTACGCTCGATACATCCCGAGCTGGGCCTAGGTGTTATTTCAATGCTGAATGGACTGCAATACCAAGTTACGCGTAACCAATTGAATTTATTGTGTTTGTTTATTTCATCGCAAACCAAGGTAAAGGGCAGACCCAATACTTCGCAATGTCCGGAACAGCAGGTGGGTAGTGCTCCGGATATTGGAAAGAGCTCTGGGCATTCGGGTGGAAGCTCCGGACATAGTCCCGACACGATTCCTGTGTCACAGCACCTTATTTGGCACCCCTGCGGCCAACGCCACATGCTGAATACCGAAAAACAACTCGCCGAGGCGATATGACTAAATTCACGGAAGATAAATTAGAGCAGGCGATCATCGCCCTGCTGGAACAACAGGGCTACCCCCATCACAAGGGCGATTCGTTCACGCGCCAGCCCAGCGAGGTGCTGATTCGGGATGATCTGCGCGACTACCTCGCCAGCCGCTACGCCAAAGAGCAGATCACCCCGGAGGAGATCGAGTCGGTGATCCGCAGGCTGGAGCGTCTGCCCGCCCTCGACCTCTACGACTCCAACAGGCAGATCAACAAGATGGTCTCGGACGGCTTCCTGCTCAAGCGTGAAGACCGCAGTCAGAAGGACCTCTATATCCAGCTCATCGACTATAGCGGGCTGCCGGAGCAGCGCCAGCCACCGGCGGAGCTGTTGACCACCGTGGTGGCCGAGGAGCCTGCCGCCTATACCGACCACAATATCTACAAGCTGGTGAATCAGCTGGAGATCGAGGGGAGCGAAAAGCGCATCCCCGATGGCATCCTCTACATCAACGGCCTGCCGCTGGTGGTGTTCGAGTTCAAGAGCGCGATTCGGGAAGAGGCGACGATCCACAACGCCTATGAGCAGCTCACCATCCGCTATGCCCGCGATATACCCGAGCTGATGAAGTACAACGCGCTGTGCGTGATCAGCGACGGGGTGAACTCTCGCATGGGTTCGTTGTTCGCCCCCTACGACTACTTCTATACCTGGCGCAAGGTGACGGGGCAGGAGACCATCGAGAAGGACGGCATCAGTGCCCTGCACACCATGATTGAGGGGCTGTTCGACAAGGCACGGTTGCGCGAGGTGATACGCCACTTCATCTACTTCCCCGATGTCTCGAAGAACGGGATGAAGGTGGTCTGCCGCTATCCCCAGTTCTACGCCGCCACCAAACTCTACGAGCACATCAAGCAGCATCGCAAGCCGGAAGGCGACGGCAAGGGGGGTACCTACTTCGGCGCCACCGGCTGCGGCAAGAGCTACACCATGCTCTTTCTCACCCGCCTGTTGATGAAGAGTGTCGATTTCGAAAGCCCGACCATCGTCCTCATCACCGACCGCACCGACCTCGACGACCAGCTCTCCGGCCAGTTCACCAACGCCAAGGGCTATATCGGCGATCAGACAGTAATTAGCGTGGAGAGCCGCGCCCAGCTGCGCGATCTGCTCAAGGGGCGCAACAGTGGCGGGGTGTTCCTCACTACCATCCACAAGTTCACCGAGGATACCGAGCTGCTCACCGAGCGCAGCAACGTCATCGTGATCTCGGATGAGGCGCACCGCAGCCAGGTCAATCTCGACCAGAAGGTCCGTGTCACCGAGAAGGGGGTACAGCGCAGCTACGGCTTCGCCAAGTACCTGCACGACTCCCTGCCCAACGCCACCTATGTCGGCTTTACCGGCACCCCCATCGACGCCACGCTGGATGTCTTCGGCCCGGTGGTCGACGCCTACACCATGACCGAGTCGGTGAAGGATGAGATCACCGTGCGTATCGTCTATGAGGGGCGTGCCGCCAAGGTGATCCTCGATAACAAAAAGCTGGAGGAGATCGAGGCCTACTACGCCCAGTGCGCCGAGGATGGCGCCAGTGACTACCAGATCGAGGAGAGCAAGAAGGCCAACGCCCAGATGAACGCCATCCTGGGCGACCCGGACCGCATCAAGGCCCTGGCTATCGACTTTGTGCACCACTACGAAACCCGTGTGGGCGAAGGCTCCACCCTCAAGGGTAAGGCGATGTTCGTCTGCAGCAAGCGGGAGATCGCCTACGCCTTCTGGCGGGAGCTGATTAAACTGCGCCCCGAGTGGAACGAGGTATTAGCCTGCGAGGAAGGCGCCGACCTGACAGAGCAGGAGAAGAAGGCCATCAAACCGATGGAACGGGTAAAAATGGTGATGACCCGTGGCAAGGACGACCCCAAAGCGCTCTACGACATGCTCGGCACCAAGGACGACCGCAAGGAGCTGGACCGTCAGTTCAAGAACGCCAAATCCAACTTCAAGATCGCCATCGTGGTGGATATGTGGCTCACCGGCTTCGACGTGCCCTTCCTCGATACCCTCTATATCGACAAGCCGATCCAGCGTCACAACCTCATCCAGACCATCTCGCGGGTCAACCGCAAGTTCGAGGGCAAGGAGAAGGGGCTGGTGGTCGACTACATCGGCATCAAGAAGCAGATGAACCTCGCCCTGGCTCACTACAACAAGGCCGACCAGCAGAACATCGAGGAGATCGACCAGTCCATCATCGTGGTGAAAGACCACCTCGACCTGCTCAGCAAAATGTTCCACCAGTTCGATGCCACCCCCTACTACCAGGGGAGTCCGGTAGAGCAGCTCAACTGCCTCAACATGGCCGCTGAGTACGCACAGCTCACCAACAAGATAGAGAAGCGCTTCATGCACCTGGTGAAGCGCCTCAAGGCCGCCTACGACATCTGCAGTGGCTCAGAGGGCCTCAGCCAGACCGAACGCGACCAGATCCACTTCTACATGGCCGTGCGCTCCATCGTCTTCAAGCTCACCAAGGGCAATGCCCCCGACACCGCCCAGATGAACGCCAAGGTACGGGAGATGATCACCGAAGCCCTGCAGAGCGACGGGGTGGAAGAGATCTTCAAGATGGGTGAGGACTCAGCGGGAGCTGTAGATATATTCGATGCCGACTACCTGTCCAAGATTGAGAAGATCAAACTTCCAAACACCAAGATCAAACTCTTGCAGCAGCTTCTGGCCAAGGCCATCGAGGACTTCAAGAAGATCAACAAGAGCAAGGGACTCGATTTCTCCAAGAAGTTCAAAGCGCTGGTAGAGATCTACAACGAACGCAAAGAGGATGATGTGTTGAGAGGCGAGGTACTCGAAGACTTCACGCTTGAGATTATGGATCTGATCCATGCACTGAAAAAGGAAAAGGAGTCCTTTGCCGACTTAGGCATCGATCTGGAAGAGAAGGCCTTCTACGACATCCTCAAGGATTTGGCAGTGAAATACGACTTCACCTATCCGGAGGATAAGCTGCTTGTCCTGGCACAGGCAGTGAAAACCGTAGTTGAAGACAAGGTCAAATACACCGATTGGAACCAGCGGGATGATATCAAGGCCGAGCTAAAGGTCGATCTCATACTGGTTCTAGCGGAGCACGGTTACCCACCTGTTGATAGGGATGAGGTCTATAAAGAAATCTTCGAACAGGCTGAAAATTTTAAGAAGTATAGAGAGGCTGTTTAGGTGAGTAACGAAATCCGCCCTATACCGAGCATCCCACCAGGATTGATCGAGGGCCGCGGGAGGGACACTTTAATACCTTTTGCAGGGGCTGGTGCCTCTCGTCTTGCAGGTTGCCCTTACAGGGTGCCACCCTGATTCAAGGTCACATAGTCATGAATATTCGTTTTCTCCTGACCCCTGTAGATCCTGCTCACCGAAAAGATAAACCGTGACCGCGAGTTGGCGACTATCGCCTTCTCCTTCACCTGCAGATCCACCGCAGCCAAATCCAGGCGACTTCGATCAACCTTTATTGCTACCTCGCCGCTTATCCTGCTGGCGGTTATTTTTAGATCAGATCCCGTTGCATCGAGGGCTACGGCAACCTCGCCGCCAATGTGGCTGTTTTCAATCACTACGCGCGATTCGAATACAGACAGCTCCGTAACGCTAACACCTTCAAGTACCACGTCGTTGCAGTTGTTAATTTCTATTCGCTGATACTCGCCATGAAACCGAACGCCGCTCTTTCCGTTACAGGTGCCGATTGTATTGCGCATCTCTTTTTCGTTATTTGCGATAACTGCCGCCACACCTGCCGAATTCAAAAACCCATCAAGAAGATGGTTAAATGTTTCGCTCTTCTCCTTCATCGGAAGGTGTCCGGCATCCGGGATGACATTGAGTTGTGAATTTTTAATACGGTAATTAAGTACCTTTGCCGTTCGCAACGGGGCGATCTGATCCTCGGCACCCCATATGATTAATGTCGGTGTAATAATCTTATCCAGCGTCTGGCCAAAATCGTAATCCACCAACTCAATTCCGGCCCTGGCATGTTCGCTCTCTTTGGCGACATCGTCACTAAACAGGCTAAACAGCCCTTCGAACTTTTCAATTATCTTCACCACATAGGATTCGACCTTATCGGTTCCGTCGGCCTCACTATTTATCCCACTGGCGATCACATATTTGCCTATCGCTATGCGGTGCAGAATGCCCGCCGCATCAACCAGCACCAGGCGTTTTACGTTTTGCGGGAATTTGGCGGCGTAAAGCATGGCGACTGATGCCCCCATGGAGTGGCCGATTAGATCAAAACGCTGAATCGTATAGTGTGATGCAACAAAGTCGATCAGTGCCGCGTAGTTCTCCGGTGTGTATGGCTTGTCCCCCTGTTCTGAGCGGCCAAAGCCGGCAAGATCAATGGTGATAATGTGAAACTGTTCGGCCAGCATCGCGAGCTGTCGCTCCCAGTCACGACTGGCATTGTCGCCAATCCCATGGATTAGGAAGATGTTCTGGCTGGCAGCGCGGTTTGTCTGATAGACACAGACGCGCCCATTGAATACCGGCTCATTGATGCACTCCTCATCCATCTGCACCGCCTGCGCCTGCGTGATGAATGTGAGGAATGGCACTAACCAGATAAAACACCGATAATTCGCCATATTGCCAAAGGATCCTTTTTGCTTCGATTTTTAGTATGGGTAAGCGTAGTCGATCACCGCAGACAACAACATCTCCCGCGCAGATGGGAGGGGACGGCTGGTTTACCCTGGCACTCTCCACCACGATTATCGTTTTTACCGCGGGAGTTACCATTTCATGGATGGGATATCGGGTGCTGCGCCAGGCCCGCCTCGCACCTGCGCGGTGTGATGCGGATATTGAGCTTGTTCTAATCCCCTGTATGCGGCTCCTTGCCGGAAAACCCAACCCAGATTTTCGTCTGCGACTTGAAAGGGCGCACCATTTGCACCAGCAGACCGGTTGTCGACTCCTGTTGATGGGCGGGGTAACGGGTTCAGAGACGATCAGCGAGGCGGACGCCGGTAAGCAGTTTCTTGTCGCGCAGGGGATCGCCCCGTCGGCACTGATCCTTGAAGATGGCTCACGCAACACCCTGGAAAATTTGCGCAACAGCCGCGAGCAGTTACGCCACGGCAATATCCGGCGCTACGCGTTGGCCAGCAACCGGTACCATCTGGCACGCTGCCAGGCACTGGCCAATGGTCTGGGTCTCTACCCCGCACTCTGTGCCGCCGAAGATCACTTTATGGCGGCCCCCTCCGGCTGGCCACGGCTGCTGCTGGAGGCCTTCTATCTCCACTGGTATCACACCGGCAAATGGTGGTCGCGTCTCAGCCGTAGCCGCCATAGTCTGTCGCGGATCAGCTAGCGTGTCACCATCTTCTCAGAACGACTGAATACCCACGAGATCGCCACGCCGCCCATCAGGGCGCTGTCACGCTCCACCAGCGGGCTCTCCGCAATCACCGCCCTACGCAGGTCGTCATAACGGACAAACATCCCCAGCCAGAGCCTGCCGAAATAACGGCTTGCCCCGAGGGTAAGGCGCATTCCGCTATACCCCCCCTCGGCCTCATACGCTGGGCGTTGTGCCGTCGCGTAGGCGGCGGGTACGCGGTAGTAATAGTCGTGATAGGCCTTCGAGGCAAAGAGCGGGCCGAGCGAGCCGCCCAGCTCCCAACTGCCGTTGTGGGTATCCACCGCCAGATTGGGGTGGAACACTACGCCCTGTGTGGAGAGCGAAGGGAGCTCCATCGCAATCGCACTGCGCAGAGGCAGTCGCAGACGCCACTCGGTCTCCCGATCTTTGGCGATCAGATACTCCAGGGAGGGGCCAAGCTCCAGCACCGGGGCCAGCTC
The DNA here is from genome assembly GCA_026196575.1 of Gammaproteobacteria bacterium. GTDB lineage: Bacteria > Pseudomonadota > Gammaproteobacteria > Thiohalomonadales > Thiohalomonadaceae > JAPHSX01. The sequence continues at coordinate 29,678 of JAPHSX010000030.1, read as the reverse complement.
TGCCATTCCTTCTCGCAGCCCCTCATCCTGCTCTACCGGCACCATCGCGTCGGCACTCAATTCAAGACGCCAGCGCGGCGATTCAAACAATCTGCCACGCAGCCCCTCACGGTCAAACGAGACCCGCTCGCCGCGATAGACAATAAAGGGGAAGGGGAGCAGGTAGGTGTGCTGCACGGCGGCCCCCCGATAGGTGGGAAAAGAGCCCACGGCAAGCCCGGCACCCAACTCCCACAACGGTTTCTCCTGAGCCACTCCGTGAGAGGAGAGAAGTAGCATTGCAAGCAGCAGCAAGTGGTACTCGTAACGCACTGTCATTACAATTTGACACCCCTATCAGTGGCATGGAGAATATCCCACACGTCACCCTCGCAATACCGTATAAAAACGAATGTTTTCAAATGCATACTATCAGGAATCACCATGTCAGAAACACTGCAACTGGAAGTGGCCACACTGATCGTCGAGACCCTTAATCTCGATAATTCCCCCGAGGATATTGTTCCCGATCAGCCGCTGTTCCGCGAGGGGCTGGGGCTCGATTCCATCGATGCACTGGAGTTGGCGATGGCCATCTCCCGCAACTACGGTTTTCAGCTGCGCTCTGACGATGGTGACAACGACAAAATCTTCGCCTCTCTCGCCGCCCTTACCGCCCACATCGAAGCCAACCGCAATTAACCGCAGCAGTGCATCGTCTGCAAACGATACTGCTCCTCTGTTACCCGCTGGCAGTCCATTTCGCCCTGCTGTCCTCAAAAACCCAGTGGGCACTGTGGCTGCTGGTGGTGGTGAGCCTGAGCCAGTTACTCACCCTGTTGCGAGCCTCAGGCAACGCCAGATGGATGGCGCTGGCACCGGCACTGGTTCTCGCGCTCTGTGTCATGGGGCTACTACAGGGGAATCTGCTGGCACTCTACCTGCCGCCGATCCTCATCTCCGGCGGTCTGTTGTGGCTCTTTGCCTCGACCCTGCGAACGGGGCGTGAGCCACTGATCACCACCTTTGCGCGCGTGGTCTTTAAGGAGAGTGACCCGCAGCAGCTGCGCTACACCCGCCGGGTAACCCAGCTATGGAGCCTCTTTTTTCTCGCCATGCTGCTGGAGACACTGCTGCTATCACTGTTTGCCCCGCTGGAGTTATGGTCACTGTTTGCCAATGTTCTTAACTACCTGTTTATCGCGATCTTGTTTGGCATGGAGTTTGGCTATCGACGTCTGCGTTTTGCGCAACGCACCCCGTTAAAGGTCTTTGTACAACAACTTGCCACCACCGACTGGCCCGCACTGTTGAGGCGAGGCAGGTGAAGGCGCAACTCCCCCTTCTGAAGGGGCACACCATGGACTCCCTGATCGCCTACCGGGATGGCGCGGCGATCAGCGCGGGGGCCTTTATCGCCCACGCCCAGCAGTTGGCCCGTGCACTGCCCGCGCGGCAACGGCTGCTCAACCTCTGTGAGGATCGCTATTTTTTTCTGCTCGCTTTTGCCGCCGCCCTGCTTCGCAGCCAGACCACCCTGCTTCCGCCCAACCGTGCGCACGACACCATCGAGCGACTGTGCCGGGAGTATCCCGATAGCACCCTGCTGAGTGACCGCCCCGCGGACTATGCGGGGTATGACTGTTTCGACTGCACCATCGAATGGGATGGAACGAGCGCCAGCGCCATCCCTGAGATCGATGCCGCGCTGGAGTGCGCCATCCTCTACACCTCGGGCAGCAGCGGTGAGGCTACCCCCCACCCAAAGAGCTGGGGAACGCTGACAAGCGGGGCACAACTGACCGGAGAGCGGCTGGCGATCCCCGGCGGCACCGCCCTGCTGGCGACCGTGCCGCCGCAACATATGTTCGGGTTGGAGAGTTCGGTGTTGCTGCCGCTGCAATACGGTTGCAGCATCGATAACCGCCGCCCACTGTTTCCGGCCGATATCGCCACGGCGCTCGGCACACTGCCCGCGCCACGGGCACTCATTACCACACCGTTACAGCTGCGCGCCTGTGCCTCGGCACAACAACGGCTCCCGGATAGCGCCTTTATCCTCAGTGCCACGGCACCGCTCTCCGCCCAACTGGCGCAGCAGGTTGAGGCGCTGGGCAACACCCGGGTAACAGAGATCTACGGCAGCACCGAGACCGGGGCCATCGCCACCCGCGCCACCGCCAGCGAGGACTTATGGTTCCCGCTACCCGGCATCGAAATAACCGAGCAGGCGGACGAGTCGTGGCAGGTTCGCGCCCCTCACCTCGACGCACCACAACCACTGGCCGACCGGTTACAGCGCGAGGGGCAGCGCTTTGCCCTTCTGGGGCGTAGCGGTGACCTCATCAAGGTGGCGGGAAAGCGGGTCAGCCTTGGCGATCTCAACCACATCCTGCTCTCCATTGACGGGGTGAGGGACGGTATCTTCTTCCTGCCGCAGGAGGAACTGGACGGGCGCACCACCCGCCTTTCAGCAGCAGCCGTAACGGATGGGCTGGGAGAGACGGCACTGATCGAGGCACTGCGCCGTCGTATCGATGCCGCCTTCCTGCCGCGCCCCCTGGTGATCGTCGAAAAGCTGCCGCGCAATGAGAGCGGAAAACTGCCGCTCGACCAGCTAAAGCAGCTCATCCGCTCACACAAACGGACGGAATAACCAGTGCCAGACCGCCATTTCATCAGCCCGCACCACCCTGCCCTCGCCGGACACTTTCCCGGCCACCCGGTGGTGCCCGGCGTGATGATACTTCACCGCGTAATTCAGCAAGCGGGGGAGGCTGGCTATCGGGTTAGCGCCGTTGGCAACGCCAAATTCACCACCCCCCTGTTACCGGGGCAAGCCTTTGCGATCACGCTACAGGAGAAGGGGGCTCGCCTGCAGTTTGAGGTGCGCGGTGAGGCGCAGCTGTTTGCCCAGGGCAGCCTCGATGTGGAGGCCCGACATGCCTAAACGGCTGGGCCCACTGTTACTGCTCTGTCTGCTGCTGCCGGCGATCTCCCTGTCTGCCGAGGTCTTCACTCTGGAGGGGCTGATGCAGGGGCTGGCCGCCACCGAACACCCCACACGCCACTTTACCGAGTCGCGCCACTCAGAGCTGCTGGCCGCACCGATCACGCTGCACGGCACCCTCGCCTTTGTCGATGGCCGACTGATCAAAGATATCCGGCAGCCCTTTAATGAGCGCTTTAGCGTAGAGGGTGATCGACTGCTCATTGAGCGCGAAGACGAGGCCGAACCCCGGCAGATCCGCCTCTCCGACTACCCACCGCTATTCACCTTTGTCACGGTGTTTCGCGCCTCGCTTGAGGGCGACCTGAAAACCCTGCAACGCCACTATCAGACCGCGCTTGGCGGTGACGCCAACCAATGGCAGCTGGAGCTCAGACCGCGCGACGCCGAGGTCGCCGTTTACCTCAAACGGGTGGAGATCGCAGGCACGCAGGATGGCATTTCACGCTTCACCATCGAGGAGCAGAGCGGCGATAGCTCGATCCTCGAACTGGGTGAAGCCATACCGTGAAACAGCGCCTCGCCATCATCCTCGTATGGGGCCTCTTCATACTCGGCTGCGCGGCCATCCTGCTACAGGGACCGAAGATACAGTCCGACCTGGGACAGTTTTTGCCCGGTGATGCCAGTGATGCCGGTGCCGGCGCCGTTACAGGCCTGCTACTCGACACCCTGCGTGACAGCCCCGCCTCGCGCGTCATCCTGCTCGGCCTGAGCGGCGCACCCGATCAACAGCTGGCCGACAGCGCAAAGCAGCTGGCGAGCGCCCTTGGCGCAACACCCCACTTTCAGCACATCCTCGGCACCGATAACACCATGCCGGAGAGCGAACAGGCCCTGTTGTTCCGCCACCGTTACCTGCTGAATCCCGCCCAATTCGATGAGCTCACCCTGAAACAGGCCCTGCAACAACGCCTGAAGGAGTTGGCCCTCGGCACACCACTGGACCACCATCAGCTGCGCCGCGACCCCACCGCCGTTCACCGCCAAACCCTGCAACGCTTTATTGATCACACCGGGCCGCAACGCCACCTCGGGGTCTGGTTCTCTGCCGATCGCAAGCACGCGCTGCTGCTGCTGCACAGCACCGCCCCGGCCTTTGCCCTGGACCCGCAGCAGGCGGCCATCGAGGCGATTCGCCACGCCTTTGAGAAAACCGCCGCCCCCGGTGTGGAGCTGCTGATCAGCGGCCCGCCGCTATTCGCCGTGGAGTCGCGCAAGCGCATTCGTGAGGGTTCACAACAGCTCACCCTGTGGGCCTCGCTGGGTGTCGCCCTGCTGATCCTCTTCGCCTACCGCTCGCCGACGGCGACCCTGCTTATCGCCCTGCCTCTGTTTAGCGGTATCGTCGCCGGTGCCGCCGCGGTGGTGCTGCTGTTCGATCAGCTGCACGGTATCGCGCTGGCCTTTGGCATCACCCTCATCGGGCTCACCGTCGACTATCCGATCCACCTCTTCAGTCACGGCGGCAATCAGCGTGCTGCGGTGCGGATCTGGCCGACCCTGCGCCTCGGCATGCTCACCTCGGCGGTCGGTTTCTGCGCCCTGGTCTTCTCCGGGTTTCAGGGGCTGGCACAGATGGGGCTGTTTGCGATCAGCGGTATCGTGGTGGCCGCAGTGGTCACCCGCTGGCTACTCCCTGCGCTACAGGCGACGGAATATCAGTTACACCCGTCGCTCACCCCGCTCATTAACCTCACCCTTGGCATCAGCCGCCAGCAAAACCTGCGCTGGCTGGCACCGCTACTGCTCGTCGTCTCTCTTGGTGTGGTCACGCTGCAGGGGGAGAATCTTTGGGAGACACGGCTCAATCGTTTAAGCCCGATCCCGGCGGCACAACTGGAGCAGGATCGACAGCTGCGGGCACGGTTTAATGCCGCCGAACCGGGGCAGTTGTTGCTATTGCAGAGCCACAATCTTGAGCGCTTGCTGCAACAGACCGAGACGCTAAGCGCACAACTTGAGCAGGCGCAAGTCGGCGGCTTGCTGGATAACTTTGATAGCCCCAGCCGCTACCTGCCGAGTCACCAGCGCCAACTACGACACCGTGACGCCCTGCCGGATAGCACATCACTACAGGCAAACCTGAGTCGGGCAAGCGAGGGGCTGTCCTTTCGTGAGGGACTGTTTCAGCCCTTCATCGACGACATTGCTGCCGCAAAGAGTCTTCAGCCTCTGGGCCCCGAATCACTCGATGGCACCCTCACCGGGATACGCCTGGGCTCACTGCTGCGGCGTCATGGGGATGGCTGGTACGCCCTTGTCACCCTCGGTGGCATCCATAACCCGACGGCCATCGCCCGCATCGCCTCAGACTCTGGTGCGCGCTATATCGACATCCCGCAGCAGGCCTCGCAACTCGTTGCACACTACCGGGATGAGGCGCTGCATCTGATCGGCATAGGTGGGCTTTTGATCCTGCTGATCCTCGCCGTCGCCTTGCGCGGCATAATACGACTTGTCCGAGTTGCACTGCCGGTCTTCACCGCCATCGCGCTCACCACCGCGCTACTCACTCTGCTGGGTGAATCGCTCTCCCTGTTTCATCTCGCCTCCCTGCTGCTGGTGATGGGGATCGGTCTTGATTACGGCCTCTTTTTCGACCATTGCCAAAATGCGGGTGGTGGTTGCAGCAGAACCCTCGGCGCGCTGCTCATTTGCAGCCTCACCACCCTGCTGGTATTTGGCCTGCTGGCACTCTCGCCCCTGCCCGTGCTGCACGCCATCGGCCTGACGGTGAGCCTCGGTGTATTCTCCACCCTGCTCCTCACCCTCACAGCCGGTAACACCAAAACCCGGGCGATGATGTAAAATGACGCAGCCTAAAATAACAATGGAACCATGAAACCCCTTCACATCAGCGCCTATACCACGGTGAGTGCCCTCGGGCGTGGCAACGCGGCCATGTTGGAGGCCTTGCGCGCGGGGAAAAGCGGCCTGCAACCATTACACTTCCCCCCTGCCGAACTTAAGACCTATGTCGGTTTTGTCGAGGGGCTGGAGCATGAACCGCTCCCCGAGGAGCTGGCCGCCTTCGAGTGCCGCAATAACCGCCTGGCACGGCTGGCACTGCGTCAGGATGACTTCGAGCAGCAGGTCGCCGCACTGCGCGAACGCCACGGTGCCTCACGCGTCGCGGTGTTGATCGGCACCAGCACCTCGGGGATCCTCAATACCGAACTGGCCTTTCGCCGGCGCAATGAGGCCGGTGAGCTGCCCGTCGAATTCGACTTTGTCCACAGCCACCAGCTCTCCTCGCTGGTCGACTTTGTGCGCCGGCTACTGCAACTGCAGGGGCCGGGGTTCACCGTCTCCACCGCCTGCTCATCCAGCGCCAAGGTCTTTGCCGACGCCTGGCGACTGATGGCGGCGGGCCTTTGCGATGCCGCTGTCGTCGGTGGTGTCGACTCCCTCTGCCTGACCACCCTCTACGGCTTTAACTCGCTGGAGCTGGTCTCCGCCGAGCCCTGTCGCCCGGCAGACTCGCAGCGTAACGGGATCTCCATCGGCGAGGCCGCCGGCTTTGCCATCCTGGAGCGGGAGCCGGTTGAGGGGAGTCGTGGCCAGCTACTCGGTTTTGGTGAGAGCAGTGATGCCTACCATATGTCGACCCCCCACCCTGATGGGCTCGGTGCTGTAGAGGCGATGCAGGCCGCACTTGCGCGGGCCGGGCTGGCGAGCAGCGACATTGACTACATCAACCTGCACGGCACCGCGACCCCCAGCAATGACCGCTCCGAGGACCGCGCCATCACCACCGTGTTCGGAACGAACACCCCGTGCAGTTCGACCAAGGGGTGGACCGGACACACCCTGGGGGCGGCAGGGATCACCGAGGCGATTATCGCCATGCAGTGCATCGAGCACGGCCTGATGCCCGCCAGCCTCAATACCCGGCAGCTCGACCCCGACTTTGGCAGCACCATTTTGTTAGAGCAGCGCGAGACCACGGTTAACCGTGTCTTGAGCAACTCCTTCGGCTTTGGCGGCAGCAACTGCTCCCTCATCTTTGGGGGGCGCAATGACCACCCTCTACCTTGATAACCTGGGTGTTGTGGCCCCCGGCCTGAGTGACTGGCCTGGTGCCGCCAAGGTGCTGCGCGGTGAAGCGGACCACCTTGCCGAGCCCCTCAAGCTGACCGCTCCGGAACTGCTTCCGGCCACGGAACGGCGGCGCAGCAGTGACAGCACGCGACTGGCGCTTCGGGCTGCCGAACAGGCCCTTTCGCTGGAGGCGGCACAGCGGCTGCAACCGGCGGCCGTCTTCAGCTCGGCCTACGGCGACCCGACGATCACCCACAAACTGTGTGAACTGCTCAGTGGCACCCCGCCGATGGCCTCACCCACCCTGTTTCACAACTCGGTGCACAATGCCCCGGCAGGCTACTGGAGTATCGCCACCGCCAACCCCATGACCACCACCAGCATCGCCGCCGGGGATGAAAGTTTTGCCACCGGCCTGCTCTATGCGGCGGCGCAGGTGGTAGCAGAGCAGCGCCCGGTACTGCTAATCAGCTACGACCTCCCCTACCCGAAACCCCTGTCGGAGAAGTGCGAGGTCAGCGCCCCCTTTGCCTCTGCCCTGTTGCTCAGCCACCAGGCCAGTGCTCAGAGCATTGCGCAACTCAGCCTGTCGCTCGATAAAGGGCCAGAGACGATAATGGATTTGCCGCTTGAATCACTGCGGCGCGGCAACCCTGCGGCAAGGGCACTTCCACTATTGGCCATATTGGCATCAGCGAGTGGGGAATGTCTCCTCCCCTATCTGGCTGAACAACGACTCCACATCACGGTTACTCCGTGTCGTTGAATCACAAAGAACTCTGCCGACTGATCCCACACCATGGCAGCATGTGTCTGCTCGACTCTGTAGTTGAGTGGGATGAAACATCGATCAAGTGTCGCGCCGTTTCACAGTGCCACCCGACCAATCCCTTGGCTGAAAACGGTGTACTCTCGGCAATCAACGGTGTGGAATACGCCGCTCAGGCGATGGCGGTTCACGGAGCCCTGTTGCAGAGGGATGAGAGCACACCCGAGGCGGCCTACCTGGCGGCCCTTAGAGGGGTCAAGCTGCACTGTGAACAGCTGCACGATCAACCCGTACTGTTGCTGCGCTGTCAGCGCCTTGGCGGCGACAACAACGGATTTATCTATAGCTTTGAGGTGAGTAACGACGTCTCCCTGCTGCTGGAGGGGCGCGCCACCGTGATCAAACCTGCCACCACCAACGCAACGGGGCAAACCGCATGAGAAGAGCCTTAGTCACCGGCGGCACCGGGGCCATCGGCAGCGCCATTTGTCGCAAGTTGTCCGCTCAGGGTGCTCATATCTATGTACACAGTAACAGCCGCCTCGATGCCGCTGAGACCCTGGTCGAGGAGATCAGGCAGGGCGGTGGCAGTGCGCAGGCCGTCAGCTTTGATGTGACCGATGCGGAGGGGACAGAACAACAGCTGCAACAGATCCTTGAAGAGGGCCCCATCCAGATCCTGATCAACAATGCAGGAATCCACGCCGATGCCCCGTTGGCGGGCATGAGCCGCCAGCAGTGGAGCTCGGTGATCGATGTCACCCTTAACGGCTTTTACAACGTCACTCAGCCGTTACTGCTACCGATGATGTCAACGCGCTGGGGGCGTATCATCTCCCTCTCCTCAATCGCCGCGATCACCGGCAACCGGGGGCAGGCAAACTATGCAGCAGCCAAGGCCGCCCTGCATGGCGCCAGTAAATCTTTGGCACATGAAGTCGCCTCACGCGGCATTACCGTCAATGTGGTCGCACCCGGGATAATCGACTCCCCGATGGCCGAGCAGAGTTTCTCCGCTGAGCGGATAAAGCAGCTGGTACCGATGCAGCGTGCAGGTAGCCCGGATGAGGTGGCCGAACTGGTGTCTTTCCTCAGTAGCGAGAGATCAGCTTATATCTCGGCACAGGTAATATCGATTAATGGAGCCATGGCGTAGTGAGGGAGAAAAAAACGGTTATCGTCATTCCTGCCTACAACGAGGGGGCAACCATCCGCGGCCTGGTTGAACGCTGCCTGCAACTTTCTCTTCCGGTAATTATTGTCGATGATGGCTCTACCGATAATACGCAGGCGATGCTGGAAGGTCTGACCGTCACCCTTCTCGCAAACGATCAAAATAGTGGTAAAGCCGCCGCCCTGTGGTACGGCATGCAACACGCACTCAAGGCAGGGGCCGAACAGGTCATTTCCATTGATGGCGATGGCCAACACCGCCCCGAAGATATACCCGCCATACTGAAAAACGCAGAGAAAAATCCCGGGGAGATCATTATTGCTGCAAGGCTTAAGGACAATGACCAGGCACCGCGTGCACGTCTGGCGGCCAATCGTTTTGCGGACTTCTGGATATCCTGGGCAGCAGGGCAATGGATACAGGATACACAGTCAGGTTTTCGTCTCTATCCTGCCAGTCTGATCAGACGGCTTCAGCCAGATACCGGTAGGAAGTACGGCTTTGTCTTTGAGAGCAAGGCACTGATTGATGCGGCACGCTTGGGCACACCCTGCAACGTCACACCCATCTCATCAAGCTATCACTCCAATGCCCGCGCTAGCCACTTCCGGCCCGTTGCAGACATTACACGCATTGTTTTGATGGTCGCCTGGAGCCTTTTATCAAGAGGGCTTTATCCACAAGGGTTGTGGCGTGCGCTAAGGGGGAGGAGAGTGCAGCGGGCCGAGTGAACCCCGGCCCGTGACAGCGACTACAGCAGGTTGAGTTGCGTCTGAATTGCTCTATTCAGGTTCTGTATCCACCCATTGTAGTTTTTGTGGATGGTGGTACCCGTGTAGTCAAGCTGCTGGCTGTCCTTATAGTTGATGCTATAGGACTTTGTACTGTAATCGATATCGACAACGGCAAGGTGCTTGCGCAGGGAGAGGGTCCCAATCAGCTTTCCATTGCCATTTTCTTTCATCACCCAGCCCAGTCCGCCACCCGCTCGCATAATTGCCGTCTTCACATCTTGTGCTGAGGGCTTATCAATGGAGGCCACAACAGCCGCTTGCTCAACATTATAAACTGCCTCAGAGCGACAGCCGGCCAACAGTGCCAGCGCCAGTGATAAGGTGATAACTAAAATTCTCTTTGACATACTCTATCTCCTCTGTTTTTTATTAACTCCAACGCGCAATATATCCTACGCGAATTCAACTCGCCAGTGCAACGGATGGGGCAATTGCGAAGCAACGGGTGTTCACGGTGGGCCGGAATATGCAATGATCTCTACATCACGACCAAATAGAGCGCCACGATGATAACGGCGATAGAAGATCCGGCACGGAGCACCCTACATGAAACCCATTTTTAAGCAGACAAAACTCTCTGCCTACGAGGCGATTGACGAGGCGCAAAAGATCGCCTTTGCCCCGCTGATCTTTCAGGCGGTACGCACCATGCGCGAACTCGGCATCCTGGAGCAGCTGGAACAGCACAAGGCACAGGGGGTTGATGCACAGGGCATCGCCGAGGCGCTGGGGCTGTCACTTTACGGCGTCGAGACGCTGCTGGAGAGTGGTATGAGCTGTGGCGTGGTGGAGCTGAATGATGAAGAGAAATTCACCCTCAGCAAAGTCGGCTACTACCTGCTACACGACCCGATGACACGCATCAATATGGATTACAATCACGACGTCTGTTACCAGGGCATGTTCTATCTGGACGAGGCGATCAAGAGCGGTAGACCGAGCGGTCTAAAGGTCTTCGGTGAACAGTGGGAAACCCTCTATCAGGCCCTGCCGCACCTGCCAGAACAGGTAAAGAATAGCTGGTACGCCTTCGACCATTTCTACTCCGATACCGCCTACCCGGCAGCACTGAAATTGATCTTTGCGGCGAAACCCAAAACCCTGGTCGATATCGGCACCAATGTTGGCAAATTCACGATTCTCGCTGCCCAGTACGATGCCGATGTGCATATCACCATGGTCGACCTTCCCGACCAGCTGCAAAACGCTATCCGTAACGTGAGTGAAGCAGGGTTCAGCGAACGGGTTACCCCGCTGGGCATGGATCTGCTGGATGAGTCGAGTCACTTTCCACCGGGCCTCGATATCTACTGGCTGAGTCAGTTTCTCTCCTGCTTTGGTAAAGCGGAGATCATTAGCATTCTCAAGCGTATCGCCCAGATAATGGAGTCCAACTCCACCGTCTATATCCTTGAAACCTGCTGGGATCGTCAGCAGCATGAGACCTCCAGCTACTCCCTGATCAACACCTCGCTCTACTTCACAGCAATGGCCAGCGGCAACTCCAAGATGTATCACTCACGGGAACTTCTTGAGTGCATCGAGGCTGCGGGGCTGGAACTGGAAAAGGCCACCGACAACCTTGGCCTCTGTCATACCCTTTTCGCCTGCAAAAAACGCCCGTAAGACGACCGATTACCGAAAGGTTTACGAGCATGCAGAGAACCTGGTTGCAACAAAAAGAGCGCGGCAGTCTGCTGCTGATCCGCCTGATAGGCTGGATAGCACTGCGCCTCGGTAGGCCGCTGGGCCGCCTGTTGCTCTACCCCATCAGCTTCTACTTCGTTCTGCTGGTGCCGCGTGCGCGTCGCGCCTCACGTTTTTATCTGCGTCGTGTGCTGGGACACACACCGCGCTTTAGTGAACTGTTTCATCATGTCCACACCTTTGCCGCCACCATCCTGGACCGGGTCTATCTGATCACCAACCGGCTGGATCACTTTGATATCACCATCCACGGCTACCCGGAACTGCTGGCGCAATATCACCGCGGCAAGGGCTGCCTGATGATGGGATCACACCTTGGCAGTTTTGAGCTGTTGCGCAGTCTGGCAAGCAAGGAGGATGGCGTGGTCTTTCATGCCCTGATGCATGAGGCGAACGCCGAGAAGGTGGGCCGTGTACTCAATGCCCTGAACCCGGAGATCAAGGAGACGGTGATACCGGTCGGTCGCAGTGACACCCTGTTTCGGGTGCAGGCGGCGATGGAGCGCGGTGAGGTCGTCGGCATCCTCGGTGACCGGGTGGCGCTGGATGATAAGGTCGTCGAATGTCAGTTCTTCGGTGAAACCTGCGAATTTCCCGCCGGACCGCTGCTGGTCGCCGGACTACTACAGGTGCCGGTGTTTATGTTCTTCGGTGTCTATGTTGGTGGCCGTCGCTATGAGATCCATTTCGAGATACTCAGCGAAGGTTTCAGTCTAGAGCGAAAAAACCGCATGCAACAAGTCCAGGCGATGACCCAACTCTACGTCGAACGTCTGGAACATTATTGCCGCAGGTATCCCTACAACTGGTTTAACTTCTACAACTTCTGGAATGACAGGGGCTAACAACACATAGCCAAGATCTTAAAACGCGGATCGACACCCGCAAGGAACATCCCCACATGCGCAGGGAAAAGAAATATCAGCAACCACTTTCACGATTTCCAGCGCGATCGTGCAGGTATGATGGGTAGAGGCCGCCGAGGGATGCCCCCCTCATCCCCGCCCCCTTTTCCCCAGGGGAGAGGGTCAAGCCCCTCTCCCCGCGGTGGGGCGAGTCGTTACCATTCGGGTTAAGTCAGACAGGCTCCTAAGCGCCGAGCATCCCCTTCAGATTGGCCAGATGGGCGCGTCCGCGCTGTTGGCGCTCCTCCGCAGGCAGCTCTATCCCCTTGCCCTCCCAGCTGAGGTCATCCTCCGGCAGTTCGGCGAGGAAGCGACTCGGTTCGCAGCGCACCAGTTCACCTGCGCGCCGACGGCGGGCGGCGAGGGTGATGGTGAGGGTGCGCTGGGCTCGGGTGATGCCGACGTAGGCGAGGCGCCGCTCCTCCTCGATATTATCCTCCTCGATGGAGACACGGTGGGGCAGCAGCTCCTCCTCCATGCCGGCGAGAAAGACGTGGGGGAACTCCAGCCCCTTGGAGGCGTGCAGGGTCATCATGCGCACGCTATCGCCACCCTCCTCCTCGTTCTGCCGCTCCAGGATATCCATCAGGCTCATCTTCGCCACCATCTCGGTGAGCCCCAGCCCGGCGTTCTCCTCGTCAGCGGCCATGCGGGCCAGCCAGGCGAGCAGCTCCTCCACATTGGCCATGCGCCGTTCCGCCTGCTTCAGATCGTTGCTGCTCTCATTGAGCCAGGAGTGGTAATCGATGTCGCGGATGAGATCGCGGGCAGCGGCCACCGGGTCGCCGCGCCGGGCGCGATCGCCGATCTCCACCAGCCACTCGGCAAAGTGCGAGAGACGCTGCATCGCCCGTGCCCCAAGGTGCTGGCGCAGCCCCACCTCGAAGCTGGCGGCAAAGAGGCCGATACCGCGCATCGTGGCGTAGCTACCGAGTTTTTCGATGGTGGCGGCGCCCAGCTCGCGCCGCGGGGTGTTGACCACGCGCAGGAAGGCGCTGTCGTCGTCCGGATTCACCAGCAGGCGCAGGTAGGCCATGATGTCCTTCACCTCGGTGTGGGAGAAGAAGGAGGTACCGCCGGAGAGGGTGTAGGGGATGCGCTGCTCGCGCAGCACCTTCTCGAATAGCCTGCTCTGGTGGTTGCCGCGGTAGAGGATGGCAAAATCCCTGTAGTCGGCCTGCTGTTGCAGCCGGTGGTGGATGATGCTTGAGGCCACCTTCAGTGCCTCGTCCTGCTCGTCGGCGGCCACCACCACGCGGATCGGGTCGCCGTAACCGAGCTCGCTCCAGAGCTTTTTGTCGAAGAGGTGGGGATTGTGGTCGATGAGCTGGTTGGCCGCCTTGAGGATGCGCCCCATCGAGCGGTAGTTCTGTTCCAGCTTGATCACCCTGAGGCCGGGAAAGTCCTGCTTCAGCAGGGCAAGATTCTCCGGCTGCGCGCCGCGCCAGGCGTAGATCGACTGGTCATCATCGCCCACCACGGTGAGTCGTCCCTCCAGCCCCACCAACAGTTGCACCAGCCGGTACTGGGTGGCGTTGGTGTCCTGGTACTCGTCCACCAGCAGGTAGCGGAGGCGCTGCTGCCAGCGCGCCAGCACCTCGGGGCGGGCCTCGAACAGCAGCACCGGCAGCATGATGAGGTCATCGAAGTCGACCGCGTTGTAGGCCTTGAGGTGGCGGTTGTAACCCTCGTAGAGGATCGCCGCGGCGTGGGCCAGGGGGTCTTCGGCAGTGGCCAGCGCCTGTGCCGGGGTGATGAAGTGGTTCTTCCAGCCGGAGATGTGGCGCTGCACCTCCCTCTCCATCTCCTCGCCGGCGGCCTCCTTGCGCAGCAGTTCGCGGATCAGCGCGTTGCTGTCGGCGGCGTCGAAGATGGAGAAGCCCGCCTTGTAGCCGAGGGTGGCCAGTTCACGGCGGATGATGTCGAGCCCCAGGGTGTGGAAGGTGGAGACGCGCAGCCCGCGCCCCTCGCTGCTGCCCAGGAGCTGGCCTACCCGCTCCTTCATCTCGCGCGCCGCCTTGTTGGTAAAGGTGACCGCGGCGATGTGCTGCGCGCTGATGCCGCAGGACTGGATGAGGTAGGCGATCTTCTGCGTGATCACCCGCGTCTTGCCCGAGCCGGCACCCGCCAGCACCAGCAGGGGGCCGTCGATGTAGCGAACCGCTTCGCGCTGTCGGGGGTTGAGGTTGGACACGGGCAACAGGGACTCAATGAACCGGGGCGCCATTGTAGCAGATGGGGAGTGTGGGGCAGTGTGAAGCAGTGCCTTTACCGGGGGGCCGCTTTGCGTCATGCTGGGCGCATTGTCCACAAAGTCATAACGGGATTATTGGTGCGCAAAGGCCCCCTCTTTAATGATCGGAACTGGAGCAAGCGACCGCTGTTTGGCGCGCCGCGCCGCCGCTATGGCCACTGGTGGCTGCTGCTGGCGCTGCTCCTCATCGGCCTGCTGCTGTTCCTCTTTCCCAATCTGGTCGACGCCCTCTATCTCACCTTTATGCGCTGAGGCTTACCCGCGCTGCTGGCGGTCCAGCCGGCGGTAACCAATCGCCTCGCTGAGGTGTTTTACCTCGATCTCCGCCACCCCCTCCAGGTCGGCAATGGTGCGCGCCAGGCGCAGAATGCGCTGGTGGGCCCGCGCCGAGAGCCCCAGCTGCTCGGTGGCCTGCTCCAGCAGCTGCCCCTCGCGCGGTTGCAGGGCGCAGAAGCGCTTCAGCTCACGATTGTCGAGCCGGCTGTTGGCCTTGTGGCGTAGCGCCAGCTGCCGCTCCCGGCAGCGGCTGACCCGCTCGCGTACCGTTGCACTCGCCTCCATCCCCTGCTGTTGTTGCAGCGTGCCACGCGGCAGCGGTGGCACCTCCACATGCATGTCGATGCGATCCAGCAGCGGCCCGGAGAGGCGGGCGCGATAACGCGCCACCTGTTCGCCGCTGCAGCGGCAGCGGCCGTTGGGGTGGCCCAGATAGCCGCAGGGGCAGGGATTCATCGCCGCGATGAGCTGGAAGCGGGCCGGAAACTCCGCCTGGCGGGCGGCACGCGAGATGGTGATGGTGCCCGACTCCAGCGGCTCGCGCAGCACCTCCAGCACCTTGCGGTCGAACTCCGGCAGCTCATCGAGAAACAGCACCCCCTGGTGGGCCAGCGAGATCTCGCCGGGGCGCGGGTTGCTGCCGCCGCCCACCAGCGCCACCGCCGAGGCGGTGTGGTGCGGGGCGCGGTAGGGGTGGCGCCCCCAGTTCTGTGGCAGAAAGCCCTGTTCGCTGACCGAGGCGATCACCGCGCTCTCGATCGCCTCCGCCTCGCTCATCGGCGGCAGGATTCCGGGCAACCGGCTCGCCAGCATCGTCTTGCCGGTACCGGGCGGGCCGTAGAAGAGCAGGCTGTGGTTGCCGGCGGCGGCGATCTCCAGGGCGCGACGCGCCTGATGCTGGCCGTAGACCTCGGCCAAATCGGGATAGTCGGGGCTGGCAGTGACGGGGGGTGGCTCGGCGAAGGGAAGCGGCTGCTGGCCGTGCAGGTGGGCGCAGATCTCCAGCAGGTGGTGCGCCGGCTGTACCGTCGCGCCGCTGATGAGCGCCGCCTCGGCACCGTTTTGCGCCGGTAGCACCAGGGTGCGTCCCGCCTCCCGGCTCTGCAGCGCCACCGGCAGCACGCCGCGCACCGGACGCAGCTCGCCGGAGAGGGCCAGCTCGCCGATGAACTCATACTGCCCCAGTTTGTCGGCGGGGAGTTGCCCCGAGGCGACGAGGATACCGAGGGCAATGGGCAGATCGAAGCGTCCCCCCTCCTTGGGCAGATCGGCAGGGGCGAGGTTGATGGTGATGCGCCGGGCGGGGAACTCGAAGCGGGCGTTCTGCAGCGCGGCGCGCACCCGATCCTTGCTCTCCTTTACCGCCGCCTCGGGCAGGCCAACGATATTGAGGGCAGGCAGGCCGTTGGCCAGGTGCACCTCGACAGTGACCGGTGGGGCCTGGATGCCGACGGTGGCGCGGCTGTGGATGGTGGCAAGTGACACGGTATCCCTTCCATGGTGGTTGGCGGCGCGGGCTGCCCCGCGGGCATTATGGGTTGAGTCGGCTCTCCAGGGCGGCCACCGTCTTCTCCAGCTGCTCCAGCCGGGCGCGGCTGCGCTGCAGTACCTGGGCCTGCACCTCGAACTCCTCGCGGGTCACCAGCTCCAGCTTGTCAAGGGCGGAGTGGAGCGCCGCGCGCAGGCCGCTCTCCAGATCCTCGCGCAACACCCCGGCACCCGGTGGCAGGGTGCTGCTGAAGCGGTTGAGGATGGTGTCGAATAGTGGTTTGTTCATGGTCGATGCTCGCTGCGGGTTTCGCCTCTGGTTTGCAGAATAGTACGCTATTTCCCGCCCCGGTGTGTACCTGGCATGTCGTATGGCGCCTGGCACCAATTGAGGGCAGGCGGCCTTTTATTGGTGCGTTAAGGGTGGTGTTGGCCAGCGCGAGGCACCGTAATCAGCGGTTTACGGGCAACCTTTTATGCTGGCACACGTTATGCAAAGTCATCGGGTGTGTTGATACCAAAGATGAAATTTCTGCTTGATGAAGGCATGACAAACCGGGAGTAACCAAATGAAAAACGTGACCAAATCTCTAATCGCCGCCGCCGTACTGACCGCTGCCAGCTCCGCCGCGATGGCCGAGGTAGCCATGAACGTGGGCGCCACCAGTAACTACATCTGGCGCGGTGTTACCCAGTCCGCCGATCTGGCCGCCGTCTCGGGTGGGATGGACTATACCCAGGAGTCCGGCTTCTATCTGGGCGCCTGGACCTCCAGCCTTGCCGGTGGCGAGTATGAGCTCGACATCTATGGCGGCTTTGGCGGCGAGGCGGGTGGCTTCGGCTACGATGTCGGCCTGCTGAGCTACCAGTATCCCGTCAGCGAGACCTATTTCAATGAGGTCTACTTCAACGGCAGCTTCAATATCGTCAGCTTCGGCGCGGCCTACACCTTCGGCTCGGATGACGACGATACCGCCACCTTCAGCGAGGGTGACATCTACTACTACGTCGGCCTGGAGAGCGAGGTGAGCGAGGGGATCACCCTGGGGGCCACCGCCGGGGCGTACAGTTTCGATAACGACAGCGATGCCGATTACAGCCACTTCAAGGTGAGCGTCAGCAAGTCAGACTTCACCCTCGCGATCGAAAAGAATGATCTGACCGACAGCGGCGCCGGTGAGGATAACCCCCGCGTTACCGTCTCCTGGAGCCAGTCCTTCTAGGATAATGTGACGCAACCGCGTCACGGATGCCTCGACCAGCAAGACCCGCCCCGGTTCGCCGCGGCGGGTTTTTTATTGGTGCGTGGTAACTTACTCGCCCCCAAAACAAAAAGATCTCACCGCAGAGGCGCAGAGGCTGATATAGGTCGTAGGCCTGATGCCGCTCCGCTGTATCGGGCTTACCTCCACATTGGGTCTATCGCTACGCAGCCCGCGTTTTCCTTTGCGTACTTTGCGCCTTTGCGGTGAGACGCTTTTCTGGGGCTGGTAGTTACGTCCGTGATCCATTGCCCCGTGCATCTCACGCGCAATGGGTGATGCACCATCGCGGCGCCGCTCATCCCTTTTCGCCCCGTTTTTGTGCGCCCACCCTCCCGGATGCGCCATTTAGCCCCGGTTTTTGCCCCTTTTCGGGTTGGCACGGCTCATGCACTGCATGGGTTGCGGGATTTTTTTAGCGGGACAAAGAGCAAACAGTTCGGCATTAACTGGAGGAAACACTCAATGAAAATGGTAACGGCAATCATCAAGCCCTTTAAGCTCGATGACGTGCGTGAGGCCCTCTCCGAGATCGGGGTACAGGGGATCACCGTCACCGAGGTGAAAGGTTTCGGGCGGCAGAAGGGGCACACCGAGCTCTATCGCGGTGCGGAGTATGTGGTCGACTTTCTGCCCAAGGTGAAGGTCGAGGCGGCGGTCGAGGCGACGATGGTCGATCAGGTGATCGAGGCGATCTCCAAGGCGGCCAATACCGGCAAGATCGGCGACGGCAAGATCTTCGTCACCGGCCTGGAGCAGGTAGTGCGTATTCGCACCGGCGAGTCCGGCAGCGACGCCCTGTAAACGCATAACAAGACCCCGTGGGAGGGTAATGAGATGGAAGCAATAACAGAAGTAAAATATGCGCTGGATACCTTCTACTTTCTGGTATCCGGGGCGCTGGTGATGTGGATGGCGGCAGGCTTCTCCATGCTGGAGGCGGGCCTGGTGCGCGCCAAGAATACCGCCGAGATCCTCACCAAGAACGTGGCGCTCTACGCCATCGCCAGCGTGATGTACATGCTGGTCGGCTACAACATCATGTATCCGGGCGATGCGGCAATCTCCAGCATCTGGCCGGGCATCAGCTTCCTGCTGGGGGCCGACAACGAGGTGGCGGCAGTCGTGGCCGGTGGCGAGGATGCCCCCTACTACTCCACCATGTCCGACTTCTTCTTCCAGGTGGTGTTCGTGGCGACCGCCATGTCCATCGTCTCGGGCGCGGTGGCCGAGCGCATGAAGTTGTGGGCCTTCCTCGCCTTTGCCGTGGTGATGACCGGTTTCATCTATCCGCTGCAGGGGTACTGGAAGTGGGGCGGCGGTTTCCTCGATGGCCTCGGCTTCCTCGACTTTGCCGGCTCCGGCGTGGTGCACATGACCGGTGCCGCCGCCGCCCTGGCCGGCGTGCTGCTGCTCGGCGCGCGCAAGGGCAAGTACGGCCCCAATGGCGAGATCAACGCCATCCCCGGCGCCAACATGCCGCTCGCCACCCTCGGCATGTTCATCCTGTGGATGGGCTGGTTCGGCTTTAACGGCGGCTCCGAGCTGAAGCTCTCCGATGTGGGCGAGGCCAATGCCGTGGCGATGGTCTTCGTCAACACCAACATGGCCGCCGCCGGTGGCGTCATCGCCGCCCTTATCGCCTCCAAGCTGCTGTTTGGCAAGGCCGACCTGACGATGGCGCTGAACGGCGCCCTCGCCGGCCTGGTCGCCATCACCGCCGAGCCGCTCACCCCAAGCGCATTGGCCGCCACCGCTATCGGTGGGGTCGGCGGCGTACTGGTGGTCTTCGCCATCATCACCCTCGACAAGCTGAAGATCGACGACCCGGTCGGTGCCATCTCGGTGCATGGCGTAGTCGGGATCTGGGGGCTGCTGGCCGTGGTTCTCACCAACCCCGAGGCAACACTCACCGCACAGCTCATCGGCATCGCCACCATCTTCGCCTGGGTCTTCGGCGCCAGCTTCGTCACCTGGCTGGTGCTCAAGGCAGTGATGGGGATCCGCGTCAGCGCAGAGGAGGAGTACGAGGGAACCGACCTTACCGAGTGTGGGCTGGAGGCCTATCCGGAGTTTACCGGCAAGTAGCTCTTTCCCTGGTGGAAGTAACTGAAGGGCACCTGCGGGTGCCCTTTTTTTGTTGGCTAACCGGTGGCAGGTAACAGCCCGTGGTCGGGTTACACTTTGCTAACCCGACCACTGTTCTTTCAAAAACCGTATTTTCTGGGCCCGACCCCAAACGCGATGGCGGGGTCAGTTCTCGCATTGTGACACCGCATGCAAAGGTGTAGTGTTGTCACATGGCCAGACCTCTACGAATTGAATTTGCCGGTGCGCTCTATCACGTCACCACACGCGGTGATCGGCGCGAAGCGGTCTTCGAGGATGACGAAGACCGGCGGATGTTCCTGTCGACGCTGGCCGAGGTGGTGGAACGGTTCAATTGGATCTGCCACGCCTACTGCCTGATGACCAACCACTACCACTTGGTGGTGGAGACGCCGGATGCCAACCTGTCCAAAGGGATGCGCCTGCTCAACGGCGTCTACACGCAGGCATCGAACCGACGACATGGGCGAGTCGGCCACCTTTTCCAGGGTCGGTTCAAAGGGATCCTGGTGGACAAGGATAACCACATGCTGGAATTGGCCCGGTATGTGGTACTCAATCCGGTTCGTGCCGGCTTGGTCGCTCAGCCTGGAGATTGGCCGTGGAGCAGCTACAGGGCCGTGGTCGGCGAAGAGGCCCCACCCAAATGGCTGGCCACCACCGTCGTTCTGGCACAGTTCGGGGGCACGCGGCCCGTAGCACGGAATCGCTATCGGAATTTTGTAGCGGCAGGGCACAGTACTGACAGTGTATGGGCCAATTTACGTCAGCAGATTTATCTGGGCAATGAGGCCTTCGTGGAACAGTCACAGGCAAAAGCCAAAGTGGAGGGGGATGAGCTAAGCATCCCGCAAGTGCAGCGGCGAGCGCCGGCCCCATCATTGGAGGTGATCGCAGGACGGCATAGCGAGCGCAATACCGCGATCGCGGCGGCCTATGCAACCGGCGCTTACAGTTATCGCGAAATAGCCGAATACTTTGGCCTGCATCTGGCGACAATCGGGCGGGTTATTCGCAAGCAGATGCTACAAGGCGAGAACTGACCCCCTCCTCTCAGGGCCGGTTGCGGGCAATGAATGGCACGGCGATCCTGCGTACGGTGTCGCCCTGGCCCGTCAGGTCGCCCTCCGTTGCCCCGCCGATGTAGTGATTGCCGTTGCGGTCGAGGGCGATGCGAGCCGCCCCGTCAAACAGCGGGGTACCGAACTGGCGTGCCCACTGCAGTTCGCCGTCGGTATCATACTTGATGACAAAGACATCGCCCGGGCTGGCGACTGGGAAGGTCATGGTGCGCCCCACCAGGTAGGCATTGCCCGGGCCATCCACGGCGACATAGAACGAGTCCCAGCGGTGTCCTGCCGAACCGTGGTGCCGTTCCCACAGGATTTTGCCGGTGGAATCGAGTTTGGCGAGAAAGGCCTCGACGCGCAGGGCACCGCTCCGGCCATACTCGGACATGGTGGCCTGCAGGTAGATGGCACCCTGGGCGTCGATGGCCAGGGCCGGGTTGTGAAAGTCCGGCTGGTTCCAGCCGAAGTTCCGCCCCAGTCGCAGCGTTTCCTGGTACAGGGCCTTGCCGTTGCCATCCAGGATCATGAGGTAGGGCTCGGGGGCGTTGTCGGCCTGGCCGACGAGGTAAACCCGGCCATTACCACCGACGGCCATGGCACCGACCGGCGTGCGGTAGGTCCACAGCCGCTTTCCTGTGGGGTCATATTTGGTCACCTCGGTGAGGGCGGCGGTGTGGCAATTGCCCTTGTCGTCCAAGCCGGCCGCAAAGGCGGTAGCGGAGGCGGTGTTTATGGCCCATAGCGGGTGCCCATCGGTGTCATAGCGGGCGACAAAACCGTCCCTGCGTCTTGCCTTGCCGGCACCGAAGGCCCCATCGGTGATACCGGCGAGGCAGATGTTCCCTTTCGCATCGACATCGATACCGTAGGCCATGTTGAAGCCCCCGCCATCGGCGACCAGCCGCCGGACCCACAGCCTTCTGCCGTCGGCGTCAAACTTGGCGAGCAGGGTGGCGGATTGGCCAAACCCTGTCTCGGGATAGGTCTCCCCGGCCAGATAGAGGTTGCCGGCGGGGTCGACCGCCATGTCCCGTAGGGTCGGCGATTGCCCCAGGTCGTTGTCGGTCAGCTGCCGTGTCCAGCTGCAGGTGGTGTCGTCTGGCCGGCAGGCTGCGGGTTGTTGTGCATCGGCGCAGGCCATCGCCGGTACCAGGCAGGCCAGCAGCAACAGCCGCATGCGCCCGCGTGAAGGAAGCCCACCCGTGCCGCTCACTCCTTTTGCCCCTGCGTTTCGCGCAGCCAGGGTTGGCTGGCACATTTACGCCAGTAGTGCCAGCCCAGACTGAGCATTGCGATCACGCCGGCGGCGAACAGCCAGGGCAAGGTCCAGTCCGATGTGACCTTGAAGCCCATCCAGGTGCGCAGCTCCTGGTAAATCAGGCGGCCGCCGGGCAACGCTATGCCCTCGCCGGACTGTAACTCATGGCGGGATTCGCCGTGGCGCACGATCAGGGTGTGTTGCCTGGGGGCGTGAAAGGTGGAGGCACGGTCCGGTGCAATGATCACCTCATCGAACTGGAGCTGGGTCCAGAGCGTGAGGTCGGTGGCGGGGACGGTCCATTCCTGTGCCTGGCGGTGTTCGTGGATTGGATAGGCCGGCAGGTGGATCAGGCCTCGCTGCGATGGGCGACCGTCGTCCGGCTGCCAGACAAAGGCCGGTGCGAAGCCCTTGTTGTGGGTGGTGTAGAAGCGGTAACCATTCAGTACCAGCGGACGGTGGTCGCCTACCACGCCCTGGCGGAGTTCGCCGCCGGCATCGCGCCAGGTCACTGTGCTGCGGGTGGCGTCGCGGTTCGGGCCCGGCTGGTATTCGATGGAAAAATCGTCCAGCCGGAAGGCGGTCTGGTCGAGTCCCCAGCGATGCAGCGGGCCGGCCTCATGGGCGGTGAGTTGGCCGCTGAACCGTTCGCCGGCGGCGATCTCCAGCTCACCGTCGAGATAGCTCAACCGGCTGGCGGCGAGCAGGGTGATCAGGGCCAGCAGTGCCAGATGAAAGGTGAGCAGCGGCAGCTGGCGGCGAAAGGTGGGGTGGGTGGCTATGGCGGCGAACAGGTTGGCGCTGAACAGCAGCAGCGGCAGGCTGATCAGCCAGGGGTAGCGTGGGGCGCTGGCGTAATACAGCCCGACGCAAAGCAGCAACAGCCCGAACAGGACAAGGGTCAGCTTCAGTGAGGCCAGCCGCTGCAACCAGCGGCCCGGCACTGTTCCCCGTGCGCTGAGTCCCCCCTCTCCGGGGGTGCCAGTGCGTGGCTGGAATGAGGTGGCGGGCGGCATCATAACGGGTTGGCGCAACCGGCAACATTGTTCATCCAGTTGCGGCCGCCGCAATCGCCGGAGGTCCAGTTGCCGCTGGGCTGCCAGATGACTGCAGCGCCACTGCCCCCAAGATAGCCTTCAAGTATATAGGGCGGATCAGTACAAGGTACGGTTCCGGCAGCGCAATTCGCCGGATTTGCATCAGTGAAGGTATCGATCAGCAGCTGCTTGTTCTTCCAGCCGTGGGGCACCGCCACATGACACCAGGTGCATTCGAGGGGGGCGCCAATCCGCGCGGCGTGGCCAATGTGCATGTTGACGGTATCGAAATTGACGGCGCATTGCGCGGTCGCCGTCGGCTGGCGGAAGCCACTCTGCAACGGGGCCCCGTTGTTCTGGTTGGCATACTGGTTCCAATCGTGGCACTTGAAGCAGAGGCCGGAGCTGGTGGCGCCGGTCTCCTGATCCCAGGTGCCCTTGAGGATGAAGTTGTTGCTGGAGCCGTGCGGTCCCCAGGGGTTGCCATTCTCGCCGCCGTCGGGAATGACATCAGTGAGCGAGGTGACATTGGAGCCGTGGCAGTCGGAGCAGTACATGGTCTGGTTGCCGACATTGGTGCCGGTGGCATCGTTCCAGGGGGCAAGGAAGGTATTGGGGTTCATGTTGGCGCGCACTGCCGCGGTACGGCCGGTATTGTCGATGACCGGGTGCCAGGAGCGGTGGTTGCCACCGGGCTCACCCTTGTCGGCCAGCGGGGCCTGAAACTCCATCGCCTGGTTGGTGTAGTTGGTCAGGCCGTTGGTGTTGAGGGGGGTGCCGCCGGTAAAGCTGCCCAGGGCGGGCTCGGTCGTCCAGGCGTTGTCGGAGTGGCACTTGAGACAAAGCTGGTATTCACGGGTCAGCCAGAGGTTGCTGGCGGCCGTGTCCGCACCGATCGCCGCGCTGCCCTGCTTCAGATCGTAGCTGGTGGGGAGCGAGCCCCAGGTGGTGGCGCCATAGACCGGCTCGACGCCAGTGGTGCCCGCCAGCACGCCGGAGGCGATATTGGTGTGGCCGTAGTCGTGGGTGTGGGTACCCGCCGCATCGGCCGTAGTCGGGTTGGCGTTGAACAGGCGGTTCTTGATCACGCGGTGCGGGTTGTGGCAGTCGGTACACTCCACATGGCGGTTGCTCGCCGTCGTGCCCAGCAGCGTGGTCGTTTCGCTGAAGTCCTTGTCGGTGATGGCGTGGACCTCGCTGCCCGCGGGCTGGTCGGCACTGGTGATCGGCATGCGTTTGTTGCCGACAGTGGTGAAATCGGTCTTGATGTTGGGCACGGTGGCGTAGCTGTTCAGTACCGCGCCGGTGCCGTCGTCGTGGCACTGGTAACAGGTCTCCTCCAGCGCCGGGTTGCCGCCGTTCTTGACCAGTACACCGGTGATCGGATCGGCAACCGTGGGGCCATCGGTTCCCTCGCGCAGCAGGCGGCGCGCCCCCTGCACGGTGTGGGTGTCGTGGCAGTTGAGGCAACCCGCCTTCCATACCGGCAGGGCGGCGGTGAAGTCGCGCTGGGTGGCAGCGGCGGCGGCGTAGGTTTCGTCCGCGACGGAGGAGTTGGCGTGGGCCGACCCCTCCCACCCCGCCTTGTCATGGCAGCCGAGGCAGACCTGGTCGTTGGTCGCATCGAAGGCGGCCCCGGTCGCCGCGACCTCCTGGAAGCGGTTGAGGCGCAGGAACTTGGCGTTGGCGCCCGTGTCGTCACGAATGTGCGGGTCGTGGCAGGCTACACACTGTAACTTGTCGTTCTCCAACGGCACATGGGGGCGCGTCGCGCCGGGGGTGCGGTTCATGATGTAGGTATTTCCCGGCGCGATACCGGGGTCAACCAGCTCACCGTCGGCGCCGGCAAGGGCCGAGTTGAAGGTGAAGGAGATGGGGTGGTCGTTGGTCAGGGTGGTGCCAAGGTCACGGGTAAATCCGGTAGCGGCCCCCGCGCCGTCAGGCATGGTACCGGGAGTAACCGCATCGGTGCCGCTGAGGGCGATGGTCTGGTTCTCCAGCCCGTTGAGTACGCCGACGCTGCCGAGCGCCATGGTGCCGTCGTGGCAGGAGAGGCAGAGCTTGGAGCTGCCGTCGGGTTGCGCCAGGGTGGCCTGTATTGAGTCGGAGGTGTAGAGGGTATATGTGCCGTCGCTCGTTGAAAGCGCACGGTTCCACAACGGCACCATAGCGGCGGCATTGGCCTTGTGCGGGGTATGGCAGAAGACGCAGATCTGCGACTCGGTGGTCGCCTTCACCGTGCCGGGGCCGCTGGCCGAGAGGTTGTGCTTGGTGTTGGCGACATCGGCAATCTTGGCGGCAAAGGCGGGGGCGCCAAGGGTCGCCAGCAGGGCCACGGCGGCGACGGCGCGGCGTGAATGAATGACCATGGTTTACTCTCCCCCCAGATACTGCATCACCACCACACGGCCGTTGAACATGTCGGCAACGTAGATGCGGTTGTCGTTGTCGAGCCACACCCCGGCGGGCAGATAGAACTGGCCGATCCCCTGGCCGGTGCCGCCGATGGGGAGCAGCAGCTCCCCCTGGGCATTGTATATCAACAGGTGGTCGTAATAGGACTCGACCACGTAGATATTGCCGTCGCTGTCGCTGCTCACCCCCTTGGGGTGGGGCAGGTTGCCGACAAAGAGGCCGCGCTCGCCAAAGCTCGACTGTGTCACCCCCTCGGCGTCGAGCACCTGGATGCGCGAGTTGCGGCTGTCGGTAACGTAGAGGCGGTCATTGGCGAAGGCGAGGTGAGTGGGAAAGTTGAACTCGCCCACCTTTTCGCCACGCTGGCCGAGGGTGTCGAGCAGCTCGCCCTCATCGCTGAAGACCTTGATATTGTGACCGTGGGTGTCGGCCACATAGATGCGGCCGCGCGCGGCGTCACGGGCGAGGCCGGTGGGTCGCTGGAACAGGCCGTGACCGAACTGGCCGAGCGGCTTGCCATCGTGCGAGAGGCGCACCACCACCTTCAGCTCGGCATCGGCGATGAGCAGTGAATCGTCGGCACCGGCGGCGATGCCGATGGGGGCGAGAAAGCGTTGATTCTCACCGGCCCACTGCCAGACGTTGAACTGCTTGTTGACCGGGTCGAAGACCATCACCGCGTTGCGCCCCACGTCGGTGACGCAGATGCGCCCCTGCCCATCGACCACCCCCCCCTGCGGACGCTGTAGCTCCTCGCGCTGTACCTTGGCGGAGAAGAGGCCGGTGATGATCGCCAGCCAGCTGCGCTCCTCTTTGTGCTTATCCGGCAGAAAATTGACCTCGCCGATGAGCTCGCCCACATAGGCAAAGCGCGGCAGCTCCGGCAGCGACGGCCAGGTGACGATCTGCTGCGCGTTGAAAAAGCGCATCGGCGGGCGCTGCTCCGGGGTGGTGGCGCAGGCGCCAAGCAACAGGGCGACGGTGAGGAGAGCCAGGCGCGCGGTCACGGTGTCGTGCCCTCCCTCTGCGGCAGCGGCCTCTCCTCTGGCGGGGTTTGTTTGGCGTGGAGCCGCTCTATCACAAAGACCTGCACCCGGGCGTTCATGCTGTCGGCCACATAGAGAAAGTGCTGGTCGATATGGAGATCGGTGATAAAGCGGAAGCGTCCGGGGGAGGTACCGGTGCCGCCAAACTCGCCCACATACTCGCCCTGCAGATAGACCTTGATGGTGTCATCAAAGCCGTCGGCCACATAGACGCGATCGTGCAGGTCAACGGCGATGGCGGTGGGGCTGGCGACCTCATGGCGCGGGAAGCCAAAGAGGAACTTCCCCTGCGGGGTGTAGACCTTCACCTGCGGGTTGCGATCCAGCAGATAGAGGCCCTGCGGCCCGGCGGCCATATCGGTGACCACCTGCGACTGCTCAGGCCCCATGCCGCGCTCACCAAAGGCAAAGAGCGGCCACCCCTCGTGGTTGAAGCTGACGATATGGTCGAACAGGCTGTCGGCCACCAGCAGCTGGCGGCCAAACTCGTCAAACACGGCGGCGACGGGGTTGGCGAGATTGGTGTCGTCACTGAGCAGGCGCAACACCTGCCCGTCGAGCGAGCCGTGGATCACCTGACGCCCGGCGGGATCGGCAACATAGAAGGAGTAGTCGGGGGTTACGGTGATGCTGCTGGGCACCCCCTTCAGCGCGCCGCTGATCTTCGGCAGCTCCCGTAGTGTCTCCTGGTGGCGGTCGTAGCGATAGAAGATGCCGGTGCCGGCATCAAACAGATAGACGGTGCCGCCGTAGGCCCCCACCGCCACCGGGCGTTGCAGGTGCGCAAAGGCAGGGGTACCGAACATGCGCCCCAGCGCATCACTGGTGAGCGGGGCGCGTTCGATGGAGGAGAGCCGTTTGACAAAGTCGAGCCCCTGCGCGAACAGTGCCGAGTGGAACAGCAGTAGCATCGATGCCGCAATGATTCGCACTATCTCAGCCCCGTCTTGGCGGTCGGTACGGTGTGGCAACGCTCGCAGTTCAGCGCGGAGAAGGCGACCTTGCCATGACAGACGCCGCAATACTCCCCCCCCACGATCTTCGCCATGGTGACGAAGTTGCCGCCGATCTGCGGCAGGAAGATGCGCGAGTGACAGTTGCTGCAGGTGAGCCACTGGGTATGCACCTGGTGGCTAAAGAGCACATGTGGCATGGAGGCGGTGTTCTTCATCGTAATGTCGAGATCCACCGCCTTCATCTTCTCGCTACCGCTAATGCCGGTGCGCGGTGTGATATGGCCATCCTGCAGGGTCTTCACCCAGTCGGTAAAGCCGTAACGATCCACGGGCAGATTGCCCAGCGCCTCGGCCGGCTCCTGCAGCAGGGTAAAGGCCGGACCCTGCGTGTCGTGAATGCCATCCTTGGCCAGTGGCAGCAACGGCGGCGCAGCCAGGGCGGCACCGGCGATCACCAGGCAGAGTGACATCAGTATCTTTTGCATCATCGTGTGGCCCTGTTACCCCGGTATAAAAAAGCCGGCATTGCGCATCGCGTGGATGAGATTGCGGGTCGACTGTTCCAGCGACTTTATCGCCTCATCAAAGGCACCGTCCCGCGCCTGACGCTCGGCAAGGCTACGCAGGGCGGTAGACTGATCGATGAACTGCTGAATGCGCTCGGTGATCACCATGCCCTTCTTGTCCTCCACCAGCATATGGATCAGCATATGATAGGTGTCGTTGCGATCCAGCTCGTAGTGATACTCCTCCTCCGAGGTCTCGAAGTTAAGGGAGCGCACCAACGTCTCACCGCCACGCAGCTGTTCAATGGAGGCGGTGATGATCTGATACGCCTGGTTGATGGTCTTGGTGGCCTGCTGATAGTCGCCACTGGCGGCATAATCCTCGCCCGAATTAAGCAACGCACTCACGGTACGCTTGAGCTGCTCCTTCTGCTCCACCGTCGCCTTCTCATCGGCGATGCGTTGCTGCGCCTCCAGCAGGGCGTGGATGCTGCGCAATTTGGTCTCGTAGTCGCGCTGCAGGGGCGAGGCGCTGACACCATTGCTGCTCAACTCACCCAGCGTCTGGCCGCCGCGGATCTTCTCCACCGCGGCGCGCACATGCTGGTAGGCCTTGTCGAGCGCCGCCCGGCCGCTCACATAATCGCCGGATGCACGCAGCTTGTAGGCCTCCGCCATATCCTCCCGTATCCGGTGGTCAAGCTGCTCCACCAACTCACTCTTGCCACTCTTTGTCGCGATCGAGGCGTGGGCCTTGCTCAGGGCCTCAATGCTGCGCAACCGACTTTCGAAATCATTTCGTGGCTTGTTCATCTTATCCGTTGCCATCTGCGAAAGGTGGCCCGCCTCAAGGGCGAGACGAATCGCCTCGTCGCGCTTGGCGATGGCCCCCACCAGGTTATTCTCCTGCAGACTTTGCCATGCCAGGACGTTGAGGCGGCGCGCCTCCTCCAGATAGGCGAGGGCCGGGGCGAAGTGACTCTGCTCGATATGTTTGGCGAGGCTGGAGGAGGTGAGCAGTTTGTCGACAAACCCCAACGCCAGGCTGACCTGTTCCTCGCTCTGCGGCCGTGACAGTGGCTCGGCCTTGGCATGGGCAGCGGTCGTCACGCCAAGGGCAGCAACGATAACGAGGGGCAGTAGAGCCTTGTGCAGATTGTTCATCATATTCTCCGTCATAGCCTGATTCTCAAACCTAATTTATCCGATAGATAGTGGAGTATCGGCCATAAATGGCCTCTCCCCCCTCACCCCAACCCTCTCCCCTCAGGGGGAGAGGGGGTAAACACCCCCGCCTGCCGGGATTGGCAGCGGATTAGCGCACGCCAATAATCTTCAGGCCGTTGACCAGCTCATTGGTCGACTGCTGCATCGCCGTGACTGCCTGTTCGAACTGCTTCTCCTCGAAGCGGGCCTCTGCGTCGTGACGCAGGATTTTGGACTTTTCCACGAAACGATCCAGCAGGCTGCGCAGCCCCGCCGAGGGCTCTTTTTGCGTCAGGGCGATCGGGATCAGGCGCAGATAGTCGTCATTGCGTGACAGTTCGTATTTATACTCATCGAGCGGCGTCTCAAAATTGAGGTCGTAGCTGAAGGTGCGCTCCTTGAGTGAGCTGTTC
>JAPHSX010000072.1 GCA_026196575.1 Gammaproteobacteria bacterium | reverse complement strand
TCGACGCGGTGGTCGCCGACATGCGCTCCCCCAGGCCGATGGATCGCCTCATTTGCGGCGATGTCGGTTTTGGCAAGACCGAGGTCGCGATGCGTGCCGCCTTCCTCGCGGTGATGGGGGGCAAACAGGTGGCGATACTGGTGCCCACCACCCTGCTCGCCGAACAGCACGCGCAAAACTTCCGCGACCGCTTCGCCGACTGGCCGGTGCGCATCGAGTCACTGTCACGCTTTCGCTCCACCCGGGAGTCCAACCAGGTGATCGGGGCACTGGAGGCGGGCAGCGTCGATATCGTCATCGGCACCCACAAGCTGCTGCAGGAGGGGATCGCCTACAAGCGGCTGGGGCTGGTGATTATCGACGAGGAGCACCGCTTTGGCGTGCGCCAGAAGGAGCGCTTCAAGGCGCTGCGCGCCGAGGTGGATATGCTGACCCTCACCGCCACCCCGATCCCGCGCACCCTCAACATGGCCATGGGGGGGATTCGCGACCTCTCCATCATCGCCTCCCCTCCGGCCAGGCGCCACGCGGTGAAGACCTTCGTCCACGAATGGAACCCGGAGCTGGTGAAGGAGGCGTGCCTGCGCGAGATCAAACGCGGCGGCCAGGTCTACTTCCTGCACAACAAGGTCGAGGATATCGAGATCATGGCACGCAAGCTCGAAGAGCTGGTGCCCGAGGCGACACTGCGCATCGCCCACGGCCAGATGCCGGAGCGTGAACTGGAGCGGGTGATGTCCGACTTCTACCACCAGCGCTTCAACGTCCTGGTCTGCACCACCATCATCGAGACCGGCATCGACGTGCCCAGCGCCAACACCATCATCATGAATCGCGCCGACCACTTCGGCCTGGCCCAGCTCTACCAGC
Organism: Gammaproteobacteria bacterium; assembly: GCA_026196575.1. Classification (GTDB taxonomy): domain Bacteria; phylum Pseudomonadota; class Gammaproteobacteria; order Thiohalomonadales; family Thiohalomonadaceae; genus JAPHSX01. Next base: position 15,808 of record JAPHSX010000072.1, on the reverse strand, counting down.
TGCGCGGCCGCGTCGGCCGCTCCCACCACCGCGCCTACGCCTATCTGCTGGTTCCCTCCAAGCGCTCCATGACCAGGGATGCGGTAAAGCGGCTGGAGGCGATCGAGGCCATTGAGGAGCTGGGTACCGGCTTTACCCTCGCCACCCACGACCTTGAGATCCGCGGCGCCGGCGAACTACTGGGCGACGAGCAGAGCGGGCAGATGTATGAGATCGGCTTCTCCCTCTACTCAGAACTGCTGGAGCGTGCCGTGCAGGCCCTCAAGTCAGGAAACCAGCCGGAACTGGACAGGCCGATGTTCCACGGCACCGAGATCGATCTCACCGTCCCGGCGCTGATCCCCGACGACTACCTGCCCGATGTCCACAGCCGCCTGCTCATCTACAAACGCATCGCCAATGCCGCCAGCGACGAGGAGTTGCGCGAGCTGCAGGTGGAGATGATCGACCGCTTCGGCCTGCTGGCCGAACCGATCAAGCATCTCTTTGCCATCACCGGCCTCAAGCTGCGGGCCACCCCGCTCGGCATCAAAAAGATCGAGCTTGGCCCCACGGGCGGGCGCATCACCTTTATCGCCACCCCCGACATCGACCCGATGAAGCTCATCACCCTCATTCAGACCCGCCCCGGCGAGTTCAAATTCGACGGCCAGGAGCGGCTGAAGATCGAAAAATCCCTCAAGGATTTCGCCGCCCGGGAGAAGTTCATCAAGGATCTGCTACGCCACCTCTGCGCATAAACCCCGTATGGCATGTTCTTTGCGTTTCCGGTGCATAACCGGGATTAACCACATTGAAGCCTTGTACCTTCGTGTATAGTTTCCAGTGAAGCGCATCGACATGACATGTCTGTCATGTCGATCATGGCAAGCGACACGCAGAGCTCATAAGGGAAAAACCATGCATTTGCCTCTACAGACACTATTTCAGCGGCCGGCCCGCCTGCTCATTATCACCGCCTCGCTGCTCATCTCGGCCCCCTCCCTCTGCGTCGGCAGTTATCTGGCTGACCTGGAGGCCGAGGCCGGCTCCACCGATGTGCAGGCGGGTGAGGAGAGTGAACTCAACTGGTCCCACAAGAAACAGGGGCTCTCCGATGGGTTGCAGTCGGGGCTGACGCATGAAGAGTTTGAACAAAGTCTGCGCGACAACTACTACGGCAGCTTTCTGTTCTACGAAAAGTTGTCGCCGTGGAACAAGAAGCAGGTCTATAAGACCTATGTGGAGAGTAACGACGTGGAAAAAATTCGCCGTGAAATCAAAAAAAGAATGACCAAATAATCGAAACTGAAGCGAGGCGCGCAAACTGATGAAAAAATTGACCCTGTTGTTACTTACCACACTGACACTGGCGGCACAGGCGACGACCGCCGTGGCACTGGACGTCAAACTCACCCCTGAAAAAGAGAGCCTTGAGGTCAAGCATCAGGGCAAGAGCATAAAGATCGAACGCAATCAGGACGAAACCAACGTCATCGACAGCAGTTGGGGAAAGACCTCGCGCAAATGCCCCCCCTTCTGTCCGCAACCGGTCAACATTGCCCCGGGGGTGAAAATTGCGGGGGAGCTGGAGGTTTTCGACTTCATGGAGAACCACGTCAACAAGGGCACTGGGCTACTCATCGACGCCCGCGTGGAGTCATGGCACAACAAGGGGACGATTCCCGGTTCGATTAACATCCCCTTTACCGAGTTTGAGCGCAAGACCGGCCCCGAACTGGATCACATCATGAAACTCGTTGGCGCCAAGCCGCGCAGTAACGTCGGCATGGTGGAAGCTACCTGGGACAAGACACTGCGTACCATTGGCGTGGATCCGAAGCGGCAGGGCTTCTGGGATTTCAATGAAGTCAAGGAGGTCATGCTCTGGTGCAACGGCCCGTGGTGCGGACAGTCACCGCATGCGATCAAGGGGCTGTTATCACTCGGTTTTCCCGCGGAGAAGATCCACTACTACCGTGGCGGCATGCAGATGTGGCTGATTATGGGGCTGCCGGTGATCAAACCCGAGTAGCACAAGCAAGCTACCCTCGATACCATGCACCGGGGCACGCCCCGGTTCTTTTTGTCTCCCCGAAAATCAGTCGTAATTTTTACGGTTGTGGCGACCACCCGGCATCTTCTTCTGGGTGATCACCCCTTTAATCGCCTCCGGGCCCGCGAGCTGCTCCGAGACATAATTGGGGTTGAGCGGTGTCAGGAACAGTTGCCCCTTGACCACACGCAGCTGACGGAAGATATATTCGTCATTGTGATAGGCGATAACGTAGGAGCCGTCACGGTAACTGGCGCCGGGCTCGATGACCAGCACCTCCCCCTCCCTGAATTCCGGCTCCATGCTGTCACCCAGCACCATCAGTGCATAGGGCTCCTTATCCTCGCAACCGGGGCCGCTGGAGTGCAGCGCATCCTGCGGCCTGCCCTGCTTGAGTTGTTCAATGGAGATCTTGGTTTCCACGTCTGACACACCCTGCCTTGATTCTGTAAAATTTCCCCATCATAACAAGATGCGGGAAGGATTTTGAGCTCCGAGGGCAAAGTCAGTAGAATCCGCCTTTCACAGTGAACCACCACCGGGTCCAAGCCATGAAACACTTTACCGACCTTATCGCCGAATGCCTGCCAGAGGTAGAGGAGATCTTTCCCTGGGATCTCGAAGAGAAACTGCAGCAACCGGAGCCGCCGCTGCTGCTCGACGTGCGCGAGGCCAACGAGTACGATGCACTCGCCCTCCCCGGCTCCATCCATGTACCGCGCGGTATCCTGGAGTCGGCCTGCGACTGGGACTACGACGAGACCGTGCCGGAGCTGGCCGCCGGTCGTGATCGTGAGATCGTGGTGATCTGCCGTTCCGGCAACCGCAGTATTCTCGCCGCCCACACCATGCAGCGCATGGGCTTCAAACATGTCTGTTCGCTGAAGACCGGGATCAAGGGGTGGAACGACTTCGAGCAGACGCTAGTCGATGTAGCAGGTAACGAGGTCGATATCGACGATGCCGACGAGATCCTCGCCACCAAACTGCGCGAGGATCAGAAACGACCCGCCGCCTGATAGACATCGGGGCACCGCGCGACAGGGGGGAGTGCTACTCCCCCTTTGCGATCATCGCCTCTGAGCGAAACCAGCTGAGCTTGTCGTGCAGCTTCACCACATTGCCGACGATGATCAGCGTCGGCGCCTTCACCTCCTCACCGGCGATGCGCTCCGGCATATCACCCAGGGTGCCGGTAAAGACACGCTGGCGCGGCGTGGTCGCCTGCTGCACCAGGGCAATCGGAGTCTCGGCCGACATGCCGTGCGCCATCAGGGTGGAGCAGATCACCGGCAGCCCCTTCAACCCCATATAGAAGACCACGGTCTGGTTGGGCTGCGCCAGCGCCGGCCAGTTGAGGTTCATGGTGCCATCCTTGAGGTGGCCGGTGACAAAGACCGCCGCCTGGGAGTAGTCACGATGGGTGAGCGGAATACCGGCATAGGCCGAGGCCCCCAGCGCTGCGGTGATGGCCGGCACCACCTGGAAGTTGACGCCATTCTCGGTGAGGGTCTCGATCTCCTCGCCACCACGGCCAAAGACAAAGGGGTCACCCCCCTTGAGACGGCAGACCCGCTTGCCCTGTTTGGCCAGATCCACCAGCAGCTGATTGATCTGCTCCTGCGGCACGGAGTGGTTGTCGCGCTCCTTGCCCACATAGATGCGCTCGGCATCGCGGCGCGTCAGCTCCAGCACCTCTTTGGAGATGAGGCGGTCGTGTACCACCACGTCGGCCTTCTGCATCAGGCGCAAGGCACGGAAGGTGAGCAGATCCGGGTCACCAGGGCCGCCGCCGATAAGATAGACCTCGCCCACCTTCTGCTCGCCGCCGCTGACCAACGCCTTCTCCAACGCCGCCACCGCCTCCTCGTCCCTGCCGGCGAAGACCATCTCGGCGATGCGCCCCTCCAGCACCTGCTCCCAGAAGTTGCGCCGGGCATTCACATCGGCAAAGCGCCCCTTCACCCGGTCACGAAAACCATCCACCATGGTCGCCAGACGGCCGTAGGCCGAGGGGATGAGCGACTCCAGACGGGTGCGCAGCAGGCGCGCCAGCACCGGCGAGGCACCACCGGTGGAGACGGCGATCTGCACCGGCGAGCGATCGATGATGGAGGGGACGATAAAGCTGCAGAGCTCGGGATTGTCCACCACATTCACCGGCAGGGCGCGTGCGCGCGCCAACTCCGAGACCTCGCGATTGACCGCCTCATCATCGGTGGCGGCGATCACCAGCACCACGTCATCCAGGTCGGTGGCACAGAACCGCCCCTGGCGATAGGAGATATCCCACCGCCTTACCTGCTCCGTCAGCGTGGGCGAAAGCCGGGGGCTCACTACCACGATCTCGGCACCGGCCTCCTGCAGCAGTGCCGCCTTGCGCGCGGCAACCTCACCACCGCCCACCACAAGGCAGCGCTGGCCACGGATATTCATAAAAATCGGCAGGAAATCCATAGTTCTCATTCACTCAAATCGGGGGAGGTGACAAGGCCGCCAAGACCGCCTGGCGGCACAAATTGCGGAGCCTAGTTTACCCGTTTCAGCAACGATTACCTAGGCACTGGAGGCGTTCAGGATTTCTCCACGGGCAGACCCTCCTGCCGCCACTCGGGAAGCCCGCCATCCAGACGTCTGGCATTTATCCCCCGATCGCGCAGTTTGGCCACCGCATCAAAGGCAAGGACACAGTGGGGGCCGCGGCAGTAAGCGACGATCTCCTGCGAAGGGTCAAGCATGCCAAACTGTTTCTCCAGCTCCTTCAACGGGATGTTGATCGCCCCCGGCAGGTGACCGGCGGCATACTCCAGCGGCGGCCGTACATCGAGCACCGTCACCAACCCCTCACGCACCATCTCCAGCAACTGTGCCGCCGGCACCGGGTCGAGGTTGTCCTTTACGTTGAGGTAGTCATCGACCAGGCGGTGAACATCGGCCAGGTGGCGTTCGGCCACCCCCCTTAGCGAGCCGAACAGGGCCGACACATCCTGCCCGCTCAGGCGGTAGTAGACCTTGTGCCCCTCCTTACGGCTGGAGACCAACCCCGCCTGCCGGAGCTGCTGCAGATGCTGGGAGGTATTGGCCACCGTCAGTCCCGCCACCTGTGCCAGGTCATCAACACTGCGCTCCCCCTGATCCAGAAACTCCAGCAACTCAAGCCGGTAACCGTTGCTCATGGCCTTGGCGACGCGGGCGAACTGATTGAACAGATCGTGTTTGAAATTTCCGGTTGACATCGCTCTACCTTTGATATTCAATAATTCAAGAGATCTATTGAATTAAACGTGATCTCGAAGATTATAACAGAGGGGTACTCGTACCGTGACCCATAGATTTCGACTCAACCAGAGGAGAACCACTGATGTCCCTTTCCGTGATTATCGCCGGACTCATCACCGGCCTGCTGCTGGGGGTCTTTGGTAGCGGTGGCTCCATTATCACCACCCCCGCCCTGCTCTACCTGCTGCATGTCGAGCCCAAGTCCGCCATCGCCATGAGCCTGGGCATCGTGGCAATCACCGCCACCATCACCGCCATTCAGCACTGGTTTCGTGGCAACGTCAACCTCAAGGTAACGGCCATCTTCGGGCTCTTCGGTATCGCAGGAACCTATGCCGGCGCGCTGCTCGGGGTGGTTACCCCGGTGGTGATTCAGCTCGTGCTGTTTGCCGTGGTGATGTATGCCGCGGCGTGGCGGATGCTCAAACCCGCGCCGCTGGTGCACCGCTCGGTGGGCGCCGCCGCCGTGGGTAGCGCCGAAGAGGGCAACGGTGAGACGCCCCATTATGGCCACATCGCGCTGCACGGCATCGGGGTGGGGATTCTGACCGGCCTGGTCGGCGTGGGCGGCGGCTTCCTCATCGTACCGGCGCTGGTGCTGCTCTCCGGGCTCTCGATGAAACGGGCGGTCGGCACCTCACTCAGCATCGTGGCGCTCAAATCCTTTGCCGGCTTTGCCGGTTATGCCGGTGCCGTCACCATCGACTACCAGCTGATGGCGATGTTTACCGCTATCGCCATTGTCGGCAGCGTGGCAGGCAGCGCCCTGGGCCACCGCCTGCCTGCGGAACAGCTGAAAAAGGGCTTCGGGATTTTTCTGATCCTGGTGGCCAGCTACATTCTGTTCAATCAAATCAGCTAACCTGTACGAGGTTTACCGATGGAGATCACCCTGCTACTCAACGAACCACTCGGTGGCCGCTGCCGCCTCTACCGCACCTATGCCACCGCGCTGGTCGAGGATGGCAAAGATGCCGGGAACGCCGCCATAGCCATAACCTGCAGCGAACAGTTCACCACCCTGCCGACACACCCGGAGCTGCACGCACCCGCGATGCTGATTGACGGCCTGCTGGTGGCACCGGCGGACGGTGTGATACTTTCACCCCAGGATATCGCGCAGGCCCTCGCTCCCCTTCACCCCGAGGCACCACGGCTGGAGGCGCTTCTGCAGGAGGTGCTGGAGAGGTGCATGGAGGAGTGGGGCTAATCAATGGAGAGCGTATGACAAACAACGGTTTACGGACGGTAGTCGGCATGACCCTGCTGGGCCTCTGCGCTGCGGTGCAGGGGGAGACGGTCTACCAGCGCGATCCGCAAAACGGCCTGGAGAGCTGGGGCTGGCACGGTGACGGGGCCTCATTCACCTTCACCCAGCGGCTACCGGATCAATCGCGCGCCTATTTTCAGGGCCGCGGCCTAACCCCCGAGGCGGCGGAAGAGGTGGCCATGGCCTGCGTCTTTCAGGCCATTGTGCGCAACGATACCGATCTTTCAGCGCCACTCGAACTGCATCTCGCCGACTGGCGGGTGAGCGACGCGGCAGGGAGGGCGCAACCGTTACGTCTGGAGGCGGAGTGGCAACAGCAGTGGCAGCGGCTGGCACTCACTCAGGCGGCACGGATCGCCTTTCGCTGGTCGCTCTTTCCCAGCCAGCAACGCTTTCAGCCCGGCGACTGGAACATGGGCATGGTCACCTTCAACCGGCCGCCGGGCAGCCGTTTCGACCTTGATATTGTGTGGCAACAGGGCGACGAGCCACGGCAGCTGCGCATCGAGGGGATGCGCTGCGCCCCCGATCAACCCATATAGAGGAACAACAGAATGCACCGCCTGCTTTTCGTTACCGCACTGCTGCTGCCACTCCTGACCCAGGCGGCGCCCGCACCGTCCGCCACCACACAAACGGCAAAGATGGCGCAAACCCTCACCCCGGTAGAGGCGCTGCCGCTGGCGCCGGACTTTACCCTGCGCGATGCGGATGGCGAGAGCTACCGCCTCTCCGCGCTGCGCGGCCAGCCGGTGATCGTCAACTTCTGGGCCACCTGGTGTCCCCCCTGCCGCGAGGAGATGCCATCGATGCAGCGCGCCTGGGAGTCCCTGCAACCCCAGGGGGTAGTGCTGCTGGCGATCAATGTCGGGGAGAGTGCCGACACCATCTTCCAGTTCACCGGTAACACGCAGCTCGACTTCCCCATCCTGCTCGATGAGGACGGCACGGTCAGCGAGGCGTGGCCGCTCAAGGGGCTACCCACCACCTTCGTCATCGACCCGCAGGGGCGCATCGTCTACAGTGCCATCGGCGGGCGCGAGTGGGACGACCCGAAACTGCTGCAACCGGTACTCGAACTGCGCCGCCCCAGCACCGTGGCGCAACACCGGTAAAGCCGGTCGCCGCAGCGCACCGGCCCATTTTTCCGCCATACTACAAGGGGTGTTCCCAATAGCCGTAACCCTGGCCGACCCTCAACCTACTACGATAGAGATCGTATTGCAGGCGCAGATAAATCCGACCTTCTGAACGACTAGAGTGCAACCGATGAAAAATCCATTCGCTGCAACACCGTGGCTGCTGCTCACCATGCTGGTTTGTTATGGCACTGCCCACGCCGCGGTTATCACCGTAGGCGTCTTCGAGGAAGACGGACCCGTAGCCGGGGCGGAGATCACCCTGGTCAATGCCGATAACAATGTCATCCTCAAAAGGGGGCACTCCGCCGCCGACGGCACCTTTCAGTTCACCGTCCAGCCGGGCCACTTCAACATCGGGGCATCCAAACCGTCCTATATCGATCAGTGGACCGGGGGGGTGATGGTGCAGCAGGAGGATATCTCGCTCCGCATCAAGCTGGTGAACGAGGCGTTCACACAAGATAAGCCCGCGGCTGGTGATTGCGACTGAGTCCGTCATCTCCACCCCTGCACACGGCAAGCAGCGACCATGAACGGACCGAGCCACCTCGACTACAACGCCACCACCCCCATGGCCGGTGGGCGCATGACGCCATAGGGCAGGCGCTGGGTGCGGTACGACTCTCCGTCGGCCGGCAGGCCACGCAGGCAGGAATAGAACAAGCTGCTACCCTTCTGTCTGGGGCGTGGACGACGCTACTTGCCGGCTCAGCGGGGAGAATGACGATGATGGATGGCACAGGTCACTTCATTTGGGGGCCAGGATTCGGCTTTATCTTCATGATCCTCTTCTGGGGATTGATCATCCTGGGCATCATCGCCATCGTGAAGTGGCTCACGGGTACCGCCGCCGGCACTGCTGCGCCACCACCGGAAACGGCACGACAAATTCTGGAGAAACGCTACGCGCGCGGTGAGATCGATCGGGACGAGTTTGCACAAAAGAGAGAGGATCTGGAGCCGTAGGGGCGACCCGGCCGCGCTGTGCTTGCCGGAGCCACCGCCAGCCGAACCAAACGCCAGTCCCCAATTCCCACGCGAGGGCGTGGGGACAATTTCACCCTTCAAACTTCACCCTTCATCATCCCCCCACTTCCAGGCGACCACGAGGTCCATCACATTGGTGCCGGTGGGGCCGGTCTGAATCAGATCGCCACTCGCCTCAAGGAAGGTGCCGGCATCGGCGCGCTGCAGGGCATCAGTGGCACTCTCTCCCTCCCATTCCCCCCGCTGAATAGTGCCACCGTCAACTACGGCTCCGGCATCCTCAGTGGGGCCATCGGTACCATCGGTACCGGCGGCCAGAAACAGGAGATTATCGTGGCCGGCAAGGTAGCGCGCGGCCGTCAGTGCCAGATGCTGGTTGCGCCCGCCGCGTCCGGGATGCCCGGGTAGCACCAGACTGCTTTCGCCCCCCCAGATATACAGTCCCGCAGGCCCCTCCTGCAGCCGCGTTACGAATTGCGCGGCCAGCTCTGCGGCATCGCCCTGAAAGTGGCCAGGGTGGTTATAGGTGGTAATGCCCAGCTGCTGTGCACTCGCCACCAGCGCCTCACGCGCCAGCTCATTACTGGCGATAATGTGGGAGTCGATGTCGGCAACACGGTGCATCGGGGTTAGGGACTGGGAGTCGACCACCGATTGCAGCCACTGCGGAAGCGGTGTAGTGATCGGCACAGGCTCTGGCTGCGTAATCAGCGGGCCGGAACCGATGACACTCAGCTCGTCGCCGGGGACATCGGAGATCAGCAGCTGCAGACAGGGCCGCCCCCGCAGGTGGGGGATGAGTTTCCCCCCCTTGATAGCGGAGAGGCGCTTACGGATCGCATTCATCTCGGCGATGGAAAAGCCCGCCGCCAGTAGCCAGCGATTGAGTTCCGTCAGCTGCGCTGTCGACATCCCCGTCGGTAACACCTCAACCAGTGCCGAGGCGCCACCGGAGAGCAGGAACAGCAGCGGCTCATCCTCGGGAAGTGCGGCGAGAAATTGAACCAGTGCAGCACCCGCCGCCAGGCTGCTCGCATCGGGGATAGGGTGGCTACTCTCCAGCTGCACGATGCGCTTGTTATCAAGGCGCGGAGCCGTGTGTCCCTGTTTGGTGATCACCAGACCGGTGCGCAACTTTTTACCCAGGACTTGTTGCGCCCCCAGCGTCATCGCCGCAGCGGCCTTGCCGAGCGCGACCACCGCACACGGCCCTTCTACAGGATGCGCATGCAGAAACCGTGCGACCGCCGCCTCACCGGAAACCGCCTCCAGGGCGGTACGATAGAGTTGCAATAGCTGGGTACGGTGCTGTTGCAGTGGCATCGCAGATAGGCTCATCAACAAGGGTTAGCGCGGCTGATAGCGGAAGAGAAAATAGTTGAAGCGCTGTTCGCCACCCGCCGGGGTGGTGTGGCTTTCGCTCTGCTGCTCCAGCAGTTGAAATGACTCGCCGAGCGTCTGCGCGATCTTCACCCCATCGTAACGCTCTACCGGCAGACCGCTGCACTGCGCGGGGCCATCAGGGGCGAAGGTGGCAATCACCAGGTGCGCCCCCGGTTCCAGCGCCCGTTGCAACACGGCGATATATTTCGCGCGGTCCTCACTGTCGGTAAGAAAATGAAACACGGCACGGTCGTGCCAGAGGGCAAAACGGTGCGGCGGGGTAAAGTTGGTAACGTCGGTAACGAACCACTCGACCTGTTGCGCCTTATCGCACAGGCGCTGGCGAATGCAGTCAAGGGCCTTGGCAGAGATATCGAGCACCGCAAGCCGACTGTAGCCGCGCTGCAGCAGGTTATCGACCAGCACCGAGGCCCCGCCACCCACATCAATAATGGGCTGCGCCTTTGACTGCACCACCCGTTCGATCAGGCGTATCGATTGCTCGGGATATTTCTGATACCAGCTGACTGCGGTGCTCTCCTTGCTCCGATACACCTGCTCCCAATGATGTTGCCGATCCGCCATCACATAGCCCCCGCTAGTTGGCGGCACCTCAACCCTGGCGGTGAACCAGAACGCATCAGGGTGGTGCCGTTTTCAATGCCCGCCCAGACCGCGCGCCAGATCGGCCTTGAGGTCGGCCACATCCTCCAGCCCGACCGAGATGCGCACCAGGCCATCGCTGATCCCTGACTCCGCCTTCTGCTGCGGGGTGAGGCGGCCGTGGGTGGTGGTCGCCGGGTGGGTGATGGTGCTCTTGGTATCGCCCAGATTGGCGGTGATGGAGATCACGCGGGTGGCGTCGATGAGGCGCCACGCCTGCTCCTGCCCCCCCTTCACCTCGAAGGCGACAATACCGCCAAAGCCGCGCTGCTGGCTGGCCGCCAGGGCGTGCTGCGGATGCGAGGCGAGCCCCGGATAGAAGACGCGCGCGATCCCCGGCTGTTGCTCCAGCCACTGCGCCAGCTCCAGCGCATTTTCGCTGTGCGCCCGCATCCTCAGGGTAAGCGTCTCCAACCCCTTGAGGAAGATCCAGGCGTTAAAGGCGCTCAGGGTCGGCCCGGCCGAGCGCAGGAAGGCGTAGACCTGCGCCATCAGTTCTTTATTGCCGACCACCGCGCCCCCCAGCGCCCGCCCCTGACCGTCGATATATTTGGTTGCCGAGTGGATCACCACATCGGCCCCCAACTTGAGCGGCTGTTGCAGTGCCGGGGTGCAGAGGCAGTTGTCGACCACCAGCAGGCAACCTTTGGCCCGTGCCAGCTCCGCCAGACGCGGGATATCGGCCACCTCGACCAGCGGGTTGGAGGGGGTCTCCAGAAACAGCAATTTGGTGTTGGGGCGAATGGCCGCCTCCCAGCCGGCGTAATCGGTCAGGGAGACATAACTGGTCTCGACTCCGAACTTGCCCATGAAGTTGTCGAACAGCACCACCGTGGTGCCGAACACCGAGCGGGAGGAGACGATGTGATCACCCGTTCGCAGCAGCCCCATGCAGGTGGCGAGGATCGCCGCCATGCCGGAGCTGGTGGCGACACACTGCTCGCCCCCCTCCAGTGCGGCGAGCCGCTGCTCGAAGGTGCGCACCGTGGGATTGGTGAAGCGCGAATAGATATTGCCCGGCTCGGTGCCGCCAAAGCGGGCCGCCGCCTGCGCCGCGCTATTATAGGTGAAGCTGGAGGTGGGAAAGATCGGCTCGCTCTGCTCACCCTCGCTGGAGCGCACCTGCCCGGCGCGCACCGCCAGGGTATCGAAGCCAAAATCGTCCCACTCGTCTTGTGAAATGGTCATACCCCTTCCCCTCACCCCGCCACCGGTAACAAGCAGGCCGCTGGCGTGAGCGCATCATTATCAATATCAGTTGTTGTTGTGCATCTCGATGACGCTGCTCTCCCGCCTCTCGCGCTCCGTTCTGGCACCATCGTTGCGGCTATCTTCGAGCTTTTGCAGATAGGCCGCATCCACGTCACCGGTGACATATTCGCCGTTGAACACCGAGGTGTCGAAGCGGTCAACCATCTTGCTCTTTTTGTAGAGCACCGCCTCGATGAGACCTTCCAGATCCTGATAGAAGAGACGGTCGGCGCCAATTGCCGCGGCGATCTCCTCCTCGTTGCGGCCGTGGCCGATCAGCTCCGCCTTGCTCGGCATGTCGATGCCGTAGACGTTGGGAAAACGCACCGGCGGCGCGGCAGAGGCAAAATAGACCTTGTTGGCGCCGGCATCGCGCGCCATTTGGATGATCTGCTGCGAGGTGGTGCCGCGCACGATGGAGTCATCCACCAACAACACGTTCTTGCCCCTGAACTCCAGCTCGATCGGATTGAGCTTCTGGCGTACCGATTTTTTGCGCTGCTGCTGACCGGGCATAATAAAGGTGCGGCCGATATAGCGGTTCTTGATGAAGCCCTCGCGATAGAGAATCCCCAGCTCATTGGCCAGTTGCAGCGCCGAGGTGCGGCTGGTGTCGGGGATGGGGATCACCACATCGATATCGTGATCGGGAAAGACCCGCTTGATCTTCCTCGCCAGCGTCTCGCCCATGCGCAGGCGCGCCTTGTAGACCGAGATGCCGTCGATAATCGAATCGGGACGGGCAAAGTAGACATACTCGAAGATGCAGGGGGCGTAGAAGGGGTTCTCCGCGCACTGCCGCGAATAGAAGTGTCCGGCCATATCGATAAACACCGCCTCGCCGGGCGCCACGTCGCGCAGCCGCTCAAAGCCGAGGGCGTCGATGGCGACGCTCTCCGAGGCGACCATGTACTCCTCCCCCTGCGCGGTGGTGCGTTTGCCGATCATCAGCGGGCGAATACCGTTGGGGTCACGAAAGGCGACGATACCGTAGCCAATAAGCAGCGCGACCACCGCGTAGCCCCCCTTGATGCGCTTGTGTACCCGTGCCACCGCCTCGAACACATCGCTCTCATCGACCCGATACTTGCCCTGACGCTGCATCTCGTGGGCAAAGACGTTGAGCAGCACCTCCGAATCGGAGCTGGTGTTGATGTGTCGCAGATCCTCGCGAAAGAGATCCTCCATCAGCGTCTCGGCATTGGTCAGATTGCCATTATGCGCCAGGGCGATACCGTAGGGGGAATTGACGTAGAAGGGCTGCGCCTCGGCCGATGAGGAGCAGCCGGCGGTGGGGTAGCGCACATGGCCAATCCCCATATTGCCCTGCAGGCGCAGCATATGACGAGTGCGGAAGACATCGCTCACCAGCCCGTTGTCCTTGCGCAGGTAGAGATGGTTATTGTCGCAGGTCATGATCCCGGCGGCATCCTGACCACGGTGTTGCAACACGGTCAGACCGTCGTAGATCGCCTGATTGACTGGGCCCTTGCCCACGATACCGATAATGCCGCACATACTCTCAGTTACCTCAGTTTAGGCAGGCCACTCGGGACCGACTAGTAGTGAATGCTCTTGGCGATATCCGCGGGAAGAAACTGGTGCAGCCAGATCGCCATGTCCTGGAAGTAGTGCAACAGTTGTGACTCTTTCCACCAGGGATCCTGCGGCAGTGGAGTCATCCCTGCCACCAGCACCAGCACCGCCACCACCACACAACCACGCGCCACGCCAAAGAAGATCCCGACCATGCGATCGGTACCGGAGAGGCCGGTCTTTTTGATCACCTGCACCGCCAGATAATTAATGAATCCGGCAAGCAGCAGGGTGGCGAGAAAGAGGATGGCGAAGGCGACGATGAGTCGCAGCGAGGGGACCTGGATATGCGGTTCCAGCAGTTGCTGCAGCTGATCGGCGAAGGTGAGGGCAACCCAGGCGGCGATAATCCAGCCTGCCAGTGAGAACGCCTCCTTGGTAAAACCGCGCCACAGGCTGATCAATACCGAGATGCCGATAATGGCGAGGATGGAGTAGTCGACCCAGTTCATATCTGCGCTGCTGACCCTGTTGCGGCCACCTGGACCTTGAGAAAGGGGCGGATCTTACCAGAGCCCCGCGGCGTGACAAAGGACCCTTGCATCAGGGGTGCCCCATGACGATGCCCTTGAGCTGAAAGTGTTTGTCGAGCCGCTCCCGCTGTTTTTCGGCATTCTCACGTTTGAGTTCCGGGCCGACCCGCACCCGGTAGGAGCTCTTGCCACGATCCTGGAACTTCTCCACGAAGACGCTAAAGCCGCCCTTGCGCAACCGGTCGCGTAGTGCCATGGCGTTGACCGACTGACTGAAGCTGCCCACCTGCACCACCCACCTGATCGGGGCGGCGGAGGGCGCGGTGTCAGGAAGGGGCGGCGGCGCCGGTCTCTGTTGTGCCGGTATCTCTTGTGGCGGCTGGCCGGCAGTCGGTGCTAGTGCCACCTCCTGCTCAATAACACGCGGCCGGTCGGCGGGGATCGGGGTGATCGCCTGCAACGGTATTTCCAGTGGTTCGAAATCAAATTCGGGTTGCGCGGGGATGGTGCTGCCGAAACGCGGCATCGTCGAGTTAATGCCGCCATCCAGCAGCATGGGAATGAAGATCACGGCCAGCGAGACCAGCACCACGGCACCGATCAGTCGCTGCTTAATCTGTTCGTTCAACGAGGCACCTCGGCTTGGATGGGAAACACCCTCTCTGGGCGTCCATTATACGGCCTTGGCCGCACTGCAAGGAAGTGCCGCTGCCACGGGTTCCACCAGCGCCTCGGCCACCGTATAGAAGGAGCCGAAGACCACGATGCGATCATCGACACTGGCGTTGCGCCGCGCCGCCGCCAGCGCCTGTGTCACCGTGGCGAAGCTCTCCCGGGACTCCGCACCGATCTCAAGCAGTACCTGCTGCAGGGCAGCACCACTGGCGCCGCGTGCCACAGCCAGCCCCGCCGGATACCACCTTGACACCACTCCCTTGAGCGGCTGCAGGGTATTACGCAGATCCTTGTCCGCCAGCATCGCCACCACCGCATGGGTCTCCCCCGCCGCCGGCAGCGTCCGCAGGTTGGCGGCCAGCACCTGCGCCGACTGCGGGTTGTGCGCTACATCGAAGATGGTGAGCGGCGCCCCCGGCATTACCTGAAAACGGCCCGGTAGTCGCAAACCCTGCAACCCCTCGCGTAGATGCACTGCGGCGACTGGCAGTCGTGGTGCCAACTGCTGCAACACCATCAGCACCCCGGCGGCGTTCTGCAGCTGTGCCTGGCCGCGCAGTGCGGGCAGCGGCAGCTCATCGTAGCGCGTGGCGCCACCGCCCCACCACCAGTGACCACCCTCCTCCCCATAACGGTAATCACGCCCCGGCAGATAGAGTGGTGCCCCCTTCTCTGCGGCAAGCCTGATGAGGCTCTGTGGCGGCTGTGGATCGCTGCAGATCGCGGGACGTCCGGGGCGCATGATCCCCCCCTTCTCGATGGCGATGGTCTCGCGGTCATGGCCCAGCCAGGCGGCGTGGTCGATATCGATGGCGGTGATGAGCGCCACATCGGCATCGAGCAGGTTGGCCGCATCGAGCCGGCCACCGAGTCCCACCTCCACTACCGCCACATCCAGTGCGGCGCGGGCGAAGAGGTCAAAGGCGGCCAGGGTGCCAAACTCGAAATAGGTAAGTGAGGTCTCGCCGCGCGCCTGGTCGATGCGCTCGAAACTCTGGCACAGCAGCGCATCGCTCACCGTCTCGCCGTTAAGGCGGATGCGTTCGTTGTAACG
>JAPHSX010000036.1 GCA_026196575.1 Gammaproteobacteria bacterium | reverse complement strand
GTGGCGACAAGGTGGCGATCCTCGGTCCCAACGGGGTCGGCAAGACCACCCTGCTCAAGATCCTGCTGGGGCAGCTGGCGCCGCAGCAGGGCTCGGTGAGGCTCGGCACCAAGCTGGAGATCGCCTACTTTGACCAGCACCGCGCGGCCCTCGACGAGGAGGCCTCGGTGTTGGACAACGTCGCCCAGGGCAGCGACCGGGTCGAGGTCAACGGCATCAGCAAGCACATCATGGGCTATCTGCAGGACTTTCTCTTTACCCCGGAGCGGGCGCGCAGCCCGGTCAAGTCACTCTCCGGCGGTGAGCGCAACCGGCTGCTGCTGGCCAAACTCTTTACCAAACCCTCCAACCTGCTGGTGATGGACGAGCCGACCAACGACCTCGATGTGGAGACCCTCGACCTGCTGGAGGAGCTGTTGCTCGATTATCAGGGCACCCTGCTGCTGGTGAGCCACGACCGGGTCTTTATCAACAACGTGGTCACCAGCTCCCTGGTGTTCGAGGGGCATGGTCGCCTCAACGAGTATGTGGGTGGCTATGATGACTGGCTGCGTCAGCGCCCCAGCTGCGAGCTGGAGTCGAGTGGCAGCAAAAAGAGCACCACTCCTGCGCGCAAGGAGCCGGAGGCGCCGCGTCCGAAAAAGGAGAAGCTGAGCTACAAGGAGCGGCGCGAGTTGGAACAGTTGCCCGAGCTCATCGCCCAACTGGAGGCGGAGCAGGAGGCATTGCAGCAGCAGATGGGCGCCCCCGATTTTTACCAGCAGCCGGATGGCGCGGCGGTGAGTCGCGCCACCGAGCGGCTGGAGCAACTCACCGGCGAACTGGAACAGGCCTACGCACGCTGGGAGGTGCTGGCCGCGCAGGAGGGGTAATTGGTTCGCCGTTGCGCCATCTGGTAGCATGGTGCCGGTTTTTGGGGTGGAGATCTCTCTCCACACGGTTTATTTAATAGAGTCCGTTGCGGGTAGACAGATGCAGAAGTTAAAGCGATTTTTTCCCTTTCTTGAGTGGCAGTTAAGCGGTGAATACCTACGCGCCGACCTCATTGCCGGCATTACCGTTGCCCTGGTACTTATTCCGCAGTCGATGGCCTATGCCCAGCTGGCCGGCCTGCCCGCCTACTATGGTCTCTATATCGCCTTTACCCCGGTCGTTGTGGCGGCGCTGTTTGGCTCCTCCAAACAGCTGGCGACCGGCCCGGTGGCGGTGGTCTCGATCATGACGGCGACCGCCCTGGCGCCATTGCTGGGGGGGACGGCACAGTCCAATCCTGAACTGGCGGCGCAATATATCCCACTCGCCATGTTCCTCGCCCTGCTGGTGGGGCTATTCCAGCTCTTCCTTGGGGTGTTTCGTCTTGGGGTGATCGTCAACTTCCTCTCCCACCCGGTGATCGTCGGCTTTACCAATGCCGCGGCGATGGTGATCGGTCTCTCCCAGCTCTCCAAGATCTTTGGTGTGACCATGCCGGGGGCGGCGAGCGATCCCTTTATCAGCGTGCGAGTCTGGGGGGTGCTGCAGCAACTGGGCGAGACCCACTGGCCCACCTTTATCATGGGCAGCTGCGCCTTCGCTATCATGTGGGGGCTGAAAAAATATCGCCCCAAGCTACCCGGCGTACTCATCGCCGTGGTGGTGACCACCGTTACCAGCTGGGCGATCGATTTCAAGTCGATGGGCGGCGGTGTGGTGGGTGAGATCCCGGCCGGTCTGCCCGGTTTTGCGGTGCCCCCCTTCAGCTTTGAGCTGGTGGCGCAGCTCCTCCCCAGCGCCATGATTATCGCACTGGTCGGTTTCATGGAGGCGATCTCCATCGCCAAGGCGATGGCCGCCAAGACCAAGGATCGCATCGACCCCAACCAGGAGTTGATCGGTCAGGGGCTGGGCAACATCACCGGTAGTTTCTTTCATGCCTACCCCGCCTCCGGCTCTTTCTCCCGCTCGGCGGTGAATCTGGGTGCCGGGGCAAAGAGCGGTATGTCCTCGGTCTTTACCGGCGCGGTAGTGGTGATCACCCTGCTCTTTCTTACCCCGCTGCTTTACCACCTGCCCAAGGCGGTGCTGGCGGCGGTGATCATCATGGCGGTAATCGGCCTCATCAACTTCAGTGCCATCAAGCACGCCTGGCACGCCTGTAAACACGACGGTGTTGCCGCGATGGTCACCTTTATCGCCACCCTCGGTTTCGCCCCCCACCTGGATCAGGGGATCATCGTGGGTGCCGGTCTGGCCATCATGCTCTATCTCTATCGCAGCATGCGGCCGCGCGTCGCCCACCTGGGGCGCTACGAGGATGGCACGCTGCGTGACCTTGCGGTACACCCCGATCTGCCGACGGATGAGAGGATCATCGTGGTCCGTTTTGACGGTTCCCTCTACTTTGCCAACGTCTCCTTCTTTGAGGACACCATTCTCTCCGCCGTGGCGCAAAAGCCCGATGCCAAATATCTTCTGGTGGTAGGAGATGGCATCAACCAGCTCGACGCCTCGGGCGAGGAGGTGCTGCACCACATCAACCAGCGTCTGCGGGAGCACGGCATTACGCTGGTGATGAGTGGTCTGAAACGCCAGGTGCTGCAGGTGATGCGCCAGACTATGCTGTTTGAGCATATCGGCCAGGAGAATATCTTCGCCACCGAGGGGATGGCCCTCTCCGACATCTACCGGCGCATGGGCGGTGAGGGGGAGTTTTGTCCACTCAGCCCCAAGAGTAGCGGTGGCGCAAGGAGTGTGGCACCGGCCGAAGTCTGATCCGGCTGACGGCCAATTGGCCGGGCAAAGAATCCGCCATCCCAAACGGGGTGAGCGGATTTTTTCTGTGCAGGCGTACTTCATCATTTTGCAATATTGGCGCGGCACCATGGCGCCATGAATCAAGATAGAGAACATGATGCGATGCCGCCATCACTGGAGGCCTGCCTCGACAGGGTGATCCGCGAGCGCAGGTTGACGGTGCTGTTTCAGCCCATCGTCTCCCACAAGACGCGTGAGATATATGCCTACGAGGCGTTGATTCGCGGCCCCTCCGACACCCCGCTGCATGCGCCGGTCAATCTGTTCGAAACGGCGGTGCGCCACGCTCGTCTGGTCGACCTGGAGCTGCTCTGCCGCGAGGTCTCGATCCAGCAGTTCAAACGACTCAATCTGCCGGGAAAACTCTTTCTCAACGCCAGTCCCGAGACCCTGTTTCAGCCCGATTTTCGCTCGGGGTGTACCCTCGACATGTTGCAACGGGCCGGGCTCTCCCCTGAGCGGGTGGTGATCGAACTGACCGAGCAGTACCCGCTCGATAATTACGACGTGGTACGCGAGGCGCTGCAGCACTACAAGGAGATGGGCTTCGAGATCGCCATCGATGATCTGGGTGCCGGTTACGCGGGATTGCGCATGTGGTCCGAGTTGCGCCCCGACTATGTGAAGATAGACCGCCACTTCATGCAGGACATTCACGAAGACAAGGTGAAGCAGGAGTTTGTCCGCTCCATTCGCAACATTGCCCGCGAGCTCGACTGCCGGGTGGTGGGCGAGGGGGTGGAGACGGCGGATGAGTACCGCGTGGTCAGCCAGATGGGGCTGGAGTTCTTTCAGGGCTACTACTTTGCCCGCCCCACGGCGCTGCCCGAGACCCGCGTGGCACGCAGCCTGTTTGAGCAGGAGCCCTCCACCCAGCGCAGCCACGGCTATCTGTCGAAGTGCGTCGGTGAGTTGATGCATCGGGTGAGCGCCATCTGCGCCACCACCAGCGTGGAGGAGACCGCGCAAATATTTCAGAGCGCGCCGCAGCTGGAGAGTCTGCCGGTGGTCAGCGGCGAGCGTCCGCTCGGACTGGTGCGCCGCAATACCCTCACCAGCCTGCTGCTCAACCGCTACGGGCGCGAGTTGCACGGCAAAAAACCGGTTTCACGGCTGGTCGATAGCCACACCCTGATGCTGCCGTCGCACCTGCCGATTGAGCAGGCGAGCACCATGGTGAGCGAGCAGATGCAGCAGGATCGGTCGCTCGATTTTATTATCACCGAAGAGGGGCGCTATTGCGGTGTCGGCTCGGTGATCGACCTGCTCAGGGTGATCACCGAACTGCAGGTGCGCAATGCTCGCTATGCCAACCCGCTGACGCTGCTGCCGGGTAATGTGCCGATCTACGAGGAGCTGGATCAGCTGTTGCAAACGCGTCAGCCATTTGTGGTCGCCTATTGCGACCTCGACCATTTCAAGCCCTATAACGACAAGTACGGCTACGAAAAGGGCGACCGGGTGATCAAGGGGGTTGCCGAGATCCTGCAGGAGGCGACGGACGCGCAGCGGGACTTTGTCGGCCATATCGGCGGCGATGATTTTATTGTCATCTTCCGCAGTGAAGACTGGCAGAGTCGCTGCGAGCAGATCCTGCAGCGCTTCGAGGCGCGGGTGCCGGATTACTACAGGCGGGAGGATGTGGAACAGGCGGGGATCTGGGCGCAGGATCGTGGCGGAAATTACTGCCTCTTCCCGCTCCTCAGTCTCTCCATTGGCTGTGTAAATCCCGATCCCGTCAGCTGCAAGAGCCATCATGATATCGCCACGCTCGCCAGCGGCGCCAAACACATGGCCAAGCAGCAGGCAGGCAACGTGCTCTATATCGAGCGCCGTCGCCAACCCGACATCACGGCCGAGCTGTGCGAGGCGGTGGCCTGAGTTACGCCATTGGGGGGACTCTTCGTGCGGGTGGGGTGATAGAGGGGTGGTGAAGGGCAGTGGGAGGGACCCCACTGCCGAGGTTACAAACAGTGGCGCAGGGTCGCCTCTTACCAGCAGTCGGTATTTGTTGCCGTACGCTCGCCATCTGGGTCGTCGGCATCCACGGTAAGGGTGAAGACGGCGCAGTGGGTATCTGCCAGTTGTGCTCCCTTTGCAGTGGCGGTTGCCGTGTAGGCATTGCCGCTGGCGCTTCCTGCGCTAATGGCAATGTCGTAAAAATTATCAGGGCTGGTCGCCGGATGGTTGACATCGGTCGCCCCCGCATTCGCCCCGCAGCTGTCGGCCGTGTCGAGGTTTTGTGCATAGAAGCGGCAGTTGGAACGCAACCGTTGCTGCGCCATTTGCAGTGCGCTGAGGGCCGATCGCGCATCCGCCCGTCGTGCCTTGTACACATAATCGTTGTAGGCCGGGTACGCAATCGAGGCCAAAATGCCCACTATCGCGACGACAATCATCAATTCAATAAGGGTAAATCCGCGGTTTTTCATTTTGCACTCCTCCCTCTTCGTTGGCTGAAACTATCGCATCTGTTGCCGGCGCGCAATGGATTTCCTGTGAATCCACTCGGCAAATCCTGACGAGCGGCATATCTGGTGGGACCAGTGGGCCGAAGTCGGCTTGGGGAAGTTGATGACAGGTTATACACTAAACATGTGGAAAGTGGTGGAGAGTACGAGTGGAACGAGATAAAGGTTTTACGCTGATTGAGCTGCTGGTCACCGTCGTGGTGTTGGGCGTGCTGCTGTCGATGGCGGTACCCTCGATGAAGGGTTTTTTCGAGAAGCGGCGCCTTATCGGCGCGGCGGAGGCGGTCTTCAGTCAGCTGCAACTGGCCCGTTCCGAGGCGATCGCCCGTTCAGCAGATGTTTACGCCAGCTTCAGCACGGACGGTTCCACCACCTGGTCCGTGGGTGTCAGCACGGTCACTGATTGTGTGCCGACAGAGACGGATCGCACCGATGCGACGGCCTGTACCCTGATAGTTGATGACGGTGATGCCCTCACGGATGACCGTGTGTTGAATGTGCTCTCCAGTACCGCCTACCCCGGGGTAAGCATGGGTAACGACAGTGGTGGCGCAGTCAGCTTCAGTGGTGGCGTTACACAGCTCACCTTCAACTATGTGCGTGGCACCGCAACCAATGGCACGGTCTACCTGTACAGTGGTACGGACTACGAGATGCGGGTGATCTCCAGCACCATCGGGCGGGTGCGTATCTGTAGCCCCACCGGGACGATGAATGTAGCGGGGTATGCATCATGTTGATGAGTGGCAAAAGGTGGCAGGCGGGCCTCTCACTGGTCGAGCTGATGATCGGTACGGTGGTTGGCATGATCGTCATCGGCGGGGTGACCAGCGTCTATGTCTCGACTATCAAGGGCAGTAGCGCCACCTTGAAGAGCAGCCGTCTCAATCAGGATATGGGTGCCATCATGAGTGTCATGATGAATGACATCCGCCGGGCCGGTTACTGGGGTGGTGGTACCATTGGTGCCGCGACGGCCAATCCCTTTTCGCAACCGGGTTCAACCGCGCTGGAGGTGCATGCACTAAGCGGAGGAGTCTATGCCAATGCCGGGGCGCAGGGCAGCGGCTCCTGTATCGTCTATGCCTATGACCTCAATCATGGCGGTGGGGTGGATACCAACGAGGGGTTCGGTTTTCGCTGGGATGGCGCTGGCAATGCCATTTTGACGCGCACGGCGCACACCGTGGTTAACAACTGTACCAATGGCACATGGGAGTCGCTGACGGACACCAGCTCCATCACCATCACCGATCTGACCTTCGACCTGGGTAATTCCCAGTGCCTCAATCTTAGTGAACCCAATAAGGAAGATGAGGCGAGCGGCGCGGCGGTTGCCGCAGCGGCGGAGGTGTTCGCCGAGCGGGACTGCTATAACGCCTCGTACCCCGCCGACACGGGCGAGACGGTGGTGGAGGTTCGGCAGGTAACGATTACGTTAAGTGCCGCCCTGGCCGATGATGCCAGTGTGGTTGGCAGTCTCACGCAGAGCGTGCAGGTTCGCAATAATCTGGTCAGGGAGATTCCATAGTGCCATCAGTTGGTGAGGAGAGAGGTGTGAAAAGAATGGTAATGGTTGATGCTTTGCAGTTCCGCCAGCGGGGGGCGGCCTCCCTGCTCATCTCGCTGGTGCTGCTGGCGGTGATCACCCTGGTCTCGCTCAATACCTCACGCACGGTGTTGGTGGAGCAAAAGGTCGCGGCCAACGTCTATCGCAGCAACATGGCTTTTGAGGCGGCCGAGGCGGGGATGGAGCTTGCCCTGGCCTACATTGGTGGTGGCAGGGATAGGGATAGCGACGGCATTCTTCCCGCCGATGTTTCCACTCCAGACGCAGATGAGTTTCTGTTCGATGCCGATAATGATGGTACCAATGACAGCAACACCTTCACCCTGGCGAACGGGGCCAGTGTGACAGTGACACTGGAGGATCTATCGACTAGCGATACCGTGGCGACGGAGATCGTTTCGACAGGATTGAGTGATGACAATATGGCCACCCGCACCATCACACAGGTGGTGGCGCTGGTTAACCCCCTGCCCAATGTGCCGGAGAACCCGCTGCTGACACGCGGTACCGCGATTATCTCCGGCTCCGCCGATGTCTACAACGCTGAGGGGCACTCCACTATCTGGTCTGGTGGTGCGGTTGATCTGGGTAGTAGTGCGACGATAAACACCTTCATTGCCAATCCAGCCGATGCGGGTTATCCCAACTGTCTGGGTGACGCCTCCACCCCCTGCGTCACGGTGGGTTCTTCCGATAGTGGTATTGCCGGCCTCGATGTCATTGAGCAGGACAGCAGCCTGGCTAATCTGACGGAGGATGAGTTCTTTGAGAACTTTTTTGGCATGCCTCCCACCGAGTATCGCAACAGCATGGTGACCATGGATCTCGACCCGGCCACGGATGATGTGAGTGCCGAAGTCCATCTCTCAACCAATCCCGAGGTGATATGGGTGGATGGGGATGTCACCCTCAGTGCGGGAACCATCGTGGGCTGCGGTATCGACCCCCCGGGCAATGATCACTGCACCGGTGCTCAAATCTCGCCGGTAATCATGATCGTCAATGGTACGCTCACCATGCAGGGTAACGCCGATTTTTACGGCATGCTCTATGTTATGGGAGGCACGTCAGGGCACGGTAACCCCTACAGCGTGGGTTCCATTGTGGTTGCCGGAGAGCCCTCCAATCTGACGGGCAGTTTCGAGATTCACTACAACTCGGATGTGCTAAGGCGAACATCGGAGGGCGGACGCCCCGCTTCCAGTGGCGGCAGCTGGCGCGATTTTAATTGATACGGGGTAAGGAGCAGATCATGGCGAAGGGAACCTATACGGTGAAAAAGATGTCAGGTTTTAGCCTGATTGAGGCGCTGATCGCGTTGGTCGTGCTCTCGTTTGGCCTGTTGGCGGTGGCAAAATTCCAGAGCACGCTGGTGGCGGGCAGCGCCTACAGCAAGGCGCGCAGCGAGGCGGTGCAGCTGGCGCAACAGAAACTTGACGAATTGCGTACCTACTCCACCGAGCCGGGACTGGTTGCCAATCTGATGGACGCCACGCTCGATACGACTCTGGAGTTCACCACGGATGTCGTCGACCAGACCTACCCCACCACCGCAGAGGCCATTAGCGGCGTTAACGCCGACTTCTCCCGACAGTGGGATGTGGCGTGCGCGGCCGACTCCTGTAGCGTGGTGGTCAATGTCAGCTGGACCGACCTGCGCCAGGGGCTGCAAACGGTTTCACTTAACACCAATTTGGGCTGGAAAAACCCCCGTGGAACGGCCGATCTGGCCTCCAACGATTTTACCCCATTGGTCCCTTCGGCCACCGGCCGGGCCTATCTGGGCGACGGCACGGTGACCCAGGATCAGCTCGACGCGGGCACCGCAAACGATGACGGTACCGTAACCATTTTTGATGTGGGTGATGACACCGTGCTGGTCGATACCACGGCCAATGACGATGGCACCTACAATATCGTACTCACCCTGGAGGATGCCTGTGTAAGTGGCAGCTGTCTCGACTTTGTAAAGATCTCCGGGCGTGTCTATCGGGATATAGATGGCAATCCCACAGTGGATCTTGCCGATATCTATGTGCTGGCATCCGACGCCGCCTATTGCGCGCGTGATATCCCCAACATAACCACCACCTCGCCCAACGGCAATTATGAGTATTACGACTACACCTGTTACTTGGGTGGCGGCTGGCACGGAAACATCGGTGTTATTTTTAACGATGGAGGCAATCAGGACTACGCCTGTATAGGTGACCCGACATCACCTAACGTTGAGGATGGCGACGGCACCAATAACTGGCGGCAGATGGAGTTGGCAATCCGCCGGGTTTATCGCGGCATGACCTTTATCGGGAGTGCAAGCTCGCCGGTTCTGCTGCCTGAGGGTACCCTCTACTATTCACAGGGTATTGGCGATGCCGTGGTGCTGCCCGACCCTGCGTGGCCGGCACGTTATTACGGTCATGATTTTGTGGTGACGCGTATAACCGGCACCGCAACGGGCACAAAGTGTCTCAATGCGTTGACTCGTGCTGACTCGGACACAAACAGTGATGGCAGCGCCGGTGATCTCTTTTATGGGGTCTCCACGGACTTTGTCTGCCTGAATGAAGAGCTGGTACCCGAGACGTTCAAATATCTGGACACCTTCAAGACAGGGCACTACGCCAAAAATTACTGTCCCTACGACCCCTCGCGCGGCCCGGCCCTGGCCTACTATGTTACCGGCACGGTCTCGGTGTCCGCTCCGGCCGTACTGGATGGCACGGAAATTCTCAACTCCGTAAATCCCGATAACTGCTCCTTTGTCGAAAGTCTGGCCAACCTTGAAGCTCTTGTCGCCACTGAGGTTACGGGCAAAAGTTCAGTTAATTACGCCTGCCTTGTCTATGACTGGGGCAATGGTTGGACCGGGTCGGTCTATGTGACGCCAGGCCCTGGTTTGTTGTGTGACCCTGCGATTGACTATACGGCGATCACCAGCAACCAAACCGGCCAGAACTTTGCCTGCGTGCCACTGGCCGAAATGACCATTACCGGTTCGCTGACCGCCTATATGAACGATGTGGGCGAGCTTGCCGGAACCACCGTGACCGCCGTGCGCACCAATCTGAATGGCACCTTGGCGGAGCCGGTGGAGTGCGATGTGATGCCGGATAGTGGAACGGTGGCGACGTACTCCTGCACGGTATACGAAGAGGCCATTAGCAGCGGCTGGTGGGGCACCGTGACTGCCACACCACCGGCGGGTATCACCTGTAATCAGACCAGCAAAACCTGGGCCGAGGGTGAGAAGATTACGGCTGACGCGACGGCCTTTGATGCCTTCTGTTCAGGGCCGGTGACGACCTTGCCGATCACCGGTATCCTGACCGGTGTGAGTGATACCACCGCGGCTACTCTGCCGCTGGTTTCCTCAAACACGGATGGGGCCTGCGAGGTATTGCGTGTGGATGGCTCCTGGGACTTCACCTATACCTGCGATGTGACCTTTAATTATCTCAGCGGGTGGACTGGTACCATTACTGTGAGTGATCCGGTAGATAACTCGCTCAGTTGTACCGGAGAGACCATCTGGGGTGGTAGCGGGATCACCGAAAGTTCCAGCAGCACGGCGCTAGTCAGCTGTAACACTACCGACGATGTCTTCATTCGGGGTTCGATCTCTGTGTACTATCCCAGTGATACTGCGTACTGTGAAGACTTAGATTCGCCGCTCTTGACTCACAATATCTGCCCTGCTGCGGACCAGGTTACCTCGCTTGCGGTGGCTATGGAGGGTGATCCGGGTTATCCCGATGGGGCGTGTGAGCTGGAGAGCGTACCGGCGCTGCTAGATGGTTATGTACAATCGCATGCCTATTCATGCGTGACGACGAAACCGATAAACAAAAATCAGCGCTGGAGTGGAGATGTCATTTTCACAACCAACGGCACCGATTGGGCGAGGATCTGTTCTCCGAACCCGATAAGTGCGGCAACCGGCGTGGCAACACTGTTGGATCTTGTCCCAGGCTCGGTGACGTATCAAGATGCCAGGACGGATGCGGTTGAGTACTGTTCATTCTTTCCATAATTGATGTCGTAGCAGGAGATAGAGGGACGAGGCTGGCCTCGTCCCTTTTTTTTCGTCCTTTGTTGCGATTTATGGCCGCACGCGTCTGCGTCGGATGTTAGTGCCCCCCTTACACCAGAAAGAGAAGAGCCAAATGTAACTGAATGAAGGTAGGCCATTGCCTTGGATGACTCCCCGTTTCTAGATAAAATCCATTTCTGTCATCTATACTCGCTATCCTTTGACATGGATGACGGATAAGGGTCTTGCGATGGAAAAACACGAGGTCATCAAGCTGCTGCAGAGCCAGCAAATCAACCCCACACGACAACGCGTGGATATCGGCCAGCTGCTCTTTGCCCGACCATGCCACCTTTGCGCCGATCAGGTGCTGGAGGAGCTGGATGGAAGGGGGAGGACGTCGAAGGCGACGGTCTACAACACCCTCAACCTCTTCAGTCGACACGGGCTGGTGCGTGAGGTGTGTGTCGATGGGGGGAAGGTCTATTTCGATTCAAACACCGAGCAGCATCACCACATCTATAACGTCGATACCGGTGAGCTGTGGGATGTGGATGGCGTCGCCCATTTTGCGCAGTCGTTGCCCGAGCTGCCTCGCGGCACCACCGCCGTTGGGGTTGAGGTGATTTATCGCGTGAGGCGTGCGGACTAACCGGCGCAACTCCTGTCCATCGGGCGGGTAATAAAATCGTAGGAGCGCCTATGGCGCGATGGGCGGGTGGCACTATTCACCCTTTATCGCGGTAGAGCCGCTCCTACAAAACTGTGGTGGTGTGTTGTTTGTCGCTGCCGCATTCCATATAATCCCCACCTTGTTTTGCCCTGCCTGTAAGGCCGACGTAGCTCAGTTGGTAGAGCAACTGATTCGTAATCAGTAGGTCGGAGGTTCGACTCCTCTCGTCGGCACCATATTTACCCCTGATGCACGTCCCTTATCTGTTCTCCAGCACATGCTGAATCGTGGGCAGCGCCCGTTTGACGCTGTCGTGTCCCTCGGCGATGGCCTCGGCGGCGCGGTCGAACTCCAGCAGCCCCATGCTTCCCAGACGGGGTGAGATCAGGATGTCGGGCGGGTCGCCGGCCATGCGGCTTTTGGTGATGCGGTCCTGCATGATGTTGATGGCGCTGGCCATCACCTCGAACATGCCGGGGATTTCATGCGAGCTCTCTATCCCCTCCAGCCATTGTGAGAGGCGGGTGTCCTTCAGGCTTTCATTGACCTTGTCGAGCAGCTGGGCGAAGAGGTCGCGCGGTTCGGCGCTCTGCGCTCTCTTTTCCCTGTTCAGGTGTTTGCCGACGATGTCGCTGTTGAGGTTGACGGCGATGATGATCTCGGCACCCATGGCGCGGCAGAGCGATACCGGTACCGGGTTGGTGAGGCCGCCGTCGACCAGCCAGCGATCATCGAGGGTGACCGGGGAGAAGAGTCCGGGCAGGGCGATGGAGGCGCGCACCGCGGCGGGCAGGGGGCCTTTTTGCAGCCACACCTCGCGACCGCTGTTAAGGTCTGTGGCGACGGCGGCGAAGGGAAGCGGCAGTTTTTCAATATCGAGCTGGGCGATCTTGTCGCGAAACGACTCCATCAGGCTGTCACCCTCAAGCAGGCCGCCATTCATCCGCACGTCGAGCAGGCGCACCACATCGAGAAAACGCAGTTTGCTGACCCACTTCTCCAGGGTGTCGAGCTGCCCGCCGGCATAGGCCGCGCCGACCAGTGCGCCGATGGAGCAGCCGGTGATGATGTCCGGTTTGATCCCCTGTTTTTCCAACGCGCGAATCACGCCGATGTGTGACCAGCCGCGGGCCGAGCCGCTGCCGAGGGCCAGACCGATCTTTGTCTTGCTCATAACCACTCCTTTACACCGTTGGGGATGTTGTCGCGGTTGAAGATATGAGGGGATGGAAAGAAAGCAGGCATCGCGCCGTGATGAGGTGCCGGGGCGATGCCGAAACAGGCTAACGGATAGCGTAGTAGAAGCCGTCGCTGCTGCCGAAGTAGAGGCGGTTGCCGTCGATCACCGCCGAGTGGGTGATGCTCCCCTGTGTGTTCAAATGCCATTTGAGTTGGCCACTGCTGGCGTTCACCGCATGCAGCTTTTTGTCGTATCCCCCCACATAGACCAGGCCGTCACCGAGGATCGGCGCGGCGCTGAGCCAATCGCTGCTCTTGTAGCGCCACTTCGGCCGCTGCGTGGCTATCTCGATGGCGTAGAGGTGGTAGTCGTGACTCCCCACATAGACCACCCCGCCGCCGATAGCGGCGGCACCGATGATCGCCCCGGCGGTGCGGTAGCGCCACGCCTGCTGGCCGGTCTTGATGTCGACGGCGTAGAGGGCGTTGTCCTGGCTGCCGATATAGGCGATGCCGTTGTGGATGGCGGGCGAGGCGTGGATCTTGCCACCGGTGGTAAAGCGCCAGCGCTCGTTACCGGTGGCCGTCTCCAGTGCGAACAGATGCATGTTGTCGCTGCCAAAGAAGACCAGGCCATTGGCCACCGCCGGTGAGGAGTAGATCGCCTCCCCGGCATCGAACTGCCAGCGCTCGCTGCCGCTGGCGCTGTCGAGGGCGAGGAGTTTGCCGGCCACGTTGCCGATATAGAGAACCCCCTCGACCAGTACCGGTGAGGTGGTGACCGAGCCGCCGGTGGCACGTTGCCACAGTGGCTGGCCGGTGGCGGTGTCGATGGCGTAGACCTTGCCGTCGTGACTGCCCACATAGGCCCTGCCGGCGGAGACCGCCGGCGCGCCGCCGATGGGGCCATCGCTCTTGAAGCGCCACTTTTCCGCCCCGCTTTTTGTGTCGACGGCGAAGAGATAACCGCCGAGGTTGCCGAAGTAGGCCACGCCGTCGCTCACCACCGAGGGGCCCTTGATGGCGGCGCCGCTGTTGAATTTCCACTCCAGATGGTTGAGCGCGCTCACCCCGCCGCTATAGGCGCCGCTGTGGGCCGCATCGCCGCGATACATATCCACCTTGGCCACACCGCAGCCGCCAAGGATCAGGGGGACAATGGCACTCAGTAACACCCAGGCACTCTTACGCATTCTCTCTCTCCTTATGTTCAACCCGGCCCCCTCTTGTGACACGGTGTGGTCACGCCCTGTTTTGTTGGCGCAAACTATGCCATATCCGCCGTCGTGCCGCCATGTCATGCGTCGGGGTATCGAACCTGCGTTCTCATAATTTATCACGCAATGTTCGGACGCTCCTGCGTCTGGCGCGGCTGAAGAGGCCCCGGAACCCAAAGCAGACGCAGGCGCGCAGGGGTGATAAAACCGCAGGAGCGCCTCTGGCGCGATGGGTCGGTGGCATCACTCACCCGCTATCGCGGCAGAGCCGCTCCTACGAAACAACCGCCCCCACGCGGGAGCGTGGGGGTGATAAGCGGGGAGAAGGTCTATTTGATGTGGTATCTCAATATATTGGCGATATAGTATGTCGCCTGCAGCGATATCGAACATCAGCGGGTCGCGCTGCTGGCGGAAATGACGAAAAGGGAGAGGCCATGATCTCAATGGGTATGACAAGGGTGGCGGTGTTGCTGGCCGGTTTGCTGCTGGCCGCCTCGCCGGTGCGGGCCGCCGATGAGGCGACGCCGGTGGCGGTTGTCCCGCTGTCGTCGCTGGCGATCTATCCGCAGCTTAGCGCCCCGGCCCAGGTGGTGAGTCTGAATGATAGCCTTGTCGATGCCTCGATCACCGCTACCGTGGAGCAGATCGCGGTGCGGGTGGGTGACGTGGCGGCGGCGGGCAGTGAGCTGTTGCGCCTGGAGTGTGGCGATCAGCGCGATATTCTGGGGCAGCGCCTGGCCGCACGCGATGCCCTCAAGGCGCGCCTCGCCTTTGCCGAGTTTCAGTACGCCCGCGCCCGCTCGCTGGTGCAGGGCAAAACCATCTCCGATGAGCAGCTGCGCCAGCGCCAGGCCGATGCCGGGGCGCTGCAGGCGGAGCTGGACGGGGCCGAGTCGGGGGTGACGTTGGCGCAGCGCAATGTGGAGCGTTGCGTGGTGCGCGCCCCGTTCCAGGCGGTGGTGATGGAGCGGCTGATGGGTGTGGGTGAGAGGGCGCAGCCGGGCAAGCCGCTGCTGCGCCTGCTGGATCTCTCGCTGCTGGAGGTGACGGCGCAGGTGCCGGCCTTTGATGCCGCGCCGCTGGCGTCGATGCAAGGGGTGGATGAAACGGAGCTCACCCTGCAGGTGGATGGACGGCGTTATCCCCTTGCGCTGCGTCGGGTGGTGGCGGCACTGGAACCGCGCTCACGCAGCCGCGAGTTACGCCTCGACTTTGTCGGCGAGCCGGCGCCGCCGGGCAGTAGCGGGCGCCTGCAGTGGCGCCATCCGCACCCCCATCTGCCCGCCGAATTCCTGTTGCGCCGTGATGACCGTTACGGTGTCTATCTGCTGCGTGAGGGGCGGGCGCAATTTGTCGTGGTCGACGATGCGCGCGAGGGGAGCCCGGTGGCGCTGTCGCTGCCGCCCGAGACCCTGATCATCACCGAGGGGCGTTACGGCCTCATCGATGGCGCCGCCGTGGTTGTGGTGGAGTAACGGCAAATGCTGCTGCGTCTGCTGCAACACAGCGTGTTGGCCAACCTCAGTTTTGTGCTGGTGTTGGTGCTTGGCATCGTCAGCTACAACATGCTGCCGCGCGAGAAGGACCCCAGCATCAATTTCAACTGGATCCAGATCACCACGGCGCTGCCGGGTGCCTCCGCCGGCGATGTGGAGAAGCTCATCACCACCCCGCTGGAGGAGGCGGTCGCCAAGATCTCCGATATCCGTTTTATCTCCAGCACCAGCCGCGAGTCGGTCTCCAGCGTGCTGATCCGCTTTAATGAACTCGATGCGCGCACCTTTGACAAGCGGTTGAACGACCTGCGTCGCGAGGTGCAGAACGTGGAGAACAGCGAGCTGCCGGCGGCGGCCGGCTCGCCCTTTATCTATGAGATCACCTCCGCCAGCGCCTTCCCGACCGCCTCGCTGGTGTTGCAGGGGCAGGCCAACGATGAGCAGTTGCGCTTCCACGGGCGCCAGCTGGAGAAGGAGCTGGAGCGGCAGGCGGGTATCGACAGGGTCGACGCCACAGGGTTGCGCGACCCGGAGATCAAGGTGGTATTTGACCCGGAACGGGTGGGCTCTCTGGGGCTCAATCCCACCGATCTGGCCGATACCATCACCCTCTATTTTCGCGATATCTCCGCCGGCAGCGTGCGCATGGATAACCGTGAGGTGCTGCTGCGTCTGGTGGGTACCGGTGAGACGCCGGGGGTGCTGGAGTCGCTGCCGATCATTACCGCCAGCGGGGAGGTGACGCTGGGGTCGCTGGCCGAGGTGCGGCGCGATCGTGAGCGGGCCGCGCGGCTGGTCAGCTTTAATGGGCAACCGGCACTCTTTTTGTCGGTGTTCAAGAAGGAGAGCGCCAACACCCTGGAGCTGGTGGAGCGGCTTAACACCTTTATTACAGAGAAGAACCGGGGGTTGCAGCCCTTCGGCCTGCGCCTGGTGCTGGTGGATGATCAGACGGTCTCCACCCGCAACGCCATCAGCGTGATGGAGACCAATGCGCTGATCGGCCTGCTGCTGGTGCTGCTGGTGACCTGGGCCTTTCTCGGCTCGCGTATCGCCTTTTTTGTCACCATCGGCATCCCCTTTACCCTGGCGGGAACCTTTTTGCTGCTGAGTAACATGGGGCAGACGCTCAACAATTCGGTCTTACTGGGGGTGGTGATCAGCCTCGGCATGCTGGTGGATGACGCGGTGGTGGTGGTGGAGGGGATCTACTACCGCATCCGTCACGGCATGGAGGCGGCGCGTGCCGCGCTGGAGTCGTTGCGCGAGGTCTTCGCCCCGGTGACCAGCTCGGTGCTCACCACCATGGCGGCCTTTATGCCGCTGATGCTGATGCCCGGCATTCTCGGTCAGTTCATGATGGTGATCCCGCTGGTGGTTACCCTGGCGCTGGCCATTTCGCTGCTGGAGGCCTACTGGATCCTCCCCGCGCATGTGATCGGGGCCAGGGTCAATTTTGACAGCCCCTCACGCCTGCATCGCCACCGTGAGCGCCTCACCCACTGGTTGCAGGTGAAGTACTCCCGGCTGCTGCTCAAGGCGATGCGCTACCCGGGGCGGGTGGGCGCGTTGGTGCTGCTGCTGTTTGTGGTTTCTATCGGTGCCCTGGCGACGGGGCGCATTAACGTGAACTTCTTTGCCATGGAGACCGGGCGACTCTTCTATCTCAATCTGGAGTTGCCGCCGGGCACGCCGCTGGAGTTGAGTCTGCAAAAGGGCCGCGAGGCGGAGCGGCGCATACGCGGCGCCATGCGGCCGGACGAGGTGCGCGGCATGGTCAGTTACGCCGGTTTGATGTTTACCGAAACCGAGCCGCTGATGGGGGACAACTACGCCCAGATTATGGTGAGTCTCAATCCGCAACGCGGTGAGATGCGCACCACCCATGAGGTGGTGGAGGCGGTGCGCCCGTTGCTGGCCGATTTGACGGGGGTGGATGAGCACTATTTTTTTGAGAAAAAGGATGGACCGCCCACCGAAAAACCGATCAAGGTCAAGGTGCGCGGTGACGACTTTGCCCGCATTGGCGCGGCGGCGGCGGAGCTAAAGGGGATCCTCACCACCATCGACGGGGTGAGCAATATCAGTGACAACGATAGCCCCGGCGGCATGGAGCTGGTGCTGGCCATTAACCACGATGCGGTGCGCCGTGCCGGACTCAATCCGGCGCTGTTGTCGCGTCTGATCCGTATGCTGGGTAATGGCGAGGTGGTCTCCAGTGTGCAGCTGCGCGGTGAGAAGGTGGAGGTGCGCCTGCTGGCCGAGCAGCGCTATCACGATCTTGATTCGCTGCTGCGTACCCCCGTCGCCCTGCCCGATGGCCGCCAGATGGCGCTGGGCGAGCTGGTGGAGCAGCGGGTGGAGTACGGGCGCTCCAATATCCGCCACTACAATCTGCTGCGCGCCATCACCCTGGAGGCCGACCTCGACAAGGCGGTGCAGGATACCGTTGCCGCCAATGCGCAGCTGGTGGCGCGCTGGCAGCATGTCGCCGCCAACCATCCGGGGATCACCCTCGATTTTTCCGGCGAACTGGATGACATCAATGAGAGTCTCGACTCGATCGTGGTGCTCTTTCTCTTCGGCCTGGGGATGATCTACCTCATCCTCGGCACCCAGTTCGGCAGCTACTTTCAGCCGCTGCTGATCATCTTTACCATCCCGATGGCCTTTACCGGGGTGCTGATTGGGCTCTGGCTTACCGCCAATCCGCTCAGCCTCTACACCCTCTACGGGGTGGTGGCGCTGGGGGGGATCGCGGTCAACTCCGCCATCGTGCTGATCTCCGCCGCCAACCAGCGCATCGCCTCGGGGATGAGCGTGCTGCACGCCACGGTCTACGCGGCGCGCCGGCGCATGATCCCGATCCTCATCACCTCGCTCACCACCATCGCCGGACTCTTCTCATTGGCCACCGGGCTGGGCGGCCACTCGCTGATCTGGGGGCCGGTGGCCACCGCCATCGTCTGGGGGCTGGCGCTCTCCACCGTGCTCACCCTCTTTGTCACCCCGCTGCTCTATCGCCTCTTTATGGAGAATCCGGAGCGGCTCTATCGGCGTCTCTGTCTCTGGTGCCATCGGAGATAGTGATGCCCCACTAACGGGCAATGGTGCGCGAATTGCACGCTGCTGGTGCAGATTCTGGCGGGCTACCCTCTTCATCTCTCTCCTAATGCACTGATTTTGTGTGAGGCACCGTGTTGGTGCGGTTATTGCTTTTGTTGCGCGATTCAGTCGGTTTATTGGGGAGCCACCATGCAAAGCAGTAGCGGTATCGATACCTTGTTTGTCCTTCTCGGCGCCATTATGGTGCTGGCGATGCACGCCGGTTTCGCCTTTCTGGAGGTGGGCACGGTGCGCAAGAAGAATCAGGTCAATGCGCTGGTCAAGATCATCAGCGACTTTGCCGTCTCCACCATCGCCTACTTCTTTATCGGCTACGCGATTGCCTACGGCGTCGGCTTTTTCGACAGCGCCCGGGTGATTAGCGTCAATAACGGCTACGAGCTGGTGAAGTTTTTCTTCCTCCTCACCTTCGCCGCCGCCATTCCGGCGATCATCTCCGGCGGCATCGCCGAGCGTGCCCGCTTCTATCCGCAGCTGCTGGCCACCTTTGTACTGGTGGCGTTGATTTACCCCTTCTTTGAGGGGATCGTCTGGGCCGGCAATTTCGGGGTGCAGGGGTGGATCGAGGCCACCTTTGGCGCGCCGTTCCACGACTTTGCCGGCTCCGTGGTGGTGCATGCCATGGGCGGTTGGCTGGCGCTGGGTGCCGTGGTGCTGCTGGGCCACCGCAAGGGGCGCTACGGCAAGAATGGCGAGGTCTACGCTCACCCCCCCTCAAGCATCCCCTTCCTGGCGCTGGGTGCCTGGATACTCACCGTCGGCTGGTTCGGCTTTAATGTGATGTCGGCACAGAGCGTGGAGGGAAGCTCCGGGCTAGTGGCGGTCAACTCACTGATGGCGATGGTGGGGGGGATCCTAGTGGCGCTCATCGCCGGCAAGAATGACCCCGGCTTTGTCCATAATGGCCCGCTCGCCGGTCTGGTGGCGATCTGCGCCGGCTCCGACCTGATGCACCCGCTGGGGGCACTTCTCACCGGCGCCATTGCCGGTGGTCTCTTCGTCTGGAGCTTCACCCTGGTGCAGAACAAGTGGAAGATTGATGACGTACTCGGTGTCTGGCCGCTGCACGGCCTGTGCGGTGCCTGGGGCGGGATTGCCGCCGGCATCTTCGGCCTGGAGACGCTCGGTGGCATGGGCGGCGTCACCTTCATGGGGCAGTTCGCCGGTACGCTGTTAGGTCTGGTGATTGCCACCAGCGGTGGCTTCATTGTCTACGGTGTGTTGAAGAAGGTAGTCGGTCTGCGTCTCTCCGAAGAGGAGGAGTTTAACGGCGCCGATCTGGCCATTCACAAGATCGCGGCGGAGCCGAACTTCGACCGTTAAGCCTCAATCCAGCGATAATAAAAACGGGCCGTCAGGCCCGTTTCTTGTTTGTGATGTGTGAGACTTAGCCTTGTTGGAGGACAAACTGGCGGATCGCCTCGGGGTAGATGCGGTGCTCCTGCACCAGCACGCGGGCGGCGAGGCTCTCCGGGGTGTCGTCCTTGTGGATTGGCACCCGCGCCTGCAGCAGCACCCGACCGGAATCGAGTTCGGCGGTGACCAGATGGACGCTGCAGCCGGCCTCGCTCTCCCCCGCCTCGATGGCGCGGGCGTGGGTGTTGGTTCCCTTGTATTTTGGCAGTAGTGAGGGGTGAATATTGAGCATCCGCCCGTCGTAGTGGTGGACGAAGCCGTCGCTGAGGATGCGCATGAAACCGGCGAGCACGACCAGGCCTGGCTGGTAGCGATCGATGGTCTGTTGCAGCGCCGCATCGAAGGCCTCGCGCCCCGCGAAGCGGGTGTGGTCGATGACCACGGTCTCGATACCGGCCGCCCTGGCCCGCTCCAGTCCGTAGGCATCGGCTCGGTTGCTGATCACCGCGCGGATCTCGACCGGCAGGCCGTCGTTGGCGGCGGCGATGATTGCCTGCAGGTTTGATCCGCTGCCCGAGATGAGGACAACGATGGGCAGTCTTTCTGCCATCATCCGTGGATCACCACCTGCTCGCCGCCGTCGTGGGCCTCGATGGTGCCGATCACCGCCACCTCTTCACCGGCGGCGCGCAGGGTATCGATGGTGAGCTGCGCCTGGTCGGCGGCAACCACCACCACCATGCCGATACCGCAGTTGAAGGTGCGGTACATCTCGCTGCGGGCGATGTTGCCCTCGCGCTGCAGCCAGTCGAAGACGGCGGGGCGCCGCCAGCTGCTGCCGTCGATGACGGCACGGCAGTTCTCGGGCAGTACGCGCGGCAGATTCTCCGGCAGGCCGCCACCGGTGATGTGGCAGAGGGAGTGGACGTCGACCTTGGTGAAGAGCTCAAGCAGCGGTTTGACGTAGATGCGGGTCGGCTCCAGCAGTTGTTCGCCCAGCGGACGACCGCCGAGATCCTGCTCAAGGCTGGCACCACTCACCTCCAGCACCTTGCGTACCAGCGAGTAGCCGTTGGAGTGGGGGCCGGAGGAGGCGAGGCCGAGGAGAGTGTCGCCGACCTTGACCTTGGCGCCGTCAATCACCTTGCTCTTCTCCACGATACCGACGCAGAAGCCGGCGAGGTCGTAGTCTTCTCCCTCGTACATGCCGGGCATCTCGGCGGTCTCGCCGCCGCTTAGTGAGCAGCCGGAGAGCAGGCAGCCATCGGCAATCCCCTTGATCACGTCGGCGGCGGCATCGACATTGAGATGGCCGGTGGCGTAGTAGTCGAGGAAGAAGAGCGGCTCGGCGCCGCCGACGATGAGGTCGTTGACGCACATCGCCACCAGGTCGATGCCGATGGTGTCGTGCTTGTTCATCATCATCGCCAGCCTGAGCTTGGTGCCGACGCCATCGGTGCCGGAGACCAGTACCGGCTCCCTGTAGCGATCCAGCGGCACCTCGAACAGCGCGCCGAAGCCCCCCAGTCCGCCCATTACCCCAGGGCGAGTGGTGCGTTTGGCGTGGGGCTTGATACGCTCGATCAGGCTGTTGCCAGCGTCGATGTCCACACCGGCGTCGCGATAGCTGAGGCCGGGTGATTGCTGTTTGTCGTTGCTCACGGTGCTGCTCTCCCAAAGAGACCTGAAGTCAGGGTCCGGAAAATGAAACGGCGTATTCTACCAGTAGCTTGTCGTGCCGTCTTCCAGCGCCTTGACTTGAGCCATGCGCTGCCTTAGCGTGCGCTGACGTGTGAGCGACCGTTGATTTTGCACTGGTGTCATGCCATGCGAGGGCGTCGGGGTGGTTGCGGGTGCCGGATTAAAGAGTGCAGAGATGAGATATCTTAAGGTTTTATCCCTTTGTGGGTTGTTGTGGAGTTGGGGGTTGCCGCTGCAGGCGGCTCAGGTCGCTGGTCTCTACGAGGCCGAGGTGAGCGTGCCCGATCAGGGGCCGACGGCGCGCGCCGCCGGCATGGCCGAGGCGATGGCGGCGGTATTGCTCAAGGTGAGTGGCTCCAGCGCGGTAGTGGGTGCGGAGGTGATAGAGGGGGCGATGGCCAACGCCGCCCGCTATGTGCAGCAGTACCGTTATCGCAGTGAGGAGATCCCGCCGGCGGAGCGCAAGGCGGCGGATGGGGAGGTTGTCCCGCAAAGCAGGTTGTGGCTATGGGTCGGGTTTGACAGTGCCAGTATCGATAATCTGCTGCGCCGCCACGGTTATACCGTGTGGAGTGCGGCGCGCCCCGCCACCCTGATGTGGCTGGCGGTGGAGGAGGGAGCGCAGCGGGTGCTGGTCGGTGCCAATGATCAGGGGCTGGTGCGTGAGGTGCTGGATGCCGAGGCGCGGCGACGCGCCCTGCCGCTGCGTCTACCGCTGCTGGATCTGACCGACCAGGCCAAGGTGCGCACCGCCGATGTCTGGGGCGGGTTTACCGACAATATCGAGGTCGCCTCACAGCGTTATGAGCCCCAGGCCCTGCTGATTGGTAAGTTCTATCCGGTTGGCGTCGGTTGGGAGGCGCGCTGGCGTCTGCGTTATCGGGGCGAGTGGCATGAGTGGCGGCAGCAGGCGGCCGATGTGAAGCTGGCGATCGCCAGCGGTGTCGGCGGCGCTACTGATTATCTGTCGCAGCGCTTTGCCGAGAGCAGCTCGCTGGGGGGGGATGAGCTGCTCTTGCGTATCGAGGGGGTTACCGGGATGAGTGATTTTCGGCGCGCCCACGACTATCTGCTCTCCCTGCATGGGGTAGCGGCGGTGATTCTGCGCCGGGTCGATGCCACTGCCAGCAGCTTCCGGTTACAGATCGAGGGGGGGCGCGAGGCGGTG
The DNA here is from genome assembly GCA_026196575.1 of Gammaproteobacteria bacterium. Lineage (GTDB taxonomy): Bacteria > Pseudomonadota > Gammaproteobacteria > Thiohalomonadales > Thiohalomonadaceae > JAPHSX01. Next base: position 16,684 of record JAPHSX010000036.1, on the reverse strand, counting down.
TTGCAGGCGATCTCGATGGGGGATCTGCTGCTCCGGATTGAACCAACGCCCGAGCCATTGCCGGCACCAGTGGTTGGCGTGTCGCCACCCGAGGTGTGGTCTCTCCTCCAGGCACCCCAGCTGCTGGGACAGGATGGGCCCGCGGGTGGCGTTGCGCCGTTGCCACAACAGCCTCCGGTGGTTGTGCCGCAGGAGCTGCTCTACCGCCTGCTGCCGTGAAGGCGCGCGACATCCCCAATTTGATCTGCGTGCTGCGCATCCTGTTGGTGCCGCCCATCGTGATGGGGTTGCTGCGCGGGGAGTTTGCCACGGTGCTACTGCTGTTTGCGCTGGCGGGGGGGAGTGACGGCCTCGATGGTTTTCTGGCACGCCGTTATGAGTGGCGCTCGCGATTGGGGGCGATCCTCGACCCGCTGGCCGACAAGCTGTTGATGGTCTGCACCTACGCCACCCTTGGCTGGCTGGGGCTGCTGCCGTGGTGGCTGGTGGCGCTGGTGCTGGGGCGTGATGGGGTGATCGTCTCGGGGGCGTTGGCCTACCATCGCCTTTGCGGCGAGATCGAGATGGCGCCGAGCCGCATCAGCAAGGCCAACACCCTGTTGCAGATTTTGCTGGTGATGCTGCTGTTGCTGCTGCCACTGGGGCTGGCTGTGCCGGGGTGGGTGATGGTCGGCATGATTGCCCTGGTGACAGTGACCACCCTGCTGAGCGGGGGGGATTATGTTCGGGAGTGGGGCCGTCAGGCGCGCCGTTGTCAACGCAGGGGAGGGGTGGGAGATGAGTGAGTCGCAAAGGTGGTTTTTGCTGGCGGTGCTTGCCTCCGCTGGGCTGCTGCTCTACCTGTTGGCCCCGGTGCTCACCCCATTTCTGGCGGCGGCGGTGCTCGCCTATATCGGTGACCCGCTGGTGGATCGGCTGGAGGCGCGCAAGCTCTCGCGCACCCTGTCGGTGGTTGCCGTCTTTCTTGTCCTCTCACTGTCTGTTTTGCTACTGCTGCTTATTCTGGTGCCGATGCTGGAACAGCAGGTGACGCTACTCATTACCAAGCTGCCGCACTATCTGCGTTGGCTGCAGGAGACCGCTTTACCGCGGCTTGGTGAGCGCCTCGGTTTTGATGGGCCGCTCCTTGATCTGGCGGCGCTGCAGGAGTCGCTACGCGAGCAGTGGCAACAGGCGGGTGGCGCCGTGAAGGGGGCGGTCGGCGTGCTCTCCCGCTCGGGTCTCACCCTGTTGGCGATGGTTGCCAATCTGCTGCTCATCCCGGTGGTTACCTTCTATATGTTGCGGGACTGGGATCTGCTGGTGGAGCGGGTGCACGAGCTCATCCCGCGCCGTTATGAAGAGGCGGTGGCGCGGCTGGCGCGCTCTTCCGATGAGGTGATGGGGGCCTTTTTGCGCGGCCAGCTGACGGTAATGCTGGCGCTGGGGATCCTCTATTCGGTGGGGCTGAGCATCGTTGGCCTGGAGCTGGCGCTGTTGATCGGCATGTTGGCGGGGGTGGTCAGTTTTGTCCCCTATCTGGGTTTTATCGTCGGCATTGTTGTCGCCGGAATTGCCGCGCTGATGCAGTTTCAGGAGCTGCTGCCGCTGCTCTATGTGGCCGTTGTCTTTGGCGTGGGGCAGATGGTGGAGGGGATGGTGCTCACCCCGTTGCTGGTGGGGGAGAAGATCGGGCTGCATCCGGTGGCGGTGATCTTCGCGGTGCTGGCCGGCGGGCAGCTGTTCGGCTTTTTCGGTATCCTGCTCGCCCTGCCGGTGGCCGCCGTGGTGATGGTGTTGTTGCGCTATACCCATGAGCGCTATGTCGGCAGCCGCCTCTATACGAACACGGCGGAGTGCGAATGAAATCCCACCCCGGGCAGCAGCTCCCGCTGCGCATCGGCCTGCGCGACGGCGCTACCTTCACCAACTTTTACCCCGGTCCCAATGCGGCGGCGGTGCATGCACTGCAAGCGGCGCGTGAGCCGTTTCTCTATCTGGGCGGCCCACCGGGGTGTGGACGCAGCCATCTGTTGCAGGCGGCCTGTCATGCCGTGAGCGAGGCGGGTGGCCTGGCGGCCTATCTGCCGCTGGAGGAGTGCATGGCGATGTCGCCGCAGATGCTGGCGGGGATGGAACAGATGGCGCTGCTGGCGCTGGATGATGTGGAGCGGCTGGCCGGCAACGCTGAGTGGGAGCAGGCGCTGTTTCACCTCTACAACCGAATGCGCGACGCCGGTCATCGTCTGATCGTCGTTGGCAACGCCCCTCCCGCCGCACTCGGTATTGCCCTGCCCGACCTGCTGTCACGCCTTGGCTGGGGGCCGGTGTTTCAGCTGCAGCCGCTCAGCGATAGCGAAAAGTCTGCCGCCTTGCGTCTGCGCGCCAATCAGCGTGGCATGGAACTTCCCGCCGAGGTGGCCGACTACCTGCTCAACCATGCCTCGCGTGAAATGCCCGACCTGATTGCGCTGCTGGAGCGGCTCGATGAGGGGTCGCTGGCGGCGCAGCGCAGGCTGACCATCCCCTTTGTTCGACCCTTTATTTCTTAGCCACTGCTAGTCCGCCCTGCGCCGCTTCAGCTCACGCCCGCCCGCCCTGGCATAGAGCACGCAGCCGATATAAAACGCCAGACTCAACAGTAACTCCAACAGAGCCAGGTAGCGATCTTGTGGTGAGCTGTAGAGTTCAACCACGGCGTGAATCAGGTAGATAAGGGCGAGAAAACTGCTCCAGGCGTAGGTGTAGGGGCGACCCTGCAGCAGGCCGCGCAGCGGGAACAGTAGCGGTAGCAGCAAGACACCCAGCACCAGTCCCAGAGAGAGTTGCGATGGCGAGAGCCAGCCGTACCACAGCGGCAGCAGGAGCAGCAGGCCAAAATAGCCGCAGAGTGCAAGAAGACGGGCGTGGCGCAGTTTATCCATGTCGATATGTCTCAAGAGATCTGGCGGTCAGCGCTAGCCGCTTGCCCAGTGCAATACAGAGGCGATGCTCGGCCTCGCTGATGGGAAAATTGTTATCGGCTCCGGCATGGTGGCTGGCACCGTAAGGGGTGCCGCCACCGCGGGTGTGCAGTAAATCGGTTTCACTGTAGGGCAGGCCGGTGATAAGCATGCCGTGGTGCAGCAGCGGCAGCATCATCGATAGCAGGGTGCTCTCCTGGCCGCCGTGCAGGCTGGAGGTGGAGGTGAAGAACGCCGCCGGTTTGCCGATGAGGGTACCGGAGAGCCACAACGGACTGGTGCTATCTATAAAGTATTTCAGCGGTGCGGCCATGTTGCCAAAGCGGGTGGGGCTGCCGAGGGCCAGCCCGGCGCACTCCTTCAGATCCTCTAGCTCCACATAGGGTGCACCCTCGGTGGGGATGGTGTCGGCAGTGGTCTCGCACACGGTCGAAATCTCCGGCACGGTGCGCAGGCGTGCCTGCATGCCGTCCACCTCGGCAATGCCGCGGGCAATGAGGCGCGCCATCTCGGCGGTGGCGCCGTGACGGCTGTAGTAGAGAACCAGAATCTCGGCCATCAGATGATCTCCAGTACGGTTTCGGGTGGGCGGCCGATGATCGCCTTGCCATTGTGGACGACAATTGGTCGCTCGATAAGGATCGGGTGGGCCACCATTGCCTCCAGCAACTGCTCGCGACTGAGCGATATATCGGCCAGCCCCAGCTGGGTATATTCTGCCTCTTGCGTGCGCAGCAGCTGGCGAGGCTCCAAGTGGAGCATATTGAGGATCTCGTTCAGTTCATCCACTGCCGGGGGACTCTTCAGATACTCTATCACCGTGGCGCTGGGCTGCCGCGCCTCGATCAGTTGCAGGGTCTGGCGTGATTTGCTGCAGTGGGGGTTGTGATAAATTTTCATGCGAACGGTTGTTTTCCTCCGGATTGGCACACCATTCTAGCGGCTCTTGGCTTGACAGCCCATAGGGCCGGTGATAGCGTTTTATGCAATAGTTTGGGGAAATGCAGTGAATTGGCGGCATTATGCCGTCAAATCGTGACGAGTGTTCATGTTATTGAATCGATTAAAATATATTCTGCCGGGGCTGGTTGGTGCGCTACTTGTTGGTGCGTGCGCCATGGTGCCGCCGGTGCAGGAGATGAGCGATGCGCGGCAGGCGTTGAAGGCGGCGCGCGAGGCGCAGGCCGAACAGTACGCCGGGCAAAAATTGCGCAGCGCTGAGGATTCCATGGAGCTGGCCACCCGCACCCTCAATCAGGGCGAATACGAGGCAGCGCGCATGGCGGCCACGGTGGCCAAGGCGTTGGCAATCAAGGCCAGGGATGAGGCATTGATGGCGAGGAAAGAGTAATTGTTCTACACTTGCACCCGAAATTGTGGAGATAATCACGGTGCCAGTATTGACATGATTGTGAACCAGGCGCTACTTTAATGCCCTGATAATTTATTAAGTTAACGAACAAATTTAACGGCGGAGTCAACAGAAGATGAAACTTTTCAAAGGATTAAGGACGGCAGCCCTTGTTGCATTGGTGCTGGGTATCGCTGTTGGTTGTGCCAGCACTCCCGAGCCGGAGCCGGTTGACGATCAATTTGTGGTTGCGCAACGTGCCATCGCCGATGCCAAGGCCGCCAATGCCGAGGCCTTGGCGGCCGGTGCCTCCTGGCGCGATACCGACCTCCTGATTGCGCAGGCCGAAGAGGCGTTGCGCGCAGGTGATACCGGCAAGGCGATTCAGTTGGCGAATCAGGCGCGCCGCCAGGCGGAAAACGCCCTGAAGCAGATGCGGGATCAGATGGCGAAAGAGGCTGCTGACGCTGCTGCGCGCACGGCCAGTGATACCTATGCTGTGGTCTCAGGCGATACCCTGTGGGGCATCTCGGCAAAGAGCAGCATCTACGGCAACCCCTATCAGTGGCCGCTGATCTTCAAGGCCAATCGCAGCCAGATTAAGGATGCCGACCTGATCTTCCCCGGTCAGAACTTCACCATCAGGCGCGATGCCGCTGCGTCCGAGGTCGATGCCGCAGTCAACCACGCCCGTACCCGCGGTGCCTGGTCGCTGGGTGTGGTCGAGGCCAGCGACGAGGCCTATCTCGCCAGGTAACCAGCGATACAGCGGATATAAAAGGGCTCCTGACGGGGCCCTTTTTTTCGTATGGTGAAGTTCCATTCACGCTATCGTCTGGGTGACTCTCTTCCCGAGGTGATTTACTGCCCTGCCGCCACGCGCTCAAGTGAAAACTCCAGCTGGGACAGTCTCCCGTGCGTGTCTCGCATGAGGGTGCTCCAGTAATGTCCAGCGCCTGCCTGGCATAAATTGCCGTTCTCTGTTGGTGTCACGGGTGTTATCACCTGATATCCTGTTGCGATAGTTGTTTGTGATTTGTGGAGAGCGTCATGGTTAAATGGTTTTTGTCTCTTTTCGTGCTGCTTTGCAGTCAGCCACTGTTGGCCAATTCGGTTGACCTGGAACTAACTGATATGGAGGGGAGGCAATTCAAACTCTCCGACTACCGTGGCAAGTGGGTGGTGCTCAACTATTGGGCGACCTGGTGCCCCCCCTGTCTGGAGGAGATCCCCGAATTAATCTATTTTCATGATACGCACAAGGATAGCCGCGGTGTGGTGATCGGCATTGATATGGAGATGTTGGAGCCTGCCGTTCTGGCTCAGTTTGTGGATGACAATTTTATCAGCTACCCCATTGTGCCGCTGGTGGCGGAGATGCCGTCGTTTGAAAGCGTGAACAACTATCCAACCACCTATCTCATTGACCCGGATGGCATCCCGGTGGCAAAACATGTGGGGGCGCTTACGGCGGTGGCGATAGAGCAGTTTATCGATTCCTATGCAGCGGAAAATCCCGCCAAGCAAGGGGGTGATTGATGAGGCGGTTATTGTCGGGCGTAATTTTTCTGCTTGCCCTGTGTGCGACGGGCGTTACCGTGGCGGAGTCGCCGCGCGATCCCTACCAATATTTCTTTAATGAAACCTTCGGTGATTTTTCCGAGGAGTTGGAGCAGGCGCGTGAGCAGGGGAAGAGGGGGGTGGTTATCTTCTTTGAGATGGATGATTGCCCATTCTGCCATTACATGAAGGGCAATGTGCTCAATCAGCCCTCGGTGCAGGAGTATTACCGGCAGAATTTTTTGCTCTTTTCGGTGGATGTCGAGGGGGATATCGAGATTGTCGATTTCACGGGCGAGCACATGTCACAAAAGGATTTCGCCTTCAAGAAAAACCGGGTGCGTGCCACCCCGGTGATCGCCTTCTTCGATCTTGCGGGTAATCGTGTTCACCGGCATACCGGGAAAACCTCCGGGGTGGAGGAGTTTATGTTGATCGGCAGGTATGTGGCGGAGGGGCATTATGAGATGCTGCCCTTTGCCCGCTTCAAGCGTGAATACAAAAATTAAGTTGTATGGTCGGCAAGACGCTCCTCTTTGTTGCCCTCTCGTTGTGCCCGTTGCTGGTGCCGGGTATTGGCAGTGACAGTTTCGCCCAAAGCGTCGATCCCTTACCTCAGCCGTTGACGCTGGAGCACGCCCTCGCGCTGGACGCCGTGGAGCACCCCTCGTTGCAACAGTCACTTGCCGATCAGCGTGCAGCACAGGCACGAGCGTTGGCGAATGAGGCGGAAAATGATCTGACCGTCTCGCTGGAGGCGCGCGCGCGCTGGGTGCAGCCACCATCTATTGCCGGTGATGAGGCGCTGGATGATCACAAGGGTTCACTCTTTGTACGCAAGTCGCTGTACGATTTTGGCCGCAGCCGCGCGCTGCAACAGGCCGCCGGCGGTGAGTCGCGGGCGATGGCGGTGCGTTACCAGTCGCAGTATGAGCAGCGGCGTCTTGCGATCATGCGCGCCTTTTATGATGTGCTGCTCGCCGATCAGGAAAATTTCCGTGATAACGAGGCGATGGCGGTGGCCTACATTACGTTGGATCGGGCCCGTACGCGCCGGGAACTGGGCCAGGGTTCCGACATTGAGGTGCTGGAACAGGAGCAAAACTATCAGCGGATCCGCCTCCAGTTGCTGCGCAGTGGCTCGCAACAACGCCTGACCCGCTCGCGGCTGGCCAATCAGCTGAATCGTCCGGGAGAGCTCCCCTCTGAACTGGCCACCCCGGCCTTGCGGCATGTGGCGGCACCGCTGCCCGATTATGAGCAGCTGTTGGCGGGCGCGCAGCAGCACAATCCCACGCTGCGGGCACTGCAGCTGGAGCTGGATGCGGCGCGGGCACGGGTTGATGCCGCGCGCAGTGAGAAGCACCCGCGTCTGGATGCGGAGCTGGAGGCATCAAGTTACAGTCGCGACGTTGGCTCCAATGATCGCTGGCGAGCCGGCGTGACGTTAAGTGTGCCGCTCTACAATGGTGATCGCATCAGCGCCGCCGTGGCCAGGGAGCAGGCGGCGGTGCTGCGGCTGCAAGCCCAACTGGAGTTGGCACGGCAGGAGTTGCGGCAGGCGCTGCTGGAGATATGGCTGGATTTGCAGTATTTGATGCAGCAGCGTGAACAGGCGCGAAGTGAGCTGGCGTATCGTGAGCTCTATCTGGATTGGAGTCGTGCCAATTACGAGATGGAGGTCAAGGCGGATCTGGGTGACGCCATGGTGCGTCTGAGTGATGCGCAGCTGGCGCTGACGAAAACTGATTTTGATGCCGAACTGGCCTGGGAGCAGCTCTATACGCTGCTCGGTGTGGAGTCGAAGAGGGCGGATGAGGCGGTTGGCGAGTCGCAGGGGGAGTTGCAGTGATGAAAGTGATGACAGGAACAAGGGTGTGGTTGCCGCTGATCCTCATGCTGCGTATCGCCCCGTTGGGTGCCGCCGAATTATCGGGTGAGGTTGGTTGGGGTGAGTCGGTGACGCTATCCACCACGCTTGAGGCCGAGGTGGTGCGGGTGACGGCGCGTCCTGGCGAGTTGGTAAAGAAGGGTGCGTTGTTGTTGCAACTGGATGATGATGTGGCGCGTGCGCAACTGGCGGCGGCGGTGGCCGAGGTCGCCCATCAGACGCTGTTGTTGCGTGAGGCAGGGAGTGAGTTGCAGCGTAGCGAGGAGTTGTATGATCGCGCCCTGCTCTCGGATCATGATCTGGACCTGGCGCGTATCGGCCACGCTGCCGCCAACAGCAGTTATCAGCGCGCCAGTGCCGGGCTTGCGGCGGCAGAGCGCACTGTGGCAGAGATCCGTCTGGTGGCCCCCTTTGATGGTGTGGTGCTGCGCCGTCATGTGCAGGCGGGTGAGAGGGTCAATGGCCGGCTGCACTCTGTACCGCTCTATACCTTGGCTGCGGCGCGGGATCGGGTGGTACGCCTGGTGGTGATGCCGGCCCAGGCCGCTGGTGTGAAGCCGGGCGATGAACTGGCGCTGCGGCGGGGTGAGCAGCACTACCGCGGCAGGGTGACGGCGCTTACCCACCACGGCGAGCCGGGCTCGGCGCCGCAGGTGACTGTCGAGATTCTCTTTTCGCCGGAGAAGGGTGAGGCGATGACGATTGGTGAGGTGGTGAGGGTCAGCTTGCCGTGAGCTGTTGTCTGCGCTGCCGCGTCAGCGGGCGGGTGCAGGGGGTGTGGTTTCGTGACTCCACCCGGCGGCAGGCGGAGCGGCTGGGGCTGCGCGGCTCGGCGCGCAATCTAGCGGATGGTAGCGTCGAGGTGGTGGCCTGTGGCGAGGAGGCCGCACTGCAGGCGTTACGCGACTGGTTGTGGCAGGGACCCCGTGATGCACGGGTAACCGCCGTGCAGTGTGAGCCGCTGTCGCCGGCGGAGGTTCCTGCCGGTTTTACCATCGGTTGATTAGGGTTTGTACCAGGTCTGGCGTAGCGCCTTGAATACCTTCTCCGGGTAGCGGTAACTGCCGCGGCTGCCATTGTAGCGCGCCAGGGCGCGGGTGATGTTGCCCTGCTCCAGATCCAGATAGTAACGCAGGATGGAGCACCCCATGCGCAGGTTGGTCTGCAGCTCGAACAGATTGTCGTCGGGGCGGCCCAGCTCCTTGATCCAGAAGGGCATCACCTGCATCAGGCCGCGCGCCCCCGCCTCGGAGATGGCGAAGCGATCGAAGTTGCTCTCGACCTGAATCACCGCCAGCACCAGCTCCGGGGCAAGTTCGGTGCGGCGCGCCTCCTGGTGCACCTGTTGCAGCATCTTCAGCAAGATCTCCTCGTTGTCACCGCGCTCCTTCAAGCGTCCTCTGAGGCGCTGCATCATGTCCACCAGCCACACCTCGGCCTCGAAGCGGTCGACGTTATTGTCCTTTTCCGCCAGCGCCGCCACCAGTCGCTGCTTGAGTGACTGATCGATAATGCCCTGCTGCTGGTTGGCGTGGCTTGTGCCGACGCAGAGCAGCAGCAGCCAGAGGCCAAGTGGCCTGCCTGTCTTGCCTAAGAGCTTACTGGCTCGTCGCATGCTGAAATGATTATCCGTTCCGGGCTACCATGCCTCTAATCATAGTTGGGGAGGGTGCGATGGGGCAATCTTCGGGCACATCTTCGGGCACATCTTCGGACAGAGAGTCGTGGTATCGCGACTGGTGGCGCTGGCAACCGCCGCTGCTGCTGTTGCTCGGTTCGCTTGTGGTGGCGCTGCTGGGCGATGAACTGGGGGTCTTGCTGCGCTATCAACGCGGGGCGATTGCCGCTGGAGAGTGGTGGCGGCTCTTCACTGGTCATCTGGTGCATCTTGGCTGGTCGCACCTGTGGCTCAATCTGGCGGGGCTGCTGCTGGTCTGGTGGCTGGTCGGCCACGCCTTTTGCGTGCGCCTCTGGTGGTGGCTCATTGGCGGCTCCCTGTTGGGGATCTCGCTCGGTCTGTGGTGGTGGCTGCCAGGGGTGGAGTGGTATGTCGGTCTCTCCGGGGTGTTGCACGGGTTGCTGGTGGCGGGGGGGTGAGACTGGCGTTGCGGGGTGAACGCGAGGCGCTGCTGCTGTTGCTGATGGTCAGCGCCAAGGTGGCGTGGGAGCTGTGGCAGGGGCCGCTGCCGGGCAGCCGCGAGGCCGCCGGTGGCGAGGTGGTGGTGCAGGCCCATGCCCTGGGCTACCTGAGCGGCGCCCTCTTCACCCTGCTGCTGGCGTGGGGCGCCCGGGTGCGGCGGTTTAGCGTTTGATCTTCGCTGCCAGAAAGTCGAACAGTCCGGTCAGCGGAATATCCTGATTCTCCGCGTCGCGCCGCCCCTTGTACTCCAGGGTGCCATTCTGCAGGCCGCGCTCACCGATGACGATGCGGTGCGGAATGCCGATAAGTTCCATGTCGGCGAACATTACCCCGGGACGCTCGCCACGGTCATCCAGCAGTACCTCGTAGCCGGCGGCGCTCAGCTCCGTATAGAGTTTTTCCACCGTCTCGCGCACCGCCGCTGATTTTTGCGCATTCATCGGCAGCAGGGCGAGCTGGAACGGGGCGATCGCCTCGGGCCAGATGATCCCCTTTTCGTCGTGGTTCTGTTCAATGGCGGCGGCCACCACCCGGGAGACGCCGATGCCATAGCAGCCCATGGTCATGGTGACGCCCTTGCCGTTCTCATCCAGCACCGTGGCCTTCATCGCCTCGCTGTATTTGGTGCCGAGCTGGAAGATGTGTCCCACCTCGATACCGCGCTTGATGGTGAGCACCCCCTTACCGTCGGGGCTGGTATCACCCTCGACCACGTTGCGCAGGTCGGCCACTTCGGGTTCGGGCAAATCGCGCCCCCAGTTGACGCCGCTGAGGTGTTTGCCCTCCTCATTGGCGCCGCAGATGAAGTCGGTAACGAAGGCGGCATCGCGGTCGACGATAAGCGGGGTGCCGATCCCCACCGGCCCGATGGAGCCGGGGGGGCAACCGATGGCGGCGCGGATGTCCTCGTCCGAGGCCATGGTGAGCGGGCTGTAGACTTGAGGCAGTTTTTCCGCCTTGATTTCGTTCAGTTCGTGGTCGCCACGCAGCACCAGGGCGACGACCCCTTCGGCCTCGCCGTTGGCATCGGCGCCGCGCACCACCAGGGTCTTCAGGGTCTCTCTTGGCGCGACCTTGAGGAAGGCGCTCACCTCCTCAATCGAGTGCTGATTGGGGGTTTCAATCAGCTGCATCATGGCCTTGGGGGCGGGACGCTGGCCCTGTGGCGGCAGACTCTCCGCCTTCTCCACATTGGCGGCGTAGTCGCTCCCGCTGGAGAAGGCGATGGCATCCTCACCGGAGTCGGCCAGCACGTGGAATTCGTGGGAGCCGCTGCCGCCGATGGCGCCGGTATCGGCCAGCACCGGGCGGAACTCCAGCCCCAGGCGGGTGAAGATGCGGGTGTAGGCGGCGTGCATCACCGCGTAGGTCTCTTTCAGCGAGTCATCATCGAGGTGAAAGGAGTAGGCATCCTTCATCAGGAACTCACGGGCGCGCATCACCCCAAAGCGCGGACGGCGCTCGTCGCGGAACTTGGTCTGGATCTGGTAGAAGGTGGCGGGCAGTTGCTTGTAGGAGCGCAACTCACCGCGGCAGAGATCAGTGATGATCTCCTCATGGGTCGGGCCGAAGCAATACTCGCGCTGGTGTCGGTCGGTCAAACGCAGCATCTCCGGCCCCATCGCCTCCCAGCGCCCCGACTCCTGCCACAGTTCGGCGGGCTGCACCGCCGGCATCAGCACCTCCTGGGCGCCGGCGCGGTTCATCTCCTCGCGCACAATGGCCTCCACCTTGCGCAGCACCCGCAACCCCAGCGGCAGCCAGCTGTAGAGACCGGAGGCGAGTCGGCGAATCATACCGGCACGCAGCATCAGCTGGTGGCTGATCACCTCGGCGTCGGCGGGGGTCTCTTTGATGGTGGCGATAAGGTAGTGGCTGGTGCGCATGGCAGTCGCTCTTCAGGTTGTTGGCGAAGGTGGGGGATTTTACGCCAGATTGTCTGGGGTGGGAACGTGGGATGTCGCGGCGTGAGGGCGGTTTCGCCGGGTGTTGAACGAGTGCCGGCTAGCGGCAGAACTGATCCAGCTCTGCCTTGATACTGATGAGCTTTGCCTCGCGCATCTCCTCGCTGATCACCATGACATTGCCCTCGCCGTCGGCGATCGGCGCCCTTGTCTGGTAGCGTTCAAGTTCGTGGTAGAGGCTCTGGCACCGTTCTGCCAGTTGTCGCGCGGCCTCCTGATCGGTGGCCTGCGGGATCTCCAGCGGGGTGGTGTCGGGCGACACGGTCTCGGCTTTGGGTTGGGTGTCGGAGATCACCACATCGGTGGTGCGGTCGCTGGGCGGTTTTTCACTGTAGTGAACATTGCCCGCCTCGTCCGTCCATTTGTAGAGTTTGTTGGCGGCGAGTGTGTTAGCGCTGAACAGGGTGGCGAGCAGCAGCGTGAGGCCGAGTACAAGGTGGTTGTGAGACATATTCGTCCTGAACGGGTGATGGTTTGACGGTGGTCATGATATCACGCACTGGTTCAAAGTCTTCTGTTTTCAGGCGGTTGGGATGAGATATCCGCGTCTACCGCTTGACCTTGCGGCGGAATGTAAGTAGCTTTCCCATAGTCCGCAACTTCTTATATACTTGCCCGTTTTCGCGGGCATTTTTGTCCATTTGGGATTGAGCCAGGAGACTCGCAAGGTGGAATTGACCGGTGCAGAGATTTTAGTACGCTTCCTCCATGACGAGGGGGTGGATCACCTCTTCGGCTATCCGGGTGGCGCGGTACTGCACATCTACGATGCGCTCTACAAGCAGGACAAGGTCAAGCACATCCTGGTGCGTCACGAGCAGGCCGCCACCCACGCGGCGGACGGCTATGCCCGTTCCACCGGCAAGCCGGGGGTGGTGCTGGTTACCTCAGGCCCCGGTGCCACCAATGCCGTTACCGGTATCGCCACCGCCTATATGGATTCCATCCCGATGGTGGTGATCACCGGTCAGGTGCCCACCGCGCTTATCGGCAACGATGCCTTTCAGGAGGTCGATACCGTCGGCATCACCCGCCCCTGCGCCAAGCATAACTTCCTGGTGAAGGATGTAAAGGATCTGGCGCTGACCCTGAAGAAGGCCTTCTACATTGCCACCACCGGGCGCCCCGGCCCGGTGGTGGTCGACATCCCCAAGGATGTGACCGGTGCATGCACCGATTATGTGTTCCCCCGCAAGGTGACCATGCGCTCCTATAACCCGGTGGTGAAGGGGCATAGCGGGCAGATCAAAAAGGCGGTGAACATGATGCTTGCCGCCAAGCGCCCGATCTTCTACACCGGTGGCGGCATTATCCTGGCCGATGCGGTCAAACCGATGACCGAGCTGGCGCACCTGCTCGGCTTCCCGGTGACCAATACCTCGATGGGACTGGGCGGCTTCCCCGCTACCGACCGGCAGTTCCTCGGTATGCTGGGGATGCACGGCACGGTGGAGGCCAATATGGCGATCTCCCACTGCGACCTGTTGATCGCCATCGGTGCCCGCTTTGACGACCGCGTCACCGGCAAGATCGAAAAGTTCGCCCCGCGTGCCAAGATCATCCATGTCGATATTGACCCCGCCTCCATCTCCAAGAATGTGACGGTGGATGTCCCCATTGTGGGTGACGTGAACAGTGTGCTGAAGACCATGCTTGATCAGCTCAAGGTGAGCGAGCGTAAACCCGATGGCGAGGTGCAGGCGAAGTGGTGGCAGCAGATTGAGGAGTGGCGCGCCAGGGACTGTCTTAAATACAGCACCGAGGGTCAGCTCATTAAGCCGCAGCACGTCATCGACACCCTCTACAAGGTGACCAAGGGCGATGCCTTCGTCACTTCCGATGTGGGCCAGCACCAGATGTGGGCGGCGCAGTTCTACAAGTTCGACAAGCCGCGCCGCTGGATCAACTCCGGTGGCCTCGGCACCATGGGCTTCGGTCTGCCGGCGGCGATGGGGGTACAGTTTGCCCACCCCAAGGCGACGGTGGTCACCATCGTCGGCGACGGTGGGGTGCAGATGAACATTCAGGAACTTGCCACCTGCATGCAGTATGGGCTGCCGATTAAGCTCATCTGCCTGAACAACGGTTTTCTCGGCATGGTGCGCCAGTGGCAGGAGTTCTTCTACGAGGAGCGCTACTCGCAGGTGCATGTCGAGGCACAGCCCGACTTCGTCAAGCTGGCCGAGGCCTATGGCCATGTCGGCATGCGCATTGACAAGCCCGAGGATGTGGAGGGGGCGTTGAAGGCGGCGTTCAAGATGAAGGATCGGTTTGTCTTCATGAACTTCATTACCGACCCGGGCGAGAATGTCTACCCCATGGTGCCCGCTGGTGCCGGACTCGATGAGATGATCCTGATATGAGACACATTATCTCCATCCTGATGGAAAACGAGGCGGGTGCGCTGTCGCGCGTGGCTGGCCTCTTCTCTGCGCGCGGCTATAATATCGAGTCGCTCTCGGTGGCGCCGACCGAAGACCCTTCGCTCTCCCGCCTCACCCTGGTGACCCGCGGCTCTGAGCCGATCATCGAGCAGATCACCAAGCAGCTGAACAAGCTTATTGATGTGGTCAAGCTGCTGGATCTGACCGAGGGGCCGCATGTCGAGCGCGAGCTAATGCTGATCAAGGTCAAGGCCGCCAGCGGTAGCCAGCGCGAAGAGGTGAAGCGGCTGGTGGATATCTTCCGCGGCCACATCATCGACGTTACCGACAAGAGTTACACCATCGAGCTGACCGGTGATGTGTGCAAACTCGACGCCTTTATCGCCACCCTCAAGGGGGATGACATCCTGGAGACGGTGCGCTCCGGTATTACCGGCATCGCCCGTGGCGACAAGGCGCTGCATATTTAACCAGTAACACCTTAATTTCCGACTACCGACTGTTTGAAGGACGACCGAAATGGCACTGAACATGTACTACGACAAAGACTGCGACCTCTCCATCATCAAGGGGATGAAGGTCACCATCCTTGGCTACGGCTCTCAGGGCCATGCTCACGCCAACAACCTGAAGGACTCGGGTGTCGATGTCACCATCGGTCTGCGCGCCGGCTCCGCCACCGCCAAGAAGGCCGAGAAGGCCGGTCTCACCGTCAAGGAGACCGGCGAGGCGGTGAAGGGTGCCGATCTGGTCATGGTGCTCACCCCCGACGAGTTCCAGTCCCAGCTCTACAAGAACGACATCGAGCCCAATATCAAGCAGGGCGGCGTCCTCGCCTTCGCCCACGGCTTTGCGATTCACTACAACCAGGTGGTACCGCGTGCCGACCTCGACGTCATCATGATCGCCCCCAAGGCCCCCGGCCACACTGTGCGCTCCGAGTTCGTCAAGGGTGGTGGGATTCCCGACCTTATCGCCATCCATCAGGACGCATCCGGCCAGGCCAAGGGCATTGCCCTCTCCTACGCCATGGGCGTGGGCGGTGGCCGTACCGGCATCATCGAAACCTCCTTCAAGGATGAGACCGAGACCGATCTCTTCGGTGAGCAGGCGGTGCTCTGCGGTGGCGCGGTGGAGCTGGTGAAGGCCGGTTTCGAGACCCTGGTGGATGCCGGTTACGCCCCCGAGATGGCGTACTTCGAGTGTCTGCACGAACTCAAGCTCATCGTCGACCTGATGTACGAGGGCGGCATCGCCAATATGAACTACTCCATCTCCAACAACGCCGAGTACGGTGAGTATGTCACCGGCCCCAAGGTGATTAACGACGAATCCCGCTGGGCGATGCAGGAGGCGCTGAAGAACATCCAGAATGGCGAGTATGCCAAGAAGTTCATCCTCGAGGGCATGGCCAACTACCCCGAGATGACCGCCTGGCGCCGCAATAACGCCGCCCACGAGATCGAGGTGGTCGGTGGCAAGCTGCGCTCCATGATGCCCTGGATCACCGCCAACAAACTGGTGGACAAAGAGAAAAACTAAATTTCTCTCTTTTGCGTGGGCAACGGCCGGATGGTTTCATCTGGCCGTTTTTGTTTCGGCTGTGGTGACTTGTTAAAGGGAGGGCGTCACCACTAAACTGTAGCCATACCAATAGGGGATTTCGATGAGCGAAGAAAACAAAAAAACGCCCCACCGCGGCATCTACCTGCTGCCCAACCTCTTTACCACGGCGGCGCTGTTTGCCGGCTTTTATGCCATTGTGGCGGCGATGGGGGGGCGTTTCGAGGCGGCGGCGATCGCGGTCTTTATCGCCATGGTGCTCGACGGGTTGGACGGGCGGGTGGCGCGCCTCACCAATACCCAGAGCGAGTTCGGGGCCGAGTACGACTCGCTCTCTGATATGGTCTCCTTCGGCGTGGCGCCGGCACTGGTGATGTACGAGTGGGCGCTGCACTCGATGGGCAAGCTCGGCTGGCTGGCGGCCTTTGTCTACACCGCGGCGGCGGCGTTGCGCTTGGCCCGTTTCAACACCCAGATTGGTACGGTGGACAAGCGTTACTTCGTTGGCCTCGCCAGCCCGGCGGCGGCGGCGGTGGTGGTGGGGTTTGTCTGGATTGCCGGTGACTTCGGGCTGGAGCCGCGCCGGCTCGACTGGTTTGCCTGGGTGGTGACAGTAAGTGCCGGACTGCTGATGGTGAGCAATGTGCGCTACTACAGCTTCAAGACCATCGACCTCAAGGGCAAGGTGCCCTTTTTTTTCCTGCTGCTGGCGGTGTTAATCATTGTGCTGGTGACACTGGATCCGCCCAAGATCCTATTTCTGATGTTTGCCGGTTACGCCCTCTCGGGGCTGGTCACTACCGCCTGGATGTTGCTGCGCCGTCGCCGTCAGCGGCTGGCGGGCGAAGAGGCGGACAAGCCCGCCGAGAAATAGCCTCAAAACATTCTG
>JAPHSX010000026.1 GCA_026196575.1 Gammaproteobacteria bacterium | reverse complement strand
TTTTCCAGAAAACACCCCCCCCCGCGGCCATCGGCCACAAGGCGCTGGCGGTCAATCTCAGTGACCTGGCGGCGATGGGGGCCGAACCCGCCTGGGCTACCCTCTCATTGAGTCTCCCCGCGGCGGATGAACCGTTTCTGCAACCCTTCAGCGAGGGGTTTTTCGACCTGGCCGCGCAGTTCGGCGTCGAGCTGGTGGGGGGGGATACGGTGCGCGGGCCGCTGGTGGTGACGGTGCAGATGCATGGTTTTGTGCCGGAGGGGGAGGCGTTGACCCGCTCGGGTGCCCGCCCCGGTGATCTGATCTATGTCAGCGGCACCCTGGGCGATGCGGCGGCGGGGTTGGCGCTGGTGTTTGACGCAGCCATCGACGGCGAGGAGGCCCGCTACCTGCGGGCGCGGCTGGATCGCCCGACGCCGCGCATTGAGCTGGGGCTGGCGCTGCGTGGCATTGCCAGCGCCTGTATCGATATTTCTGACGGTCTCTGTGCCGATGTCGGCCACATTATGGAACGCAGCTACCTCGGTGCCGAGATCGAGAGCCGCTTGCTGCCCCTCTCGCGTGAGTTGCTGGCGCTAAGGGGGGAGGCGGCGGCAAGGGAGTTGGCGTTGTACGGCGGCGACGACTATGAGCTCTGCTTTTGCGTGCCGCCACAGCGTGAGGCGGAGCTGCTGCGGCTGGCCCGCACCCTGGCGCTGCCGCTCACCCGTATCGGCGAGATCACCAATGAGGTGGGTGTGTTACGTGTCGATGGCGAACCCGTTGTGGGTGGCGGTTATGACCACTTCAGGGGTAGTGCGTGAAACGTCTGCATCTTGCCGATCTCTGGTCCCATCCGGCCAATCTCTTCGCCCTTGGTTTTGGCTCTGGCCTCGCCCCCAGGGCCCCTGGCACCTTCGGCACCCTGGCCGCGCTCCCTCCCTATCTGTTCTGGCTGCAGGGGTTGTCGCTGCCGTGGTTTCTGGCGGTGATCGTGCTCAGTTTTCTGCTCGGGATCTGGTTGTGTGATGTCACGGCAAGAGATCTGGGGGTGCATGACCACCCGGGGATTGTGTGGGATGAGTTTGTCGGCCTCTGGATTAGCTGTATCGCCCTGCCGACGGGCTGGCCCTGGCTGCTCGCCGCCTTTGTGCTGTTTCGTTTTTTCGATATCCTCAAACCATGGCCCATTCGCTGGCTGGATCGCAAGGTGCCGGGGGGGCTGGGTATTATGGTCGATGATCTGCTGGCCGGTCTCTTCGCCCTGGCGGTGATTCAGTTGGCGGCGGTGTGGTTATGAGTTTGGGGTTGTGAGCACATCTTTGGCAGCAGGATCGGCATTATCCTCGGACGATGAATAGCGTGAAGACCCTGCGTGTGAGAGTGTGGTTACTGCTCGGGATGCTGGTGCTGCCGCTGGCGGCAGCGGCGGTCGAGGAGATCGTGGTGGTTGCCCTCTTTGCCGACAAGGCGATGCTGCGCATTGATGGGGTGCAGCGGCTGCTGGCGGTGGGCGAGGTGAGTCCGGAGGGGGTTGCGCTGCTGGGTGCCGACAGCGAACAGGCCACCATTGAGTTTAACGGTGAGCGGCGTCTGCTCAAGCTGGGTACCCATATCAGTAGCCACTATGCTGCGCCGAAGGTGAAAACGGAGCAGATCTGGCCCGATAGCAGCGGCATGTATAGTGTGGGCGGCACGATTAATGGCGGTGCGGTGCGCTTTCTTATCGATACCGGCGCCAACACCATCGCCCTGAATGGCAACGACGCCAAACGCCTCAATATCGACTACAAAAAACGGGGCAAACGGGTGGTCGGCGAGACCGCCTCGGGTCTGGAGACCGTCTATCTGCTCACCCTCGACACCGTTACCGTGGGGCAGATCAAGCTGCACAATGTGGAGGCTATCGTCTTTGACGGCCCCCACCCCAGCAGTGCCCTGCTGGGGCTCACCTTCCTCAATCGTATCGACATGCGGCGGGATGGCTCGTTGCTGACGCTGGAGCAGCGTTAGAGCGCCCCCTAACCGGCCACCTTGTCCTTTTCGATCAGCGCGTAGGCGGAGTGGTTGTGGATCGATTCGAAGTTCTCGGACTCCACCATGTAGTAGGTGATGCGCTTATCGTTGTTCAGCTGTACCGCGATATCGCGCACCATGTCCTCGACGAATTTGGGGTTGTCGTAGGCGCGCTCGGTGACATATTTCTCATCCGGGCGTTTGAGCAGGCCGAACAGCTCGCAGGAGGCCTGCTTCTCCACCAGATCGATGATGTCCTCAATCCAGACAAAGGTGTTGGTGCGCACGGTGACGGTAACGTGGGAGCGCTGGTTGTGGGCGCCGCGATCGGCGATCTTCTTGGAGCAGGGGCAGAGGCTGGTGACCGGGACGATCACCTTGACCGTCAGCTCGGGCTGGCCATGCAGCATCTCGCCGATAAAGGTGACGTCATAGTCCATCAGTGATTCGACCCCCGACTCGGGTGCCTTTTTGTTGACGAAGTAGGGGAACTCCATCTCGATGTGGCCATTCTCCGCCTCCAGCCGCACCACCATCTCGCTCAGCATCTCCTTGAAGGATTTTACCGACAGCTCGCGCTCGCGCTGATTCAGGATCTCCACGAAACGCGACATGTGGGTGCCCTTGAAGTTGTGGGGCAGGTTCACATACATGTTGAAGTTGGCAATGGTGTGCTGCTCGCCGCCGCTGCGGTCGAGGACGCGCACCGGGTGACGGATGTCCTTGATGCCGACCTTGTTGATGGCGATCTGGCGGCTATCCGCACTGTTTTGTACGTCGGCGATGGGGGTGTCGCAGTGTGTGGTCATGCGGCTGATTCCTCGGTGTAGCGTACGCAGGCCCGCTCGGTCTCCCAGACGGTAACGGCGTGAACCTGTACGCGCGGCTCGTTGATCTCCTCGCCCAGACGGCGATAGATGTGGGCGGCAATATTCTCTGCCGTGGGGTTGAGGGTGTCGAAGGGGGGGATCTCGTTGAGAAAACCGTGATCCAGCTCGTCGGTCACCTTTTTGGTCAGTTGTTTGATGCTCTTGAAGTCGATGGCCATACCCAGTTGGTCCAGTTCACGCGCCGCTACCTCTACCTCCACCCGCCAGTTGTGTCCATGCAGTCGGCTGCACTCCCCCGGATAGTGGCGCAGCGAGTGGGCGGCGGCAAAGTCGGAGACGACTTTAAGGGTGTAGCGCGCAGACATAGTATTACCGACTAAAAAACTAGGAATTTACGTGAATGGCGGCGGTTTGGCAAGCTGGTGCGGCCCCTTCCGTCCGCGCCGCGCGGAGTATACCATCCTTGTCGAGCCCACACAGGGCCAGGATCTCCTCGCGTCCCCCCTGTTCCACGAAGTGGTCGGGCAGGCCGAGGTGGCGGATGGGGGTGGTGATACCGTGTGCAGCCAGACACTCGCTAACCGCGCTGCCCGCACCCCCCATCACCACGTTGTCCTCCAGGGTGAGGAGCCGCTCATGGGTGGCGGCGAGCTGTAGCACCAGCGCCTCGTCCAGCGGCTTGACGAAGCGCATGTTGGCCACCGTCGCCCCCAGCTCTTCGGCCGCCTCCAGTGCCGGGGCGAGCAGGGTGCCGAAGACGAGCAGGGCCGTGCCGCTGCCCTGGCGGCGGATCTCGCCCCGGCCGACCGGCAGGGTGGTTAAGGTGGTGGAGGGGGTGACCCCGGGGCCGCTGCCACGCGGGTAGCGCACGGCGCTGGGGCCGTCGTGGCGCTGACCGGTGGTGAGCATCTGGCGGCACTCGGCCTCATCGGCGGGGGTCATCACCACCATGTTGGGGATGCAGCGCAGGAAGCTGAGGTCGAACATCCCGGCGTGGGTCGGGCCGTCGGGGCCGACAATGCCGCCCCGGTCGATGGCGAAGAGTACCGGCAGGTTCTGCAGGGCGACATCGTGGATCAGCTGGTCGTAGGCGCGCTGCAGGAAGGAGGAGTAGATCGCCACCACCGGCCGCAGCCCCTCGCAGGCAAGTCCGGCGGCCAGGGTCACGGCGTGCTGTTCGGCGATCCCCACATCGTAGTAACGCTCAGGGAACTCCTCGGAGAAACGCACCAGGCCGGAGCCTTCGCGCATCGCCGGGGTGATACCGATAAGCTGTGGGTCGGCGGCGGCCATGTCACAGAGCCAGTCGCTGAAGATGCTGGTGTAGGTGGGGGAGCCGGGCTTGCTTGCCAGCGACTCACCGGTCTCCGGGTCGAAACAGCTGACCCCGTGAAAGGCGCAGGGGTTCTCCTCGGCCGGCGTGTAGCCCTTGCCCTTTTTGGTTACCACATGGAGGAACTGTGGCCCCGGCAATGATTTGAGATTGTTGAGGGTCTTTACCAGGGTGTCGATATCGTGGCCATCGACCGGGCCGATGTAGTTGAAGCCCAGCTCCTCGAACAGGGTGCCCGGGGTCACCATCCCCTTCATATGCTCCTCGGCGCGGCGTGCCAGCTCCCATACGCTGGGCACGGTGCCGAGTACCTTCTTGCTCCCCTCGCGCATGGTGGAGTAGAGCTTGCCGGAGAGGATGCGCGCCAGGTGGTTGGAGAGGCCGCCGACGTTGGGGGAGATCGACATGTCGTTGTCGTTGAGCACCACCAGCAGGTTGGCGTCGAGGTCGCCGGCGTGATTGAGCGCCTCAAAGGCCATCCCGGCGGTCAGGGCGCCATCGCCGATCACCGCCACCACCTTGCGCCCGCTCTGTTGTTGCTGTGCGGCGATGGCCATGCCGAGGGCGGCACTGACGGAGGTGCTGGAGTGGCCGGTGCCGAAGGTGTCGTAGGGGCTCTCCTCGCGTCGTGGAAAACCGGCCAGGCCGTGCAGCTGGCGCAGGGTGGCCATGCGCTCGCGCCGTCCGGTGAGGATCTTGTGTGGATAGCTCTGGTGGCCTACGTCCCACACCAGGCGATCCTCCGGAGTGTTGTAGACGTAGTGCAGGGCGATGGTCAGCTCCACCGTGCCCAGACCGGAGGAGAGGTGGCCGCCGGTGCGCCCCACCGAGGCGATCATGAATTCGCGCAGTTCCCGCGCCAGCTGCTTGAGCTGGGGGGGTGAGAGCTGGCGCAGTTGAGCAGGGTCGTCAATCCGCTCCAGCAATGGCGAATTTTTATCGGGCATCACGCTATATAAATAGGTGCGGGAAAGGGCGCTATGATGCGGTGATCGACCGGTCGATGCAAGTGCCGAGGCCCCTAATTCCCGCGATCGACGATGTAAGCGGAGAGCCGGCGCAGCGGGTCGGCGGAGGGGCCGAAATCGTACAGACTCTCCAGGGCTTGCTGGTGCAGGGTCTGTGCCTTCCCTTTGGCTCCCTCCAGCCCCAGCAGCGAGGTGTAGGTGGGCTTGTTGCGGGCCTCGTCCGAGCCCTGCGGCTTGCCCAGTGTCGCGGTGTCTGCCTCCACGTCGAGGATGTCGTCGCGGATCTGAAAGGCGAGGCCGATGGCCTCGGCGTAACGGTCCAGGGCAGTTGCCTGTGCAGGCTGCAGGGTGTCACAGCTTATCGCCCCCAGCCGCACCGCAGCGCGGATCAGCGCCCCGGTCTTGTGACGGTGCATGGTCTGCAGTTGCGCCAGTGTCAGTCGTGTGCCCTCGGCGGCAATATCGAGGGCCTGGCCGCCGACCATGCCCTGATGGCCGCTGGCCTGCGCCAGCTCGCGCACCATCCGCAGACGCTGCGCGGGGGCTGCCGCCATGGTTTCATCCGACGCCAACACCTCGAAGGCAAGGGTGAGGAGGGCATCACCGGCAAGGATCGCCGTCGCCTCGTCAAAGGCGATGTGGCAGGTGGGGCGGCCGCGGCGCAGCTCGTCATCGTCCATCGCCGGCAGGTCGTCATGAACCAGCGAGTAGGCGTGAATCATCTCCACCGCGCAGGCGGGGCCATCGAGGCGGGAGGGTTCCACCCCCAGCGCCGCGCCGGTGGCGTAGAGCAGCACCGGGCGCACCCGCTTGCCGCCGCCAAGTAGCGCATAGCGCATTGCCGCATGGAGCTGTTGTGGCGGCAGCGATTCATCGGGAAGCCACTGGGCCAGGGCGTGGTCGACCCGCTCGCGGCAGGTCTGCAGATAGGCTTTAAGCGGCACGGCTCAGGGTTCGTCGCTGTTAAAGGGGCTCAATTCGGCATCGGCACTCTTTTGCAGCAGGATCTCCACCCGCTGCTCTGCCTCCTGCAACGCTTGCTGGCAGTGGCGGGTCAGCCCCACCCCGCGTTCGAACTCCTGCAGCGACTGCTCCAGGGTCAGGTCGCCCTGTTCCATTTTGCTCACCAACTGCTCCAGCTCTGCAAGGGCCTTCTCAAAGTTGAATGCGGGTTGCTCCGCTACCGGCTTCTTCGCCACGTTCGTTCTCCACGGAAAATTGGCGCCTACGTTACCCCAGCAGGGAAATGGGGGTCAAATCCAGCATGATGATATCTACATATGATATATCTCAGGTCTGTGAGTGGAGTGAGGAGGGTGAGTATGTGGCGCAGGATGAGTTGGCTGCTGGTGTTGCTTCCCGCGTGGGTGGGGGCGGAGGAGATCCAGGTCTCTTATGCAGTGGAGCGCTTTCTCTGGGAGGAGTTTGATAACAGCGGGCACAAGTTGCTGGATGAGAGCGGGTTTCGCCATCGGGTCGCACTGCATGGCAAAAGCGCGTTTAACTCGAAGTGGCAGGGTGACGTTACCGCCGGGTTTGCCTTCGGCTCGGTGGACTATGAAGGACAGACCCAGTCGGGTGTGCCGGTGAGTACCGATACCGACTATCGCGGTTATGGTTTGGAGGCGGGGATTGGTTACTTTCCCGGCCAGCTGCCCTCGGCGGGAATGGCGGGGGCGGCGTTGCGATTAGCCCTTGGCCTGGATGGCTGGGAGCGCAGTCTGCAGGGGGCCGGTGGTTACAATGAGGAGTATCGGGTCACCTATGGCCGGCTTGCCGGTGTTTACCTTGTTCCCGTGGCATGGCGGCTGGAGCTGGGGGTCAAGTTACCGCTTGCGGTAGCAGAACGTGTTGATCTTTCGGCCTACGGTTACACCGATGAGGTAAACCTCAGTCCCAAGGGGCGTCCCTCGCTCTATCTGACCTGGCATTACCAGATAAGTGACCGTCTCACCTTTAGTCTGGATTATGACGGCTATCTCTTTGACAAGTCTGATGATGACGTTGTTTACAATGAGATTGATGGCAACTACTACGCCATACACCAACCCAGGAGTGAAATGCAGACCCTGGGATTGGCGATCACGCTTTCACTCTAGCGAAGGTGTGGAGCGCGGCTCAAGGCGTGCTACCATAGGTCGATGTTTTCGTGGCTAAAAAATCCCTGGAAGAGGAGTGGCGATAACCCCGCAATGCGGGGTGAACGGCCCACCTCGGCCCGCATCATCCCCCGCGCCGAACACGGGATCTCCCGTTCCAATATCAGTGAATATGCGCTGAAGGTGCTCTATCGCCTCAGTCAGGGCGGTTACGAGGCCTATCTGGTCGGTGGTGGAGTGCGTGACCTGCTGCTCGGGCGTGAGCCCAAGGATTTCGATGTGGCCACCGACGCCAGCCCCGAGGAGGTGCGGCGCCTGTTTCGCAACTGCCGCATCATCGGGCGGCGCTTTCGCCTCGCCCATGTCCACTTCGGGCGGGAGATTATCGAGGTGGCCACCTTTCGCGGACTGGCCGAGGAGAGTGAGGGTAACGACAAGTCGGTGAGCGCCAACGGCATCGTGCTGCGTGACAACGTCTACGGCACGCTGGAGGAGGATGCTTGGCGGCGTGACTTTACGGTCAACGCCCTCTACTACAACATCAAGGACTTCTCGGTCGTCGACTACACCGGCGGCATGGCCGATCTGAAGGCGGGGCGGATGCGTATGATCGGTGATCCGGCACAGCGCTTTCGCGAAGACCCAGTGCGCATGCTGCGCGCGGTGCGCTTTGCCGCCAAGCTCGGATTTCGCATCGACCCGCAGAGCGAGAGGGCTATTCGCGAGCTGGGTTATCTGCTGGAGGAGGTCGCCTCGGCGCGCCTCTTCGATGAGAGTCTGAAGTTACTGCTCACGGGCAACGGTGTCGGCACCTATGAGTTGCTGCGTCATTATCGCCTCTTCGGTCACCTCTTCCCCGATACGGAGCTGGCGCTGGCCGAGGAACAGGATAACTTCCCACACACCCTGCTGTTGAACGCGCTGGAGAATACCGACGCACGCATTGCCAGGGGACAACCGGTCACCCCGGCATTTCTCTACGCCGCGCTGTTGTGGGAGCCGGTGCGCCGTGAGGCGGAATTGTTCGAGCGCAGAAAGATGCCGTCGATTCAGGCGATGCAGCTGGCCGGTGATGCGGTGGTGGCACGACAGGTGAAGCGGGTGGGGCTGCCCAAGCGCTTCAGCCTGCAGTCGCGCGAGATCTGGGAGTGGCAGGAGCGTCTGGCCAGTGGCGTTGGCGGGCGCGCCTTCAAGCTGCTGGAGCAGAAACGCTTTCGCGCCGCCTACGACTTTCTGTTGCTGCGGGCCAAGAGCGGTGAGCCGGTGCAGGAGCTGGCCAACTGGTGGAGCCGTTTTCAGGAGGCCGATGAGGCGCAGCGCCAAACCATGGTGCGCGCCAATAGCGGTGGCGGCGCCAGGAAGCGCCGCCGCCCGCCACGCAAACGTCCGGCCAAAGCCGCGACCTGAACCCGTGTTGAACCCCTCGCCCCGCGTTCGGGCCTACATCGGGCTTGGCAGCAATCTTGCGTCGCCACTCCGGCAGGTCAGGGTGGCGATTTCCGAGCTGGCACAGCTGCCGCAAACCGCTCTGGTTGCCGTCTCGCCGCTCTATCGGAGTACACCACTTGGCCCTGCCGGGCAGCCGTACTACATCAATGCCGTGGCGGCGATTGATACCCGTCTCTCACCCCTGGCGCTGCTGGACGGGTTGCAGGCGATCGAGCGGCGTCATGGCCGCCAGCGCGGCGCGGTGCGCTGGGGGCCGCGTACCCTGGATCTGGATCTGCTGCTGTATGGGGAGGCGGTAATTGACGAGCCGCGTCTCACTGTTCCCCATGCCGAAATGGCACAGCGCGGCTTTGTCTTGCGGCCGCTGGCGGATATCGCGCCGCTGCTGCGCCTGCCAAACGGCGAGACTCCGCAGCTGCTGTGCGAGGCCCTGCCGCGCAGCGAAATGGCGGGGATGTGGCTGGTGGCGGCGGAAGAGGCGGGGACGTGCCTTTGAGGCCGTGCTATCCTTGCGCCAACTGTGCCACCTCTCTTGCTCTCTTGGCCGACAAAATGAATAGCGGAATTGTGTGTGAGTGACCCCCGTTTTATCGTGATTGAGGGCCCCATCGGTGTCGGCAAGACGACACTGGCACGTCGTCTGGCCGAGACCTTCGGCTGTGAGCTGTTGCTGGAGGGGGCCGAGGAGAATCCCTTTCTTGAGCGCTATTATGAGGATCCGCGCGCCGCTGCGCTGCCAACGCAGATGTTCTTTCTCTTTCAGCGTGCCCGGCAGATGCAGGAGCTGCGCCAGGGTGATCTCTTCGAGCCGGTGCGGGTGGCCGACTTCATGCTGGAGAAGGATCGCCTCTTCGCCGGGATGACCCTCGATCAGGATGAGTTGCGGCTCTATGAACAGGCCTACGCGCTGCTTGCCATGGATGCGCCGCGCCCTGACCTGGTGGTCTATCTGCAGGCGCCGCTGGAGACGTTGCAGCAACGTATCGCCAGGCGTGGCCGGCGTGGTGAGGGGGCTATCAGCAGCGACTATCTGCGCCGGGTGATGGAGGGCTATGCACGCTTTTTTTATGACTATACGGCGACCCCGTTGCTTATCGTCAATGCCGCCGAGATCGATCTGGCCGGGAGCGACGAGGATTACATTATGTTGCTGGAGCGCATTCGCGAGGTGAAGCGCGGTCGTCACTATTTCAATCCCATCCCCTCAATGCTGTGAGGTTGTCATGTCGTCGATCACCGTCTCCACCCTGCAACAGCTGAAGCAGCGCGGCGAGAAGTTCGCCGCACTTACCGCCTATGACGCCAGCTTCGCGCAGCTCATCGATGAGGCCGGGGTCGAGGTGCTGCTGGTCGGCGACTCCTTGGGCATGGTGGTGCAGGGGCGTGAGAGCACCATCCCGGTAACGGTGGATGAGATGGTCTACCACAGCTCGCTGGTGGCGCGGGCGGCGAAGCGCGCCCTGGTGGTCTCTGATCTCCCCTTCATGAGTTATGCCACCACCGAGCAGGCGCTCACCAGTGCCGCCCGCCTGATGAAGGAGGGCGGGGCGCGGATGGTGAAGCTGGAGGGGGGGGCGCTGCGGCTCGATACCGTGCGCCGCCTCGCCGAGAACGGGGTGCCGGTCTGTGCCCACCTCGGCCTGCTGCCACAGTCGGTGCACAAGCTGGGTGGCTACAAGATTCAGGGGCGCGAGGCGGCGGTGGCAGAGCAGATGGTGGCCGATGCGCGGGCGCTGCAGCAGGCGGGGGCCGATCTGCTGGTGCTGGAGTGTGTGCCACGGACGCTGGCCGGTGAGATCACCGCGGCACTCACCATCCCGGTGATTGGCATCGGCGCCGGGGCCGCGACCGACGGTCAGGTACTGGTGCTCTACGACATGCTCGGCATCACCCCCGGCAAGCGCCCCAGCTTCTCACACGACTTTCTTGCCGAGGCCGGATCGGTACGGGGGGCGATCACCGCCTACGCCAGTCAGGTGAAGGCGGGCACCTTCCCCGCTGCGCAGCACGGCTTCGATTAACGTCTCCTCACACCATTTTCTACATGCAGATAGTCTCCACCATTGATGAACTACGCCGGGTGCGCCGCGACTGGTTACGCGCCGGGGAGCGGGTCGCCTTTGTGCCGACCATGGGCAACCTGCACGCCGGCCACCTCAAGCTGGTGCGAGAGGCACGGGCGCGTGCACCACGGGTGGTGGTGAGCATCTTCGTCAACCCGTTGCAGTTCGGGGCCGGTGAGGATTTTGCCGCCTACCCCCACACCCCGGAACAGGACGAGGCCAGGCTGCGCGAGGCGGGGGTGGATCTGCTGTTTCTGCCGAGTGAGGCCGAGATCTACCCGCATGGCCGGGAGGGGGGCACCTTTGTCGAGGTACCGGGACTTTCCGATATCCTCTGCGGGGCGAGTCGCCCCGGCCACTTTCGCGGCGTCGCCACCGTGGTGGCCAAGCTGTTCAACATGGTGCAGCCGGAGCTGGCCCTCTTTGGCGAAAAGGATTATCAGCAACTGAGCATATTGCGCCTGATGGCCCGTGACCTGAATATCCCGCTGGAGCTTATCGGCGTGCCGACCGAGCGCGAGGCCGATGGGCTGGCGATGAGTTCGCGCAACGGCTATCTCACCCCGGAGGAGCGGGCCATCGCCCCCGCCCTCTATCAGGTGCTGCGCGATGTGGACGCAGAGTTGACCGGCGGCGGGCGCGACCTTGCCACCATCGAGACAGCAGCGGCAACCCGGTTGCAGGCCGCGGGGCTGCGTCCCGACTACCTCACCATTCGCCGTGCGGCGGATCTGCAGCTGCCGCAGGCCGGGGAGCGGCGGCTGGTGGTGCTGGCCGCGGCCTATCTGGGTCGGGCACGACTGATTGATAACCTGTTGATTACTCTTGATTAAGTTTCACGCATCATAAAAATGGTCTTTGTCGCAGCCATTGAATCCGGGCAGACAAGCCCGCATAATTAGCCGTTGATTAACACCGAGGAAGCATCTCGACAATGATTTGCACCATGTTAAAAGCCAAGTTACACCGCGTACGGGTGACTCACGCCGAGTTGGAGTACGAGGGTTCCTGCGCCATTGACGGCAAATTGTTGCAGCTTTCCGGGATCCGCGAGTACGAGCAGATCCAGATCTACAACGTTACCAATGGCGAGCGCTTTACCACCTATGCAATTCGCGCCGAGGATGGCTCCGGGGTGATCTCGATCAACGGGGCCGCCGCCCACAAGGCTAATCCGGACGATCTCATTATCATCGCCGCCTACGTGCAGCTCGATGAGCGGGAGCTGGCGACCTTCAAACCGACGATGATCTACTTCGACGGCAACAATCGCGTCACCCATACCGCCAACACCATCCCGGTGCAGGCCGCCTGATTTATCTGATGCCCTTCCCCTGACGGGGAGGTGTCGTTCCCCGTCCCCTTTTTCATTACACTGCCCCCTCCGTGGGCGGTTTAGTGGTGTGATTTTTTATGCAATCGAGTTTTGAGTTTGCGACGACGGCACGGCTGGTGGCCGGGGTCGATGAGGTGGGGCGTGGCCCGCTGGCCGGGCCGGTGGTCACCGCCGC
This sequence comes from Gammaproteobacteria bacterium, assembly GCA_026196575.1. GTDB lineage: Bacteria > Pseudomonadota > Gammaproteobacteria > Thiohalomonadales > Thiohalomonadaceae > JAPHSX01. The sequence continues at coordinate 174 of JAPHSX010000026.1, read as the reverse complement.
GGTGATCCTCGACCCCGACAGGCCGATTGCCGGGCTGGCCGACTCCAAGGCACTCAGCGAGAAAAAGCGTGAGCGGCTGTTCGATGAGATCAGGGGGAAGGCACTGGCCTGGGCCATCGGCCGCTGCGAGGTAGAGGAGATCGACGAGCTCAACATCCTGCAGGCGACAATGGT